>JADHUC010000006.1 GCA_016784735.1 Pirellulaceae bacterium | reverse complement strand
CGGATCGGAACCTGGCGGTCAAGAACGTCAATTCTCACGATCTGGGTGTGTTGGGACTGGAGAAGGAAACAGGCATGCGCCGCCGCCGGATCATGATACCGCGCAACACCACCTTACCAGCCCGCAGCCGCAGCAGATTCGTCACGCATCGCGCGGGCCAACAGCGTGTGGTGGTCCACGTGGTCGAGGGCGGCGATGACAGCGGCAAGAATTCGACCGCGATTGGCAAGTGCGCTGTCACCGGTCTGCCTTCGAACCTGCCGGCCAAGTCGCCTGTGGTTGTGCAGTTTCACTATGCTGCGAACGGGCGATTGAGCATCAAGGCGTCTTTGCCCAACACGGGAAAAGAGGCGTCGATGAACATCGAACGGGCATTCGGCATGAGTGACGACGTACTTCGTCAGTGGGAACAGCGGATCGCCGCCGGACAGTATATCGATCCAGCCGAATCCAAGGCTGCGGCCAAGGCAGCGGCGCCGGCACCAAGCGACTTCGCCGCGGAGGCCCCCAAGGCCCCCGCACCCGCGCCGCCGGAGCCCGCAACGGAAAACCTCGATTTCGATCCACCGCACATCTTCGAGGACGACGAAGACTCAGAGGTCTTTTCCGATTTGGAGTTCTAACGGCAGTAAGTACCTCACCACAAATCTTCGGAGATTGGACCGGTGACAGAAACCCGGTTTTTCCGAAAAAACCGGGTTTCTATTCCGCACGGAAACTTCTGAGCGGGTACTTGATATCCTTCTTCTCAATCTTCCTGTCTGCTCGCTCTCGGGGCCAGCGTGTGCACAGGTGATAGGTACAAGGCACCCGTCAAGCAAGCCGCGATACACTTGGCTGCCATATCGCCTAGGGCTTCCTCCATCGTTCCGTGGAATGGGACGCCCACTCGCACGTCGAAGCCCCGGCCGACGAACGTCAATCCCAAGGCGTCACTCGACTCGGCCGCGATCTTGATGCACAGTTCGCAGTTGATGCACTTGCCCGGTTCGTAGATCACCGAGCCGCTCCGGTTGACCTGCACAAACGCTCGCCGGTCGCTCTGGTACCTGGCGGTTTCCGCGCCGTACATGATTGCGTACCGTTCGAGCTTGCAACTGCCCTGCGCAGCGCATCCACAGCTCAAACAGCGGTGCGCTTGCTGCGATGCGATCGGGAGTGAGAGCGGTTGAGGCTCAGTACTCTCTTTGTCGAGCTGCGGTCCGTCACCCGCACTCGCGAGGAACTCGCCCATTTCGCCTTCCTGGAGCTTTCCCATTCGCGAGGAAAAAGGCCGGCCGACGGGCGTGATCGGCCTTCCCGCAAGATACTGGCCGATCGCCCCGGCTGCCTCTTTGCCGTCCGCAACGCTGCGCACCACCATGCCTTTGCCGCGAAGGACGTTACCGGCCGCGAATACGCCGGGAAGATTCGTCTCGAAGGTCCCCTTGTTGACGGCAACGCCACGCGAAGCAGCTTTGAGGCCCCAAGCCTCGACGTCCTTCTTGTCCGTCGCGCCGCACGCCAGCAGTACGGCATCGAACTGATTGCGCAGTTCGTTCAGGGTCGTCTCGTCGCCCAATCGCTTGCCGGCTTGAAGCTCGATGCCAAGCGCGAAAATCACCGCAATTTCCCCGTCGAGCGTCTCTGGCGGCAATTCGTCCGCCGAGAATTCGGTCAGCAGACGTCCGCCCGGCTTCTCGCCTGCGTCGATCACCGTGACCGCGTGCCCCTGTTGTCGCAAGTGAAATGCCGCGGCCAATCCAGTCGGGCCGGCGCCAACCACCACCACGCGTTTTCCCGTGTCCGGTCTGCATTTTGGCACGTACGGATCGCCTGATGCGAGGTCCAAATCCGCCGTGTAACGTTTCAACTCGCAGACCTCGACCGGACCGTCGGCTGTCGACCGACGGCAGCCTTTCTCGCAAGGCTTCGGGCAAACACGACCAAGCACGGCCGGAAGGGCGATGTCTTCCTTGATCGTCGCAATTGCGCTTCGTAAATCCTCGTCGCCAATCTCACGGAGCATTTGCGGCACGTCCATGTGGGCCGGGCATGCAAAGAAACACGGCGCGCGGCAGTCGCCCACGTGATCGCTGAGCAACAGTTCCAGAGCCGTCTTTCGAAGCTGGTGCACTTCGGGCGTTTCGCTCTCGATTCGCATGCCGTCCACCGCCCGCGTGCCGCAGGAAGGCACAAACCGGCCAACATCTGCTAGTTTCACGATGCAGATTTGGCACGAACAGGACGGCTCGTAGCCTTCCAAGAAGCAAAGCGTTGGGATTTCGATGCCCAGCTTGTGCGCACCGTCCAGCACCGTCGCTCCGGGGGGAACTTCTACTTCGCGATTATCAATGGTCAGTCGTGGCATAAGACTGTTCACGAGATTAGGGTTTCGGAGATGTCTTTCCACCGCGGAGCTTGTCTCCGTGGGGGTATGTTCAAAACCAGACAAGGGCGATGCGTTTCTCGCTTCCGCCACCATGCGGCTTGCCCGCGTGGAGCGGTGTTTCCCTGGGAACATCGCTCCACGGAGGCAAGCTCCGCGGTGGCGTAGTCTATTGCCGACCGTATTCTGGTACTGAACATCGCTACGACGGGGGCAAGCCCCGCCGTGGCGTAAAACTAGTCGCCAAACGTTTAACCGCCGGCGCGGGGCCGGCGGCGACCTGGCCGGTCCAGCGTTACTCTACGTACACGGCATCTTCGGGACACACCTGCCGGCAGGAATCGCAGCGAGTACACACGTCCATGTCGATCGTGTGCCGTTGGTACGGGGTCATCGGGATGGCGTCGACTGGACAATCCTGGGCGCAAAGCGTACAGCCAATGCACTTGTCGTTGATCTTGTACGCGATCAGCTTCGTGCACTTGCCCGCCGGACAACGGCCCTCCAGATGAGCCTCGTACTCGTCGCGGAAGTAACGAAGCGTTGAAAGGACCGGATTCGGCGCCGTCTTGCCTAAGCCGCAAAGGCTGCCGGCCATCACGTCCTTGGACAGTTGTTCCAGTAACTCCAGATCGCCGCGACGACCGTTGCCTTCGCAGATGCGGTCGAAAATGTCGAGCATGCGCCGAGTGCCTACGCGGCAGAACGTACACTTGCCGCACGATTGGTCCTGCGTGAATCTCAGGAAGTACCGGGCGATGTCGACCATGCAATCCGTCTCGTCCAGCACGACCAGCCCGCCGCTGCCCATGATCGCGCCGACTTCGGCCAACGCCTCGTAGTCGATGGGCGTATCCGCCAACTCGGCCGGAACGCATCCTCCAGACGGCCCGCCCACTTGGACCGCTTTGAACTTCTTTCCCCCGGCAACGCCACCGCCAACTTCTTCGACCACCTGCCGGACCGTGATGCCCATGGGCACCTCGATCAGTCCGCCGCGCGCCACTTTGCCGGCCAAGGCGAACACCTTTGTCCCTTTACTTTTCTCCGTGCCGTAGGCCGCGAACGCATCCGCACCGTTCCGTACGATCCAGGAAACCAGTGCATAGGTCTCGACGTTGTTGATCAGTGTCGGTTTGTCCCACAGACCTTTTTCGGCAGGATAGGGCGGGCGCAGGCTAGGCATCCCGCGGCGGCCCTGCATCGACGCCAGCAGCGCCGTCTCCTCGCCGCACACAAACGCCCCGGCGCCCTCCATGATTTTCAACTCCAGGCGGTAGCCGCTGCCCAGCACGCTGGCGCCAAGGATTCCACGCTCGCGACACCTTTCGATCGCTTCTCGAACACGCCGGACGGCGAGCGGGTATTCGGCGCGAATGTAGAAATAGCCTTCGTGTGCTCCAATGGCCATCGCGCCAATCGCCATTCCTTCGATGATGCGATAGGGAAACGATTCGAGCAGCATGCGGTCCATGAACGCGCCGGGATCGCCTTCGTCGCCATTGCAGACGATGTACTTCAAATCACCAGCCGATTCACGTGCCCGCTGCCATTTGACGCCTGTCGGAAAACCGGCCCCGCCACGGCCCCGCAGGCCGCTATTCTTGATTTCTTCGACGATCGCTTCGGGTGTGCCTAAATCGATCGCGCGGCGCACTGCGGCGAACCCATCATGGCGGAGATACTCATCCAGGTCCGTAGGATCAATCTGCCCGCAGTACTCGGTGGCCAGATTCTTCTGCGGACCCAAAAACGTGCAAACGGGAGCTTCGCCAGGATTGATCGCTCGATGAACGGTTGGTTCGTCGTCTTCGTCGGTCAGCAAACGATCCAGCCAGCGACCGGCGGTGTAGCCGATGCGGCGCACGAGGCTGCGTGGTTTGAAATGCTTCAGTACGATCGACTCGACATCTTCCGGCTGAACGCGAGCGTACAGGTTGGCCGAGCCTTCTCGCGGCACGATTTCCACTAATGGCGTCTGGTGGCACATGCCCACGCAGCCGACTCGCTTGACGTTGGCGGGCGCGCCACTTGCGGTCAACACATGACCAATGGCGTCGCGCACCTTGCCGCTACCCTGAGCCACGCAGCAAGACCCCAGCCCAATGCGAATTTCGCCAGCGGCGTCTCCCGCGAACGCCGGCAGTGCCACCTGCTTGCTAACCGCCCCGTTCTGGTGCTTGAGGAAGTCGTTCAATACGTCAGGCACGATTTTTGGCGTCACGTGCCCATACGTCACTCCGTCGATTTGCACCACGGGCGCCAGCGTGCAGCACCCCAGGCACGCAACGGGTTGTACGGTGAACAGGCCGTCCCCGTCGGTGTCTTGGCCGTCCGAAAGCCCGAGGTTTTTGCCGAGAGCATCTTGGACGAGGCCCGCTCCCTTGACATGGCACGCCGTACCGACGCACACGTGGACGATATGCCGGCCGACCGGCGTGTGGCGAAACTGGGTGTAGAACGTCGACACGCCCGCGATCGACGCCGGTGTGATATCCGTCAGATCGCATACGCGGCGCAACGCGTCCTGCGGCAGGTACCGGTAGTGATCCTGAATCCTCTGTAGGATCGGGATCACTGCTTCCGGGCCACGGCCGACGGTCTCGACGGTTTGCTCGACAAACGTAAGGTCTATATCAGCCATCTGCAATACAAAACAGGTGTTCTTCTCCGCGAATGTAAAGCCTTCCATCCTGAAACGCCGGACTGGTAACACAGCCTTCGCCCAAATTTGCCTCGGCGATCCGCTTGCACTCGTCCCGCGTCGGTTCGACGATCCATGCCTTGCCTTCCTCGCCGAACAAGTAGACGTATTTGCCTACAAGGCTGGGCGAAGAGGTGAAGTTGGCATCGTCGAAATCCTCCTCCCAGAACGGTTCGCCGCCTTCTTTGACGTCGAAACACGTGAGCGTACCGTACGATGCCGTCAGCATCAGGAACTTGTCCGTGGCCAGTGGGCTGGCGCAGTCCGGCGCTCCGATATCGGATTCCCAGACGATGTTTGTTTCCGTGACGTTTCCCGTACCCTCAACACGAACCGCCGTGTTGCCCGGGAATTCGTTGGCGGTGTGGATAATGCCGTCGGCATATACAGGCGATGGCCCCACGTCCGCCTCCAGGCATTCCGCTCGCCAGATCTCTTTGCCGTCCGTGGGCGAATAGGCGATCAACCATGGGTCTCCGCCGGTGATGATCTGCGTCTGGCCTTCGTGACGGATCACGATCGGAGACGACCACGAATTCGGTATGTCACGCGCCGCTTCCCAGACCGTATCGCCTGTTTCGCCGTGTAAGGCCAGCAACTTGGACAGTTCGTCGTCCCGGGAACCCTGGTCGAACTGAATGATCACCAGCCCCTGGTACATGGCCAGCGAGGCTGCATGGCCGTAAATGTTCTTGGGAACGCCCAGACTGCGGGACCATGCGACGTTGCCATCGAAGTCGACGGCCCCGATGTCCCCGTTGGCAAACATGGCGTACACGCGCCGTCCGTCCGTCGTGGGTGTGCAAGCGGCGAACCCGGTGGTCTCGCCGACCTCTGGCGGCTCGGCAGTGCTTTCCGGCGCACCTGGCACTTCTGCCGACCAGAGTTGCTCGCCCGAATCCGCATCAAAGCAATAGACCTCGCTTTTTCCTTCGTCCGCGCCGGAAACGAAGACACGCTTGTCCCAAACGACTGGTGAGCCGTTACCCGGCAGCGGCACGGTCGTCTTCCACAGAATGCCTTCGCCCGATTCGCCATCCCATTTCGTGGGGATATTGGTGAAGTTGGCCACACCAGATCCACCGGGGCCACGGAACCTGTGCCAGTTCTTCTGGATTTCCTCGTCGCTGGGGAAATCGGTTGGCAGATCCGGCGACGGTGACTCGCCACCGTTTTCCTTCGGTGCCGACGTCTTTGTTCCGTCGCCGGGCTCGTTGCCATTGTCCTTAGGCTGCGGCTTCGGCGTTTCGTGGCCGTCCGGGGCGTCCTTATCCTTCGACGGCAACGTTTCACTATCGTCGCCGTTGTCTATTGGGCCGACATTCGGCCGTTCGCTTTCCAGAAGCGTCGCCAATTCGGTTTCGTTCGGCAACGCGCTGCCCATCGCTGCATACAGCCCCATCGCGGACACAACGATGACACATCCGAAGGCCGCCACTGCCCAGCGGCTGACGCGTCCCGTTAGTTCGTCCGCGTCGTCCGACCCGCTGCGAGGCTCCGGATGCGGAAGGCCTCGGCGCAGCGTCACGGCGGATATGGCGGATACCAAGCAGATCACCATACCACCTAACAGTAGCCACGCTCCCCACGGGGCGAATCGACGTTGGGAGAAGTAGGCTTCGCGCAACGACACGTCAAGCTTGCGAATCTCTTGCTTCAAGTCCTCGCGACTTCCGTCCTTATCCAACTGTTCCATCAACGCGAGGTACTCCGTCGAGTTTAGCGGGTCGTCAGCCACGCGGCGGCTGTAGTTCGCGAGCAGCATTGCGCTGACGACGACGACAAATAGGCCGGCCACGATCGCGCATCGGTACGCCAATTGGTGTTTCTGTTCAGGTGTCATCGTTTGCGGCCGCCTCCTACTTCTCCTTCTGGGCTTCCAACGCTTCCATGTCGACCATCTCTGAAACGTCACTGATCAGACCTAACCGCACTTGTTCACACGGGCAGTACCAATAACACTTGCCGCAGGCAACGCACCGCGTGCGGTCCGGCTCGTAGTCCATCCGTTTGCGGCGCACTGACAGACTAATTAGCTTAACGCCGACGACCAAGCCGACCCAGGCACCGAGCCATCCGCCCAGGGTGGTGAAGTGATCCTGGCGATCGCGCGCCCACTGGTACAGCTTTGCCGTCGATCGGCCCGTGTTGCGGAATGCCTCGCTGGCGTCAGTCGTGTCTTGGACCATGCCGGTGTCCTCCAATCGCAGTCGTTCAGCCAACCGCATGTTTGGATCAAGCCGTGATATGGGCACGGCCAGCAGGGCCCCCAGTCCCGCGGCTGCGACAATCAATACGGGCGCAAGCAACAACAATCCGGCCAATCGCAATCGAGCGAAGGGGCGGATTTCGCGAGCCAACGGTACCGTGGGGCCTCGAATAGCACCGTATGGACACGACTGCTCGCACAATCGGCATTGGATGCATTCGTCAGGCGTGATCTTCGCGTGCCACTTGGAGACCTTCGACAGCAGGCCCAGTATGGCGCCGTACGGACACAGGTAGCGGCAATAAGGTCGCCCAATGAACAGTCCCAGACCCAGCACGCAGGCGCCAAACACCAACATGTTCAGATCGCCTTCTAGGCGGAACATGGCCACAAATGGGTCGTACCGGCAGATCACAAAGCCGGTGTTCGTGGCGGCGTAGATTACCGCGGCCCCGAGGTAGATGTACGGGGCCAGCCCCAGCGAGTGGTCAATCCATGCAGGCACGCGCAACGGACGTACCGCAACCAATTCCTGCATCGCTCCAAGCGGGCAAACAGCCGCACAAAACGTTCGGCCGAAAAACAATGTGAAAATCAGCGGCAACACGAAGATCGCAACGACCGTCACCGGAATGACATACGTCGAGTCGAAAAGTGCCAGGCTCACATTCTGCGTTGCGCCGATCGAACACACGCAGCCGTCGCGCACGAAGCCGAACCAGATCAGCGAGGCAATCGCCAGTACGAACAGATTCCGCCGCGAACGATTCACCAGCGCAAAGTACGAGGCCAGCGACAGGGCAGCCAGAAGTACGACGACGTTGATCCACTCCCAAGCGAGGCTGTCTGGATCGGGCGGCTCGGCAACGGGGATATCATGGTCGCGGAACTCCGGCGTGGGAATCAAGTCCGCGGCCAGACCGGGTGCGACCAGCGCAATCAACACTGCTGCGCAGCCCAAGAGCGCCAACGTCGCGTCCATCCATTTCGGAATCCTCGGCGTTGCTGCTTCCCGTGTTGTACGTCGCTTCTTGTATTTCACACCTAGCCCTGCGCCCTATTTCCTTCTCTTCGGTCCTGTTCCGCCCGCCAAGCGAGTTGTGTCTCCGCACGAGCCATCAACTGGTTTGCTTCCTGCCGCTCTGCTTCGTCATCCCCAGCCTCACGTAGCATTTTATGTCCACGGCTTTCCATTGCTCTGGCTCCGCCGCGTTTCAGTATCTCTTTCTGCTCTGCCGGTATGCGGTAGAACGCTTGCGTGGGACAAGCCGTCGCGATCGTGCACTCGTTGCAGTTCAAACAACGGTCATGTTCGACCTGCAGGTACATCGATCCGTTCATCAACGCGCAGCCCTTGACGCACTTGCCGCACCCGATGCACAGCGGTCTGTCGATCGTGTACTCGTAGAAGCGCTGGCCCGTTTTCTCTTCGATGAACTTGCGAACCACGGCACCGGTCGGGCACATTTGATTCTCCGCCGCCGTGTCGGTGACGCTGTAGCCCGCCTCGAAATAGCCCGTGCAAATGTCGCAATAGCCACACATATCGAAGCAATTAACACACTTCACGGCAGACATGTCCAGCACGCAGTGAGTCGCGCAGTTGCCACAGGCCGTACACTTATCGGGATCAAGCTGCCAAACAAGATCGTCCCCACGGCCACGACGGCCGGCTACAAAACCGGCCGACCCGGCAAACGCGATCGCTCCCGCCACGCGAGCACCATCACGGAGAAAACTGCGGCGATCGGTCGTCTTTTCCATTTCGGCCATCAGGATTCCCTCCGCCGTTGTCGTTCAAGCTGGACCGCTGCAGGCAGGCGGCAACGGTTGGCCACCGAACAACGATCACAGGCCACCCGGCGCGTGCAGCGGTCGGCCGGAGGGACCGATCCGCGGCGAGTCAATAGAACCGTCGAGACGCCCGCCAACATGGACAACGCTCCCCAGCGGATCGTGGACGTCAACCAGCTTCGGCGGTCAACGTTATCTCTATCACCAACGTCCATCCTGCGTTCCTTGTTACAGGCAAGGAGAACGGAAGTCACTCGAAGCGATCGTCTAACGCTTCGGATGAACTCCTTCTTCAATGGAAAACGACGGAAGTCCTACGTCGGCTCAAAGACCCGCACCGTGTGGTTGGTGGGATCCAGCACGAGGATGCGGCCTGAACTGTCCGTCGCCACGTCGAATACTTTCACTTGGTGGTCGTCACGGATCTCATCGACTACGATCTCGCCCGGGGCGAGCACGCGCGGTTCGGCGACAACGCACTCGAAGTCGCCTCCGCGGCTGTAGACTTTGATCCGAGGAAGGCCCTTTTCTACCGTAACGAACCTGCCGTCCGCCAGGACAGCAAAATTCGCTGGATTGCAGCACCCAAAAAATCCGTCGATATCTGCCGACGCCTTGCCCCATTCTCCCAGCCATGCGCCGTCGAAGGTGTACGCTTCGATTCGCCTGGCGCCTGGATTTGCTATGCACACCACATCGCTGCCGGTGATCGCAACGTCGAAGTAAGGGCTCGGTATGACGAAGCCGCGCAAATTGCGTTTCGGATCAGGGTCGCCAATCCGACCGACGAGTTCACCTTCCACGTTGTATCGTAGCACCACCCGATTGCCCGCGTCCGCGACAAATACGTCTTCGTCGGCCACAGCGATGGATGTAAGGATCGTCTTTTCGTCAAACCCCTGATCCCAAACGCCAGCGGATTCACCTACCGAGTCGTACATCATGACTCGATCACCGGCACCGACGTACAGGCGCCCGGGGGTGTTGTGGTCCGAGTTGCCCACGGCCAGACACGACGGCTCCTTACCAATGTCGATCGCGCGCAATTCGTCTCCCTTGCTGTCGAACACGCGGACCGCTCGATCACCCGCCACATACATTTGATCATCGAGTCCCACGGCAATCGCGCGCACGTCGTCCATGCCGACCGAGAATCTCGCGGTCTCTTTGTAGCGTACCAGTGAAGGGTCAACGTTCGTGATCTCGTCAATGTCGTATGTGAACCGATCCGAGAGTTTGCTTCCGTTCTCGCCCCATGTGTCAATGCGAAAGACGGCAATGGCAGCCACGATCACCAGGATCGCCAACACGGCGCCAACGAGCAACGAACCCGCAGTCACGCGACCGGACGCAGCCGGATTCTCTTGGTTGTCGGTCTCATTCCTTTCCATGTCACCGCCTCTTCGGTAACTCAGTCTTTCCGTGATTCAGTTTCGTCCCACGGATGGCATGGCGGACCCGCGGATGAAAAGAAGTCACGAGCAAGTATCCGTAGGTTCGCTATGCCATCCGCGGGCATCCCTTAGCCTCCCCCCGCGCTTCTAACGTCCAGACATGCCATGTCGGTCGAGTCTCGAACGATCAGACGTCCGGCGGCCATTGCCATCGGGGCCCAGGCTTCACGACCCCTCTCGAATACTCGAAACTCCGCACGCTGGCGGTAAGCTATGGGTGTGGCTTCCGCCGTCACCAACAGTCCCCGGTCCGATAGCGCACAGATCAGTCCATCAGCAATCATATAGGGGCCGTGGCCGAACTTCTGCCTGCCGCTGTGCCAGAGTTCGTTTCCCTTCAGATCCAAACATAGGAGTTGCCCGCGGTACTTGCGCACTGCATACAAGTAACCGCCGTAGAAGATCGGCGTGTGATGCTCGGAATTGAACTGGTTTTCCATGAGCGTGAATTCTTTTTCGGCAACGACTGCTCCATCAGCTTCCTTCAGACGGAGCATCATCGCACCGATCTCGTCATATCCGCTCGACAGAAGGATGCGTCCGTCCGGCAGCGGCACAGGCGAGGGACTGGTGGCGTAATGCTCGACCCATTCGGTTTCGTCCCACAATAGACTGCCGTCTTCCGCCGACACGCCTACCGTCCCGCCGTTGCCGCAATACAAGTACATCTTCCGGCCCGCGAATTCCATCGGCATGATCGAGCAATGGCTCATCTTCCACTTTCGCGGATTCGGCGTTTGCCAAATGATGTCGCCCGTCTTGTAGTCCACTGCAATCATCAATGAATCGGGGCCGCACGGAGCTAGAATGACTCGGTCGCCGTCCGCCAGCGGGCATTGCCCCGTATACCATTGTCGTTCCTCGGAGTCGAACTGTTTGACCATGTCGATCAGCCAGCGGCAATGGCCCGTCTGGGCGTCCCAGCAGGCAACGTGACATCGCGGCCCGATCGACACCACGCAGTCTCCGACCATCGTCGGCGTGGTGCGCGACATGCCATGATTCCATTGAACGATCGCCGGATAGCTATTGCGCCAAATCTCGCGGCCATCGGCCAATGAAAGGCAAAGCATCGTGTCGGTCGACCGGTCGACACGGTCCAAAGCATCGTCGCGCAGTGCGCCAATCAGGTCCTCGCCTTCTTCGGCAAACAGTTCTCGCAACGCTTCGGTCGTTTCCTCATCCGCTCCCGGCGAGAGCTTACGGAGTAGCTTGTCAATACCATCGAAGGCCTCGGGGGTCACACCACTGAGAGCGTCGCCCAGAGTCTTGCATTCGGCCTTCTTCAGTCCCCGCAACGTTTCGACCGTTTCGTCGACCACGTAATCCAGCAGATACACACGACCATCGCGGATCACTGCTCCAGCGTAGCCTTCGCCCAACGCGCGTCGCCAGAGGACAGGCGGCCCTTCGGCTGGCCACGTACGAGCCAGAGTCGTGCCGTCGTCGCAGATCGCATCCCGGTTCGCTCCGCGGAAGGCAGGCCACGCGCCCGGAATGTCAGCCGGGACACCACCCCCCCTAATCGGCTCGCCAGCCACCGCCAACGGCTCATCCGTCCTCTCGGTCGGTGCCGGCGTACCGTCCATTCCGGGCACGCGCATCTCGAACCGGACCGTGGCAGCGCCAACCCACAGCGCCAACAGCACAACGCCCAGAATAGCGAGCAGTACCGGGCAGACAGTAGGGACCCATGACTTCTTCATTATGCGTTCAATTGTAGTCAGTCGTGATGCTGGCGCGAACAGTGGCCTCTGTTGGGGGGATGGCAAGGCGGGCATCTGCCCCACGGCAACGGGACGCCTTTGTGGGCTGCCAAGAGTTCTCTTGACGAAGGCTCGAACATGACTGTCGACACTTTGTCTCCTATGCGCCTGCGTCAATTTGCCTTTTCGAGCAACAGGTAGTCAAGCCCGAACATGTGGCCTTTGATCGCCTTCTCGTTGGCACCGACGATTTCGACGACCAGCCGGTTAGGCCCCTTCTTCAGCGAGAATTGGCCAAGGTCCACTCGGTCGTGACTGACGCGCTGGGCGAAACGGTCGAACGTCTTGTCGGTCGGCTGATCGTTGATCGTCACACGCACGATCCCATAGTCGTTCGCCTTTGTCAGATTGGCGATGACTTGATAGGTGCCCGCTTCCTCGACGGGGAATTCTAGGATCAATTGGTCGTCAGGTTTCCCGTCTCGCCACCAGAGCTGTTGGTCGCCGCTCCAGCGGAAGATGTCGACATCCTGGACCTCGGTTGTGCCGGCGGTCTTTTCGACGATCTTCAGCGCTTCGCCCTCGATCGCTCCCGGAACGTACACAACGTCGATGATGTCGCTCCGCTTGAGCGCCACGGGCTCGGCAGCCGTCTCTGGATCGGGCTCTACATTTGATGTCGCGCCGGGCCGCGAGTACCAGAATGTGGCCGGGGCGAAATTCATTCGCGTCTCCCGCCAATGCCAGAGCTCCATGTCGAACTTGATCGACTTGGTGAAGGGCAATGCATCGAGAATTCGGTAACGGCTATTCACCGAGAATCCGCCGGCAAGGTTCCCGTCTCCGCAAGGCTGAGAGTGGAAGGGCGACTGAAACTTCTCCGGACGACACCAGGCATAGCCGTAGTAATCTTCGGTGCCGGTACCCACGTGCGACGGGAATTCTTCGCCATCAATATAGATCTTCTCGTCGCCTTCACCCCACCAGGCGGCGATGCCGTTGTAGAGGGTCAACGTATCGCCAACCACTTTTCCTTGTCCCTGGATTTCCACGTAGTTGACGTCAAAGGCGCCTTTGCCCGTCTGGTCTTTGTTTGGCCCGGTGTCGACCTTTGTGTATTGCCTCCACACGGCGTTGAAGTGCATGCTTCGCTCGTCCCAATCGAACACCGAGACTTGCTTGCTGGCCTTGATGCGCACCGGCTGTTCGCCAAGATTGTAGAAGCTGGCTTGGTGGGACTTCTGGTGGGGCATCACCCAGTAGCAGCGCATCGTCCCGTCTTCGGTCACCTCGGTGTACCAGCTTCGATAGGGACGAACCTGATAGCCGATGCCGAAGAAATCCCCCACGGGACACCAGACCGTTTGCTCGCCGTCGAAGCTGATGGCCAATATCGTCGATCGCAATGCCTGCGCCAGGTTTTCCGCCTCGAGCCGCACCGTGATTTGCCGAATAGCGCCGGTGCCTTCCGCCCGGCCAAAGGCAAGTGGCCCTGTGCCCGGCGGCAATTCGATATCCAACTCGTTGGTACGCAGCGGCGGCGTGTCCCCAAGGCCAGACGCCACGAGCTTCTGGCCTACCTTTTCTAAGAGCGGCTTCGCCTCCTCCAATTGCTCCTTGCTGAAACTGACTACCTTCGTTCCCGGTTCGTACGTTCGATAGTTGATTTGGTAGTAGAGCGCCTCGCCGCGTTGGGCTCCAAAGTCGACGATCCCATCGCTTTCGTAGGTCATCTTGCAGTGTGTCTGATAGGGAATCGGCAGGTACAGATTGTGCCCGCGTCGTTCGTAGGCCGTTTCAGGTGAAACCGATTCACTAAACGGAAGCCCAATCAGCTTGCCGCCACTCACGAGATCGGCAATCGGACCTTCGATCGCGGGTTCCGGCTTCTTGTCCAAGTAGACTCGAAGCGTCCCGTTGGTAAACGGCTGTAGACGTCCGTCCTTTCGCGGCCCGTGCCACGTACCCCAGAACCGCACGAGAGCTCCGGGTCCTTCCGCGTCCAGCATCACGTATTCCCGGCGACCGTCGTTTTCTTCGACGCGAACAAACTGGCTGCGATCCCAATTGGCGAACCACCCCGGCTTGTCCACACCCACCGTGTCGCGATCGTAGCTGCTGAACTGGCGGCAGATGTAAGCTGGACTGGGATACTGGGCCACACTGTCCCGGTCTACCATTTCGCCGAGTAGCGTCTGCAAGCTAACGGCATCCTGAGCCGCGGCGGAATCGGCCGCCACAAACGCAATTGCCAGCGTCAACAATGTCACAATTCTTCGGCAGTTTGCGTTCAGTGCACAGATCATCGGTGTCCTCCTTTGGTTGTCTCTTGCAGTGAAAGGCCAATAGTATAACGAGTGATTGCGGCGACGCCTACTTTTTCGCTGAACGGTGGCGATTTCCAGACGCGACACATGGTTCTGCATTGTCGAGAAGCCCCGTTTCGCCGCTCGCCTTTAGAAATCGGCCAGACACCGACTGAAATGCAGCAGGAGGGGAGGAGTGCTAGTCGTCTCGACGGAGGTCGACGGGGGGCGGTTGGTGCTGATCGACGTACCAGGCTTTCCAGGCTTCGATATTGTAGCCGAAATGCACGCCCGGATTGATGGCGACCAGGGCGTCTAGCACGCTCTCGTTCTGCAGTTTCGGCTTGACCAGCTTCGGGCGACCGCCAACTCCGAAACTATTGCCCCCGCCGCCGGGTCCGTCGCCGAAACCTACGTTCATCCTTCCGGGAGCGCCGCCCGCCTGAACGAGGAATTCGTGTTCGGTGACCAGCGAGTTGATCAGAGCGAGCGTGGCTTCCGGTTGACCCAGGGAGCCAAGACAGAAGGCCGCACGATTGACGATCCTGTTTTCCGGTGATTCGAGCGGTTTCTGAAACGCCTGCACCGCCCGGGCGGTGCCGAAGTGGACCAATTGATCGAGACAGGCATCACGGACATTCGGGTCCGGGTCTTTCATCGCCCGTTCGATAAACGCACCCACGGCGACCGGCGATTCGAGGCCACCCATGGCCTCGATCACCAACATCCGCAAATTGCGTTGTTCCTTTTCGTCCTTCAAGATCACGGCGAGCGCCGCGGCGGCGTTGGGATCGTCAATCGCCCGGATAGCGTCGATCGCGTCCTGCTCCTTGCCACGTGGCCTGGTAATCCAGGTACGCCAGATAGTGACCTGTTTCTTCCAGTCTCTCTGACGTTTCTCGGCCTCTTCCGCGGCTTTTTCCAGCATCACGTCCTGAGCAATGCGCCAATCTCCGCGGTAACGAATGTATCCCTGTTTCGTCATCCATTCGTCGGTCTTCATCCAACGGTCATCCACTCGGCTATATCCGAGCCCGTGGCGGGCTTGCTCGTGCTCGGGATCCAGCTTGAGGATCTCCTCCAAGTGGTGCTCACGTTGCTGTTTCAGACGACGTGTTCTGCACTCCTCGGCCATACCCCAGTGGCCTTCGATTGTCTGAGGGATTTTCGGCAATTCCTGTTCGTACCAAGCCAAGTCTTCCGACTTTTCGAGGACTTCGTCCACTTGGGCGTTCCCGAGCGTGATTACGCCTCCGCTGTCCATGCGGACCACGTAGGTCTGCCGCTGCTTCTCGTTGCGATTGAGCCACTCGCCTTCGATTTGGCCGCCACTGACCAGCAAGAAAACGGCCGCCTGCGACGGGCCGACGACCATCAGAATCGCGGCTACAGTCAGACTGGCAAATGAGAGTCTCATGCTCATATTCTTCGTCCCAGTCTTTGTCGGCATCCAACCCCTGATCTTTAGTATACGTATGTCGGAGGCGAATCGGCAACAGAAATAGCCGCCGAGACCAATAAGGACGATTATGCGGAGGGGTCGTCCCATCCTTGAATCTGGCGAGCAGGTAGGTAACCTGAACGGGTGTAGAAGCAGTCCTTACTCGCTGAGATCACGGGACCATTGTCGATTCGCCGATCCCTGACACAAGGATCTGGGCTTTGAGCGACGAACCGCGCGACACGCCGCCCCCGAATGAAGATTCTTTGGAAGCGACCGTTCGCTTGGCGCTTGTGTCCGGCGTGGGCCCGATGATTCGCAAGGCGCTGATGGACCACTTCGGTTCGGCCGAAGCAGTGCTGGCCGCTTCCCCGAGCCAGTTGCGCACGGTGCCTGGGATCGGCCCCAAACTGAGTCGGGCTATCGTCTCAGGCCGCGACGCCATCGACGCGAAAGCCGAATTGCAGATCTGCCGCGAGCACGGCATTTCGATCATCCCCGAGGCCGACCCGCACTATCCGAGGCTGTTGCACGAGATACACGATCCGCCGGCGATCTTGTTTGTGCATGGGGACCTCGGCCCCGACGACGCAATGGCGATCGCGATTGTCGGCACTCGTCACGCTACGAACTACGGCCTTCGCCAAGCCGAGCGATTGGCTGGCGGCCTGGCTCGCGCCGGGCTGACGGTTGTAAGCGGTCTGGCTCGCGGGATCGACGCTGCGGCGCATCGAGGCGCGTTAAACGCCGGCGGTCGGACCTTGGCGATCTTGGCCAGCGGCGTGTTGAATATCTACCCGCCGGAGCATAAGGAACTGGCAGAAGACATCCGGGCGTCCGGAGCTGTGATCAGCGAAAACCCCCCGCACAACGAGCCCGTTAGCGGCGCTTTTCCGCAGCGCAATCGGCTGATCACTGGCCTGAGCTTGGGCGTGGTCGTGGTGGAAGCGGCGGAACGCTCCGGAGCTTTGATATCGGCTCGGCATGCAATGGAGCAAGGCCGCGAAGTGTTCGCCGTGCCGGGTCGAGTGGACAGTCGAGCGTCACGCGGTTGTCATCGGTTGATTCGCGATGGTGCAAAGCTGGTGGAGTGCGTAGACGATGTGCTGGAAGAACTCGGACCGCTGGTCGAGGCTGCCCCCCGATCCGACGGCCGCGTTGTCCATCATCCGGCAGAGCTGAAGCTGAATGAACAGGAACGCCAAGTGCTGGATGCCATCGAGATGGATCCCACGAGTATCGACAAGGTGGTGGAAACGAGCGGGCTGCCGGTTCATCGAGTGCTGGCGACCGTCAGCGTATTGGAGATGCGTCGCCTGATTCAGCGAGTGAGCGGCAACTACATTGTGCGTTTGTAGCGTTTCTCGCGACATGGGACTTATTTCCCAGTCAGCCACTCGTTGTTGCCTTTCCGCCGGCGCGCTCCCATTCTCAAAAGAACGAATAGACCTTTCTGAACGGCTCTGCGACGACTCACTCCCATTCGATCGTTGCCGGCGGCTTGGAACTGATGTCGTAGCAGATTCGGTTGACGCCCTTCACTTCGTTGATGATGCGTGTCGAGATGCGTCCGAGCACGTCGTAAGGGAGGTGGCTCCAATCCGCTGTCATGAAATCCGCCGTATCGACACATCGCACCGCGACCGCGTTTTCGTAGGTCCGAGCATCGCCCATGACCCCGACACTCTGCACGGGCAGCAAGACAGCGAAAGCCTGCGACGTTTGGCGATACAGGCCCGCCGCCTTGATCTCTTCGACGACGACCGCATCCGCTTCGCGCAGCACGTCCAGGCGGTCGCGAGTCACTTCGCCCAAACAGCGCACCGCCAGGCCGGGCCCAGGGAACGGGTGACGCCAGACGATTTCCTCGGGCAATCCCAACTCCAGTCCTAGTTTGCGGACTTCGTCCTTGAAAAGATCCCGGAGCGGTTCGATCAGTTCGAACCCCAACTCGTCCGGCAAGCCGCCGACGTTGTGATGCAACTTGATCGTCGCCGCCGGCCCGTCCTGAGCCGCACCGCTTTCGATCACATCGGGATACAGTGTCCCTTGGGCCAGAAAACGCGCGTCCTCGATCTTGGTGGCTTCGTCTTTGAAACACTCGATGAACGCGTGTCCGATCCGGCGTCGTTTTTCCTGCGGTTCCGTGACACCCTCCAAGGCGGACAGGAATTGGTCTTCGGCATCGACCACGTGCAGATCGGCATGAAAGTGATTGGTGAATTCCGCCAGGACCGCTTCCTGCTCGGCCTTGCGCAGGAGGCCGTTGTTCACCAGGATACACGAGAGCTGTGGACCAATCGCTTTATGCAACAAAGCGGCTGTTACCGAGGAATCAACGCCGCCGGACAGGCCACAAATCACGCGTCCGTCGCCTACCTGCTTCCGCATTCTCTCGATGGTCTCTCTGGCAAAATCGCCCAGATGCCATGTGCCTTCGCACCCGCAAACCACCGTGAGAAAGTTGTGCAGGATGGTTCCGCCCTGTGTCGTATGAGTTACCTCCGGATGAAACTGCAGCCCGTACACGGGCAACGTATCGTGCCTGACCGCGGCGATGGGGCATGTGTCGGTTTGGGCCAACGCTGCGAAGTCGTCCGATACTCGCGACACTTGGTCGCCGTGGCTCATCCACACGTCAGTTTCGTCGGGGATTCCAGCAAACAGATCCTCGTGAGACGTTACGTGGCAACGGGCTCGTCCGTACTCGCGCGAGGGCGTACTATCGACCTTGCCGCCCAAAATGTCGCAAACCAGTTGCATTCCGTAGCAGATTCCCAATACGGGGATTCCCAAGTCGAGCAACTCGGGATTGCATCGCGGCGCCCCATTTTCGTAGACGCTGTTCGGGCCCCCCGACAAAATGATGCCTTTGGGATTATGTGCCAGCAGCCGTTCCGGCGAAATGTTGTGGCGGACGATCTCGCAGTAGACGTTTTGCTCGCGGACCCGTCGGGCAATCAACTGGGCGTATTGCGAACCGAAGTCGAGGACCAGGACCCGTTCGTCAAAGATCCGCGAAGAACTGTCCTGCGACTTGGGAAGAGTGGCATCCATGGCTGATGATCCCGCGCAAAAGCCAGAAACGAAAAAAGCCCGCCGAAATCTTCGGCGGGTTTGAGCACCAGAAGGGACGGATTATAGGTCCGGCTGCGCAATTTGGGTAGGGGACCGGTCGTTGCTCAGCCGACGGGAGGGGCGTATATTCATGGTCGTGGGAACACCGAAGGATCGTTGGCATGGAAACTGCCTCGTTTAACCGCAAGCCGGAGGCGTGCGGTTAAACGACAATGGAACTAGGCCCCAGAGTTGAAAAGACGGATCGTGCAAATCCTCCTAACAAACGACGACGGAATTCACGCCCCCGGTCTGGCGGCGTTGGAATGTGAACTCCAGAAAATCGGCGACGTATGCGTCGTGGCCCCAGCGCACGAACAGAGCGGCGTGAGCCACTCGATCACCTTTCTCAGCCCTCTCATCTGTCAGGATGTGTACGACGGCGACCGCCACCGCGGCTGGGCTGTGGAAGGAAGTCCTGCGGATTGCGTCAAGGTCGGCGTATTCGAATTCTGCCCCAAACGGCCGGACTTGATCGTCAGCGGAGTGAACGGCGGGCTGAACGCCGGAATCAACGTGCTGTATTCCGGCACGGTAGCAGCCGCCATCGAAGGAGCTTTTTTCGGCATCACCAGCGTTGCCGTGTCGCTGGAGTTCGACGAACACGCCCAGTTCGCGAAGGCTGCGGTCATCGCCAGAGGCATTATCGAACAGATTCTCCAGCGAAAGCAGCCCGCCGCCCAACTGTACAATCTGAATATCCCTACGGCTGCGATCAACGGCCCGGTCGAGGTGCGAATCGTGCCGATGGGCGTCGAACGATATGGCGAACACTTCGTCAAACGTAAGGATCCTCGCGGGCGCGACTACTACTGGGCCGCGGGCGAACCGCCTCCGGATACGGGAGATCGCGAAACGGATCTGACGGCATTGAAGAAGGGGTTCGTAACCCTGACTCCCTTACAATACGACATGACGAAATACGACGTCTTGCGTGAGATGTCCGACTGGGATTTGAAGTGTGGTGACTAACTAAGGAGCAATATCATGCGAGTTCCATGGTGTCTTACATTGTTGTCTCTGGCGTTGTTCGTGGGCTGTAACGTAAACGTGGGGACGACCGAGCCGACAGATTCGCCGGCGGACGCCACTTCACCCGATGAGGTTACACCGGAGGAGGTCGCGCCGGAGGAGGGTGCCCCAACTGAACCGGAACCCGAAACGCCAGAGGAAGGCCCTGAAACGACCGTCTCCGATCCACCGGAGGAGCCGAAGACAGAGCGAGTCAAGGCCGACGTGGGCGTTGGCAAGAAGGGACGCAGTCTGGATCAATACGACGGAGGAACCCAGGGTGTGATTGCGGGCCCTGCCAAGGCCTATTTCGGCTTTCGCGAGAAGGCGGTGTTTCAAATCCAGATTCCCCAGGCCATGCAGTACTTCAAAGGCGCCGAGGGGAGGGCACCGAAGTCCCATGAGGAATTCATGTCGAAGATAATCGAGGCGAACAACATCAAGTTGCCCGAATTGAACCCACGCCAGAAGTACATCTACGATCCGGAGAAGGAAGAGCTGATGGTCCAGCGGCCTCGTTAGCGCGAACGTCGCCGAGCGTCTTCGACCTGAAATGCCGCGTTGGGCGGGAAATGTTCGTAGTCGCTCACGCGCCACTCGCCGCTTTCCTCCTTGAGGAATGTGACCTCTACGAAACGCGGTATCCGGCCACCCGAGACAGAATGGTCTTTCGCGCCGAGCACGACCACCACAGTGAACTCGGCCGTGGCCTTGGGCGGAATGTGCTTGGGAAAGACCTCGATTTCGAGGTTTCGCCCGATGGACACTTCGAGGAATTCGTAACGCGGCAATTCCGCTGTCGCTTGGCTGCGTACTTCCAGCCAGCCGGAATGGGCATACTCCAGGGCGGCGTCGATTTCGTTACGTTCCACCAAATCGGCGATTTCGTGAAGCGTTGCCGTGATCTGCTCGCGGTCCGTTATCACCATTCGCTCCAGAAAGACAGCGCCCACGGTCAGCAGAATAGCGGCAATCATCAAATACAACAGCCACTGTCTTCCGGTCTTGAGCCAACCGCTGCCCAAGATCGCCGTCGTCAGAACTCCAATCAAAATGGCAGGCAGCGGGTTCTCCAGCAGCGAAGTCATGTTGCCACCTCGGCTTACGAGTCCAAGAACTCGGGACGCCCGGCCACTTTGACCGTAAGCGAAACTTCCCGCCCGCCGCGCAACGCCACGACCGTGGCGGTGGCCCCGATTTCGCTCATCGCCACCAACCGTATCAACTCCGAGGGCTTGCGAATCCGGCGGCCATTCCAACGGATCACAACATCGCCGGGCTGCATCCCGGCAGTTCTGGCTGGCGAGGGAATCTCCACTCCCATGACTCTCGTGGGCACCCTGGCGACGAGTGCACCGTTCGTATCGGGCAGTGCCAGACTGTTCACGTCCGCGTCGGTGACTTCTCTGAGTTCCACGCCCAGCCAGCCGCGCGCGACTTGGCCGCTGGTCTTCAGCCGTTTGTAGACTTCTTTGGCCACGCTGCTGGGAATCGCGAAACTGACACCTTGGTACGATTCGCCCAAGATCGCTGTGTTGATGCCGACGATCCGCCCCTGGGCGTCCACCAGCGGTCCACCGCTATTGCCGGGATTCACCGCAGCGTCGGTCTGCAGGAAGTCTTGATATACCTCGCCCGCCATTCCCGAACGGTGTTTGGCGCTGATGATTCCAGACGTGATCGTACGCTGCAGGCCAAAAGGACTCCCTACCGCCCAGACCAAAGCGCCCACATCCAGCGAATCACTGTCACCCCACGCGGCAGCCACCAAGCCGTCGCCCTCGACTTTCAACACCGCCAAATCGGTAAGCGCGTCGGTTCCCATCACCTGGGCCGGAACGACGCGCCCGTCGCTCAGCGACACCTGTATCTCGGCCGCCGAATATACGACGTGGTAGTTCGTCACAATGTAACCCTGCGGATCGACGATCACACCTGACCCTTGTCCCTGGAGAACATGGAGTTGAGAACCGTAAAGCTGTGCGAATTCATCTGGGATTTTTCGTTCGTGTACACTGCGGACACTGATGTGCACGACACTGGGGCCGACATGCTGCGATACCATTTGGTAAGCCTTGGACAGAGCTTCCAGAGGCAGGTCCTTGAGGCCTTCAGACGCAGTCTCGTACTCGGCCTTCTGCCGTCCTCGCGTGACCGCATATTGATACTTCTCCAAGAGGTAGGGAAGCACATACTGCAGGATCAAGAGCAAAGCGATCAGCAGAATGACCCATCTCAAGACATGAAGCGACGCCTGCGTTCCGGCAGGCTTCCGGGCAGGAATTCTGCCCTCGTCGGTCCGTGGAGCTACCACCTGAGATTGCACTTCGATTGGCGGTCGCGCGGACGCGGACGGAATTGGCGGCGGCACAGGATCGGATGGAGAGGAGAAATCTTGCATGGCGAATCGACTCGACAAACGAGACAGCGAGCGCCTGCCCGCCTTGGCTGGCAGGCTCACGACGCGAATCCCATTATACGCGATCAAATGCACTAATGAGAGTGGCGACCGCCTCGCGTCTTCACTCGCCGTGCCGGCACCGGTACGATTGACGAGATGCCCAGTATACCGCCTCCCTACTTTCCCCCCGAATGGAAAGCTCGTGCCGATGGCCTACTTATGGTGGGTGGGCACCTGACGAGCGACTGGCTTCTGACTTCATACGGGCGAGGGATTTTTCCCTGGCCAATTGTCGAGGACGGTGTAGAGATTCTGGCCTGGTTCAGCCCCGATCCCAGGGCTGTTCTGGAATTGGATCGCCTCCATGTCTCTCGACGACTACAACGCCGCATCCGCAGCGGTCAGTTTCAAATCTCGTTCGATGCCGACTTTGCGGCGGTCGTTGCCGGATGCGCCGAGCCGCGAGCCACAGACTCGAGCACTTGGATCACGCCCGGCCTGGCGGCGGCTTATCGCGGGCTTCACGATCTCGGGCATGCGCACAGCGTAGAGGTTTGGCAGCAGGGTCAACTCGTAGGCGGAGTCTATGGCGTTGCCTTGGGCGGTTATTTTTCGGGCGAATCCATGTTCCATCGCTGTCGGGACGCGTCGAAGGTGGGTTTGGTCTACCTTCTCGAGCGACTGCAGCAGCGCGGGTTCACGTTGTTCGATGTTCAACAATCCTCGCCTCATCTGCGGAGTCTGGGTGCAATCGAGATCCCTCGCCGTCAGTTTCTCGATCGGCTGGGGGAATCTGTCGAATTGCCCGTCTCCTTCGCAGACAACTCGCCACCGACTTGCTAGACTTCTGCAGATAATCTCGTGAGCTGAAAGGACTGATGAATGGACGAGCCCCAACTCACTACCAAGGAACTAGAGCGCTACGACCGTCAGATCGGGCCCGGAGTGCTGTCGATCAAAGGCCAGGAGCGTCTGAAGCAATCCGCAGCACTGGTGACGCGAGTCGGCGGCATGGGCGGGCCAGCTTCGCTGATGTTGGCCATGGGCGGCGTAGGCCGTGTGATTATCGCTCATGGTGGTGAGCTGATTTCGCCCGACTTGAATCGTCAGGTGCTAGGATCGGAGCGGGTTCTCGGCAAGCCCCGCGCGCCGGACTTCGGTGCCTATCTGCAGTCGATGAATCGGTTTGTGGAGATCGAAGCGATCGATCACGAACCGGATGATCTGGAGGCCATCGCTCTGGCTCGGCGCGTTGACATCATACTTTCCTGCCCCCCCGGATTCGAAGAACGTCTGCGACTGAATCGGGCGGCTGTTGCCGCTGGAGTGCCGTTGATCGACGCTGCCCAGTGGGGCATGACGGGAACGCTTGCCGTGCTTGATCCCGGCCGAACGGCTTGCCTCGAATGCGTTTACCCATCACCTCCCCCATTCGAAGAGCTATTCCCCGTCGTGGGGGGCATTTCGTCTGCGATTGGCTCGTTGGCCGCGTTAGAGGCAGTCAAGATTCTCTCCGGCACGGGTAAACCGCTGTGGGGCAAGATGCTGACGTACGACGGCCACCAGGGACGCGTGTCGACGGTTCAGTTGGCTCGTCGACCGGACTGCCCCTGCTGCGGAGGATGATAGCAGAAGTAGCGTTCCGCTCGTGGAAATCGGCATTTGGCTGATGTGGCCGTTCGGCTATACTCCGCCCCCTCGTCTGCAGACGTTTTCGCGTTGACGCATTCGCATCCCGTCTTTGGGCACATCGACATTTCTGTCCCTCGGTGACAGAGGGCCCTCGACCGGGCCACGGCAACATCCATGGATGGCATTGTCAAGGCAAATCGAAGCCTCGTCTACTTGCTGCCGGCGCTATTAGCGGCGCTGGTTGGGTGTGGACAGACTAGGGTGCGCACGGCTACCGACCAACTGCTCATGTCCGACGCTGTGGACCGCACCGTCGCGCGAATCGACTTCAGCCCTTTGAGCGGAAAGACAGTCTACCTGGACGAGAAGTATCTCCAACCGGTCAAAGCCCTGCTGTTCGTCAACGCGGGCTACATCGTCAGCTCGCTACGTCAGCAGATGATGGCGGCTGGTTGCCTGCTTCAGGAGAAGGCGGCCGACGCCGAATTCATCGTAGAGGGTCGGGTCGGAGCGATCGGAACGGACGGCCACGAAGTCACATACGGTATACCCGCCAGCACGGGCCTGAGCAACGCAGCGTCCCTGCTGGCGAACGCCCCTCCGATTCCTATGATCCCCGAAATCTCGGTGGCGCGGAAGAACGACTACCGAGGAGCAGCGAAGATCGCCTTGTTTGCCTACCACCGAGAGACGAAACGGCCAGTCTGGCAGTCCGGCGTCACGGTTTCGGCCAGTGATGCCAAAGAGGCCTGGGTATTTGGCGCGGGCCCGATTCAGTACGGCACGATCTTCGACGGAACTCGTTTTGCCGGCGATCAAGTACGCGATTTGCTCTACAAACGTGAGGAAAACGACCGCAGGGCGAATCGAGTCGTGTCGTATTACGATCAGGTGGACTTCGAAGAACTCAAGAAACGGAAAAAGGTACGCGAAGTAATGGAAGAGGAACTGGAAGAGCAAATCGCTGACCTCCCCGAACTATTGCCGTTCAGCCAGGAAGTTCTCGCCACGCCAGCTTTAACTCCGGTCCGCCATAGGATTGGCGATCCCGGTATTCCCCTGCCGCCGGTTGCCGAACTGCCATCTACCGAAGTGCAACGGTAGTCACGATTGAGACCGGGCATCAGATGGTTTAGGATGCGGGTAACGGCGTTTGCGCCCGATGCCGGGCACACCGCATCATCTCTCGAATCTGTGAGGAGCCGACGATGAATGTTCGCACCGCATTGCACCTTGTTCCATTGGCCGGCCTAATGCTCGCCCTGCAAACTCCGGCTCGATCCCAGGACGCGAACTACGACGAATCGAAAGTCCCCAAGTACACGTTGCCCGATCCGCTGGTGCTGGCGGGTGGCGATCGGGTCACCGATGCCGAAACCTGGCGCACGAAGAGACGGCCGGAGATTCTTGCGTTGTTCGAAGCCGAAGTGTACGGACGCAGCCCGGGACGGCCGAAGGCGATGACGTTCAAGGTTTCTTCGGTCGACAACGAGGCATTGGGCGGTAAAGCCACTCGCAAAGAAGTCTCCGTCTACTTCTCCGGCGAAGAAGATGGCCCGAAAATGGACATCCTGATCTATCAGCCAGCCAAAGCTAAAGGCCCCGTGCCCGCGTTTCTGGGCCTGAGTTTCTACGGAAACCATTCGATCAACTCTGATCCGGCAATCACGCTTTCCACCCAATGGATGCGTTCGAACTCCAAGATGGGCATAGTCGACAATCGCGCGACCGAAGCTTCGCGTGGAACTGGTTCCAGTCGTTGGGCGGTAGACATGATCCTCAATCGCGGTTATGCGCTGGCGACGATCTACTATGGCGACATCGACCCGGACTTCGACGATGGATTCCAAAACGGCGTGCATCCGTTGTTCTACCGCGAAGGCCAAACGAAACCGGCGCCGGACGAATGGGGTTCGATCAGTGCCTGGGCGTGGGGACTCAGTCGAGCCCTGGACTACTTCCAGACCGATGACGACATTGACCATCAGCGAGTTGCCGTCTTGGGGCACTCGCGACTCGGGAAAACGTCGCTGTGGGCCGGCGCCCAGGACGAGCGTTTTGCGTTAGTCATCTCGAACAATTCCGGTTGTGGCGGCGCGGCACTCAGCCGCCGGAGATTCGGCGAAAAGGTCAAGCGAATCAATACGTCGTTCCCGCACTGGTTCTGCGACAACTTCAACAAGTACAACGACAACGAAGACGCATTGCCCGTGGACCAGCACATGCTGATTGCGCTATCCGCTCCGCGTCCGATCTACGTGGCCAGCGCCGAAGAGGACCGTTGGGCTGACCCGCGCGGAGAGTTCCTTGCCGCCAAGAATGCCGAGCCAGTGTATCGGCTCCTCGGCGCGGGCGGGCTGCCGGCGGAAAAGATGCCCGGCATCAATCAGCCGGCCGCGGACATAATCGGGTACCACATCCGAAGCGGAAGACATGACGTAACCGATTACGACTGGGCGCAGTATCTGGACTTTGCGGACAAGCACTTCAGGAAGTGAGTTCCTTAAGCACGGATTCGAATGCTTCGTACGCTGATTCGCCATACAGCACGAATCGAACCAATTCCGGTTTCTTTTGCTGCTGAATGAACTCGATCACGGTCTCCAAGGCAACGCGCGCCGCCTTCGCCATCGGATAGCGGTATACGCCTGTGCTGAGAGCCGGGAAAGCGATGCTGCGGCAATTGTGCTCGACCGCCAGTTCCAAGGAACGGCGGTGGGCCCCCGCCAGCAGGTCCGGCTCGCCGGCCTTCCCGCCTCGCCAAAACGGCCCAACCGCATGAATCACGTGCTTGGCAGGCAGATTTCCAGCGCCCGTGATAACCGCTGAGCCCGTTGGGCACCCATTCGGATAGACGGTGTCTGTCTCCTTCATAATGGCCGGTCCGCCCCGTCCGTGGATCGCTCCATCGACACCGCCACCGCCTGCCAGTTGGTTATTGGCGGCATTGACGATGGCATCCACTTCCTGCTTGGTGATGTCCCCTTCGACCAATTCCACGGTCTGGCCCTCAATCGTCACTTTCATGGTTGCCTCCCGGCGCTTGCACAATTAGAGTGCATACTTGAAGTGGCCTATTATCTTGAGATTGACCCAAAAGGCGGCTTTGGGCAGAATTCCTTCGCCTATTATTGTAGACGAATTGCTTCGATGGAGAAATCGTTGATTAGGCTTGCGCGTGCAATGATGGTTGTATGGTTGGCTTTAGCCGCCAATTCCAGCGCTCGTGATGTCTATGTGGACAATGTCGCGGGAAACGATATGGTCGACGGATCGTCGGAAAGGACCGCCTGTCGGACCATCGCACGGGCCCTTCGCGCCGCGCAGCGGGGCGATCGAATTGTGCTGGCCAACACGGGCCAGCCATATCGAGAGAGCATCACGCTCCAGGGCGGTCGGCACAGCGGAGCGCCGGACCGACCGTTCGAGATCGTTGGCAATGGTGCCATCCTGGAAGGAGCCGGCGCGGTGCCCCAGCGAGGCTGGGAGCACGCTCACGGCAATGTTTTCCGCTGCTCGCCTCCGTTGAAGAGCTATCAACTTCTGTTTCTCGACGGCAAGCCGGCCGCCCGCGTCGAAACACAGCGATCCGACCGACAGTTGCCCGATTTAGAACCACGCGAGTGGTGCCTCTTTGAACGCCAGATCTACTTCTGTGTCGACGAAGGCCGGTTGCCGCAACACTACGACTTGTCCTATTCGGCACTGCCTGTCGGCATCACGTTGTACGAGGTGCGAAATGTGATCATCCGGGACTTGGTTGTGCAAGGTTTTCAGCTTGACGGCATCAATGCCCACGACGGCGTCTTCGCTGCAACCCTCAACGGCGTGACCTGCCGAGGCAACGCCCGCAGCGGAATTTCCGTCGGCGGCGCTTCGCGAATCCGGATCGAAGGTTGTCTTGTGGGCAACAACGGCGCTGCCCAAGTGCGCACCGAAGGGCATTCGCACACGCACATCGCGGACACGAATCTCCTGGACAATACCGCACCACCCTTGGTCCGCGAAGGTGGCAAGGTGTACATGGATGGAGCTGATAAGGCCGAAGATCAGCAAGCCGTCCTTTCGCCTAGGCGTCCAGCTCGTCCCAGCGCAACCTCGTTCGTGCGTCAAGCTCTCGCGCGGCGCACCGCGTACTGATAGATCGGTTCGTATTCCCGCCTACTGCTCTTCCTGTTCCCGCTCCGCCTCTTCCAGAATTTCGCTCACCTCACGCCGGCTGGACCAGTAGTACACGGCACCGACTACGGCGACCAAGACGGTCATTAGTCGATAGACTAGAGCGACGATGATTCCGTCGTCATTCGGCTGGACGGGCAACAGCTTGTACAACTCACTGACTGCCAATTCGAATGTTCCCAGGCCAGCCGGAGTCAGTGGCAGGGCACCCGCGCACATGGCCAGAGGAACAAGGATGAGGTGCTCGGCCATCGTCGGCGGCTGATCGAAGATGGCAATGGCTGCCAGATAGATTGCCACTGGCAAGGACACATGGACGAAGACGCTCATCCCGACCGTCGATGCCAGCACCAGCCGTTTTTCGCGGTAGACTCCCACGGCGGCGATCAGCCTCTCCAGAGTCGGCCCGATTTTAGGAATTCGAGTGATGGCGTGAACCATGCGGCCACGCCGGAAGCGAGGCACAAGCATCAGCACCACAAACGCGATAGCCACTGCCGTCACCACTAGCGTGAATTCGCAGATGGCTCTAACCTTCCAGTCAGCATCGGCAACGCCGGTCACCAAAATCGCAGTGCTTGTGACCAGCAGTAACGCAAATAGGCCGACGACGCGATCCATGGCCACGGTTGCCACCGCTTCGGCACGTCGTCCAGGCTGTTCTCTTGCGATGAAAAACGCCTTGAAAAGGTCCCCGCCGACGCTGCCGACGCCGACGAAGTTCAACAGAAAGCCAAGGAATCCCAATCGAAAAGCGTCGGCGACCCGGAATTTCAAGTCCAGCGCACGCACCAACAGATACCAACGAGAAATTGTCGCGCAAACGGTGGCCAGCACCAACGCGGCCCCGCATGCGAGCATGGGCCAGTCCTTCTCTTGCTGTCGCAGCCGGTCGAGATCTTCCTGGTTCAAGCTGGCAAGGAGCCATGCGATGATCGCCACGGGAATGGCGAATTTCAGGAATCGAATGAGGTACTTTTTCAAGGGATTTGACGCCTGGGACTCAAGAAAACAAGCGAACCTGCCGTCCTTGACAGTATCTATCGACAGTATTACGTTGTGGACTTGCGTTGGACGGCAGGTCCAGCACGAACTGATAATTTGGGGGATTAGCTCAGTTGGGAGAGCGCTTGAATGGCATTCAAGAGGTCGAGGGTTCGACTCCCTTATCCTCCACTTTCTTCATTTCTATAACAGCAGTCGGCGAACACTCGCACTAGCCCACCTTCTCGGCCCCAGACTAGTTGGCGGCCTCCGGCCCGTCAATGCGGTCTGATTCGCCTGACACAGCCAATCGCCATTCGCGTCAACCATGCGCACGCGTGCATGATCGTCTACAATGTGGGCAGCAGCACACTGACGCAGGTCCACCATGAGTGACGATTCAACCACGCTGGTGGTCATAGCCACCTACAACGAAATCGAGAACCTGCCGCAATTGTCCGACGAGGTCTTCCGCTACGCTCCTGACGTAGATGTCTTGGTGGTGGACGACAATTCGCCGGACGGTACGGGAGATTGGTGCGACGAACGTGCGTCCGTGGACGCCCGGCTCCGCGTAATTCATCGCTCCGGCAAGCTGGGTCTGGGCAGTGCGACCATCGCCGGGATGCGTTACGCCATGGAACACGGCTATCAATACGTGTTGGTCATGGACGCGGATTTCAGCCATCATCCAAAATATATCCCCGCAATGCGAGCTGGCATGGAAGGCGACGGCAACGAGCCATCCGTGGATGTGATGATCGGATCGCGTTACGTTACAGGCGGCGGTGTGGAGGGGTGGCCGTTACGAAGGCGGTTCATGAGTCGCGCCATCAATACGTACGCCCGATGTCTGCTGGGTTTGAAGATCCGAGATTGCAGCGGCGCGTTTCGCTGCTTTCGCACAGATGTGCTCCGGCAGTTCGATTTCGACGCGATTCACTCGTCCGGCTACGCGTTTCTGGAGGAAATCCTCTGGCACCTGAAACGCAGAGGCGCTCGTTTCCGCGAAACGCCAATCGTATTCGTCGACCGGCAACAGGGCCAATCCAAGATCAACATGCGCGAGGCCGTTGCGGCCCTGTGGGCCATCTTTCGACTCGGCGTCCGAAACTGGCTGAGAATCTGAAAGACGACGACAAATCGCTGTTCCACTCTCGGCTCAACCTCATAAAATAGAGGCTGAATCGGACGTAGCCCTTGAAGATTCTGGGCGGCTGGCTTGCATGACCTTTTTGGGCGAGCGGCGGTTGAGATCTTACCAAAGTGGCAGGCACACTCCGTGTGCCGTAGCCCCAAGCGGACGGTACACGGAGTGTGCCTGCTACTCTGTCGCGGGTAAATTGTCATCTGCCATTCGCCTTGGCAGTCTCCCTGGTCATGTCGACGCCCATCTAATGGCGGGCGGGCATCGGACTCATTCATTCATCTCATTCGCGAAGGGGCTGTCATGTCCGAACTCCAGCACGACGAGCGAAATGACGTAGTTATCGTCCGATTCAATCACCAGACGATTATCGCCAACACGGTGATCGAGAAGGTCGGCAACGAGCTTCTCGCGCTGGTGGATCGGGTAGATCGGAAGCTGCTGCTAGACTTTAAGGGCGTCACCCACATGTCGTCGGCCATGATTGGCAAGGTTCTGCTGCTTCACAAGAATTGCGAGTCTGCCAAAGTTCGTCTGAAACTCTGCAACATCCATCCACAGATCATCGAAGCGTTCACCAGCACCGGCCTGTCGAAGGTCCTTAGTATCCACTCCACAGAAGCCGATGCATTGACTGCGTTTCGCAAGAAACGTTGGCTTCCCTGGTGAAGGCCGTCGCGTGAATACAGGCGACTTGGGCTGACTCTGTGGCTTGCCGGATCTCCGCTTGCCGATCTCCTCGCATTATTGTGGTCTAAGGCGAGCGGCCTGACGCGCAACTACAAATGCGGGAAACACGAGTTCTCCGCAGTGAAATGATTGATGTTTTGCTGGTTTGGGGTATCATCGGGCGATTCCCGATCGGCATCTACTGTCCTCTTAATGGGAGAACCGAGTAATGACCTCACAGCATCCACCCTTCGTGCGAACCCGGCTTTCGATGATGATGTTCTTGGAGTTCTTCACTTGGGGCTGTTGGGGCGTGACGATAACCGGGTACGCCTCAACGCTGCGGTTCGGGGAATCGCAGATCGGCTGGCTAGGTGCGGTGCCGGCCATCGGTGCCATTATCTCGCCGTTGTTTGTCGGGCTGATCGCCGACCGGTTCTTCTCGGCGCAGCGGATGCTCAGTGTGCTGCACCTGCTCGGCGGTGCATCGCTGATCCTGGCGGGATTTCAAAACAGCTTCCCGCTGCTAATGCTCTTCATGCTGCTGAACGGTCTGGCATTCATGCCGACAATCGCGTTGGTCAACGCCGTAGCGTTTCGGCACATTCCCGATCCGGACAACTTTCCTCGGATCGCGGTATTGGGCACCGTCGGATGGATCGTGGCCATCGTCGTGTCCGGCGTGTTCCTGGGCGGGGCCGAGAAGTCGCACTTTCTGTATCTAGGGGGTGTCGGCAGCATCCTCCTGGCCCTGTACGCATTGACGCTTCCCGACACGCCGCCGAAGGGTGCCGGGGCCGGCGGGGACATGTTCGGGCTGAGCGCACTGAAACTCTTCAAGGAACCGTCGTTCCTGATCTTTGTCGTTTGCGTGTTTCTGCTAAGTATTCCCGCTTGCGGTTACTTCTTTACGCTGATGGTGCCGATGCTGCAGCAGCGCGGCTATCCAGCTCCCGTAGCCCTGACGTCGCTGAATCAATTCGCCGAACTCATATTCATGTTCAGCATGCCTCTGTTCGTTGCGAAGTTTGGGCTGAAACGCGTGATCTTGATCGGTATGACGGCCTGGGCCGTCCGCTATCTATTCTTCACGTGCCCGGCGTTCTCCGCGGCCTTCGTAGGGCTGATTCTGCACGGGTTCTGTTACAGTTTCTTCTATGTCGGTGCGTATATGTGGGTCGACCGCCGGGCGCCGGCGGAACTGAAATCCAGCGCACAAAGCCTCCTGGCCTTTCTTCTGCTTGGCGTCGGCTATCTGTTGGGGGCGAAGGGCGCCGGTATCATGATGGGACAGTTCCCGGCGGATCTAACTGCCATGGCGGCCGTTGACGCAGAGACAGGCGACAAGGTCGAAGACGCCAAGCTTCCCCGATGGGATGATCCTGAAGCGGCAACCAGTGCTTGGCGTTTCTTGGACCTTCGTGGCACCGTGGAAGGCCTTTTGAAGAAGCAAGAGGACGAGAAGGAAACGCCGAAGCTCGACTTGGCCCAACAACTCGACACCGACACGGAAGGGAAGATCAGCTTGGCCAATATCGAGAGGTTCGAAGGTTCGAGCGTGACCGTTGACGGGTTGAAATACTCGAAAGAGGATCTGGCATCGACCTTCAGGATGGCTCACGAGAAGCTTGGTCTGGAGGGCAATGTCGCTCTGGACCGGAAGCAATGGCTGGCCGTGCAGGCCAACAAGTGGAACCGCATTTGGTTCTGGCCTTCGATTTTCTGCTTCGTGATCCTGGCGATCTTTGCGGTAGCCTTCCGGGACGAGCCGGCCAAAGGCGAGACGACCGAGGAGGCAAGAGAATTACCGGATGACAAGGAGCCAGTCTCGGAACCGCCGATGTCGGAGGAAGAGGGCGAACCGGAAGAGGCTGATGAGGGATAGGTACGGCCCAAGAACGTGTCGAGTCCCGTGGGCCGGTCGGGAGACCGGCCCACAACGCGGGCACGGGAGATTCAGGTGGGAATATTCGTGGCAGGAGTCTCACACAGCTTAGCGAAAGAAGAAAAGAGAACTCGTTTCCACGGGGTTCGGGTCCGGCACGCCGCCGTCGGTCATCGACATCAGCAGCAGGGCCACTCTCATGTAGATGACGATCCCCAGGATGTCGATGATTCCGGCCACAAACGGACTGCTCATCAGAGCCGGGTCCAGCCCCAGCCGCTTGAACATCAGCGGCAGCACGGATCCGAACAGCGTGCCGCATATCACCACCAACACTAGAGTGACGGCGACCACGACCGACGGGACAACCTCTTGTGTCAGGATTATCGCTGCGACGAAGCCGATCAGGGCGAGGAAACCGCCCAACAACAGACCAGTCGCCAATTCGCGCCGCACGACGAGGAGCCAATCCCGCAACTCGATGTCTTTGGTGGCCATCGCCGTGATGATCAAAGTGGCGGATTGGTTGCCCGTATTGCCGCCGCTGGAAATCACCAACGGAATGAAGAGGACCAGCCAAGTGTAAGATTGGATATCAGTCTCGAAATGCTGCAATGCGAACGCCGTAAGCAGCGCGAAGACAAACAGAATCGTCAGCCAAACACCACGTTTCCAGCTAAGGGTAAAAACGGGCGTCTTCATGTAGCTTTCTTCCAGCGGATTCACCGCCGCGATGCGGTGTGCGTCCTCGGTGGCCTCCTCACGCATGACGTCGATCACGTCGTCGTGGGTGATGATGCCCAGCATCCGGTGCTCGTCGTCCACCACGGGAATCGCCAGCAAGTCGAAGCGTGCGACCTTCTGCGCTACCTCCTCCTGGTCGTCCAGCACGTTGGCCGCCGCGACGTCGGTTTCCATCAACTCGCCCAACCGCGTTTCCGGATGGGTCATCGCGGACACCAATTGCCTGGCCGAAACGACGCCTCGCAGATGGTCGGTTTCATCAACGACGTACAGATAGTAGATCGTCTCCAACTCCTCCGCCTGCCTGCCGAGTTCCTCCAGCGCCTGCTTGACCGTGAGCCCGTCGCCCAGTTTGGCGACCTCGGTCGTCATCACGGCGCCGGCGACGCCTTCGGGATACTCGCGCAGACGCAGGTAATCTCGTCGCTCGTCCGTCGGCAGCAGCGGCAGGATTTCCTCGACGATCGTATCGTCGGCTTCCTGCAGCAAATCCACGCGGTCGTCGGGTGGCATTTCGGCCACCAGACCTGCTATCTCCTGACGATCCTGCGATTCCAAAATCTCCAGTTGTTTGTCTTCGTCGAAGTAGCCGAAGATCTCCTCCCGCGTTTCGGCATCGGCATGTTGCAGGACCCGCCATGCTTCGTCGGCAGTCAACCCTTCCATAAACTCGGCCGTGCGGGCCGGATGCAGCGCGGTGCAGAATTCGCGCATCTCGTCCGCATTGTTCTCGGCCAGCATTTCGCGCAATTCGGGGAGATAGAGCGTATTGACCATGGCGGTGCTCCGTCGTTGTCAGATGTTCGCTACTTCAGGGCAGTCAGCGTGACCGTCATGGTGATCGGCTTACCGTTTCGCATGACCTTGACGGGCTGTTTCGAGTCAATCGGCTTCTGTTCGACAACGTCCTGGAGATCCCGCGGGCCACGGACTCGTTCCCCAGCGAATTCGACAATCACGTCGTTGACCCGCATGCCGGCGTCTCGCGCCGGACCATCGTTCATCACATCCACGACATAGACCCCAGACCGGGCGGGGAGGTGCAGTTTCTCCGCCGTGACCGGGCCCAATTCGTCGATGCGGATCCCCAGGAATGCCCGGCGCACACTGCCGTGCGTGAGCAATTCTTTCATGACCCATTTCGCACGGTTGCTGGGGATAACGAAACCGATTCCCTGATAGCCACCGCTGCTGGAAGCGATTGCCGTGTTGATTCCCACCACCTGCCCATCCAGATTCACCAGCGGCCCGCCGGAATTGCCCGGATTGATGGCAGCGTCGGTTTGCAGCAACTTGCCGCGCTCGATCTTCGCGATGCCCCGCCCCATGCCGCTGATGATACCCGCACTGACGGTGGTCTCCAGTTCGAAGGGGCTGCCTATGGCGATGACCCAGTCGCCAACGTTCATCCGAGACGAGTCCCCGAGTTTCGCCGCCCGGAGCTTTCCGTCGATCTCGACCCGCACGATTGCCAGGTCGCTCAGCGGGTCCGTTTTGATCTCCGTGGCTTTGGCCTCGCTGCCGTCGGGAAAGCGGATGACGACTTCATCGGCGTCCGCTACAAGGTGATTGTTCGTCAGAATAATTCCGCCAGAATCGACGATCACGCCGGAGCCGACCTGCGTTGTCAAACCCGGTATGTCCGGCAGTTCTGAGTCATCGCCTTCGTTGGGAATTTCATCCGGGAGTACACCATCGGGAAACAGTCGGCGAAAGCGAGGATCCTTGAGCAATTCGCGCAGTTCATCTCGATTTCGGCCGAATTGTGGTTTGCTCTTCGCGATCAGGGTTACGACCGAAGGGGTTGTGGATTCCGCCGCTTCGCGAAACGCTCGCGACAGCGACTTGGCCTGTCTGATGGCCTCTGCCGCTTCGCCGCCCTGCACCGGAGTGCCCACAAACAAAAGGCTGACGGCCAAGACGCTCGAGAACATGGACCACCTGCACAAACACAATTTCCAATGCATAGAACCGTCTCCTAACGTGGGGCACATCCCTCTACTCCAACGAGGTGTAAACGTATTATTATATGGTAGCGGCTCATGCGGCCAACGGCCAATCCATGCCCGTTGACAAGAAACGCGCTGCTGTTGCCGTTTGCGCAATCCAATGATAGGCTGTTCAAGATGACGGAGCCCGCTCACGAAAATCTGACAACCAGACTCAACGAACAGCAGTCGCAGCGTTTTGAACGCTGCGAACGACGGATTGGGTACGCGTTCAGGGACAAATCGTTGCTGCTCGAAGCCCTGACCCACGCATCGGGCGCGGACCATCGTCTGGCATCGAACGAGCGGTTGGAGTTTCTCGGCGACGCCATCCTCGGAGCCGTCGTCTGCGAATTGCTGTTTCAACAGTATCCGGACTACCAGGAAGGCGATCTGACCAAGATCAAGTCAGTGGTCGTCAGCCGTCAAACCTGCGCGAAGATCAGCGAAGCGATCGGTTTACAGGAGTTCTTGATCGTCGGCAAAGGGATGGCGGCCGGCCAGTCCATACCGCCCTCGCTTCTGGCCGACGTGTTCGAGTCGCTGGTGGCTGCCATCTACCTGGACGGCGGCAACGAAGCGTCACAGAGGTTTATCGAAGAGTACATTGGGCCGGAAATCGAGTTGGCAGCCGCGGGCGAGTTGGGTGGAAACTACAAGTCCCTGCTGCAGCAGTTCGCCCAACGCGAGTTCTCCAGGACGCCCACCTATGAGCTGCTCGACGAAAAGGGGCCGGATCACCGAAAGTGCTTCAAGATCGCCGCGCAGGTCGGCAGAACGCAATACCAGCCAGCTTGGGGACGAAACAAGAAGGAAGCCGAGCAGCGCGCGGCGTGCAACGCGTTGGCTGAGATCAACGACGAACCGGCCCAATTCCCTTCCGACTGAGCAGAAGGAGGTGTCGGGTGTCAGGTTTCAGGTGTCGGAGGAGAGGGGAAGAGGGGTGTCAGGTTTCAGGTGTCAGGGAAGAGGATACTCGACACCCGACACCTGACACCCGACACCTGACACCTGACACCTGACACCCGATACCTGACACCCGATACCTGACACCCGATACCTGACACCCGATACCTGACACCCGACACCCGACACCCGACATCTCCTCCTCCCCCACAACCATGCCCCAATGTATCGCAGTGCTCTCCGGCGGCCTGGACAGTATGCTGGCCATTCGAATCATGCAGGAACAGGGCGTCGAGGTCGACGCGCTGAACTTCAAGACCATCTTCGAATGCTGCCAGGACCGCGCCGGGCAGGCGGCCCGCGGGTTGGGCGTTCGCCTGACCGTCGTCTCGCAGGAGGACGATTACCTGGAAATCATCAAGAATCCTCGATTCGGCTACGGCAAGGGTGCCAATCCGTGCACTGACTGTCGCATCTACATGTTCCAGCGAGCCAAACGATTCATGGAACAGAGCGGTGCGGATTTCATCGTCAGTGGCGAAGTGGCCGGCCAGCGGCCGATGAGCCAGAAACGTTGGCAGTTGGACACCATCTCTTATCATTCGGACCTGGAGGATCTGCTGCTTCGCCCATTGTCCGCCAAGCTGCTGCGGCCCACGAAGCCGGAACGCGAAGGATGGGTGGACCGCGAAAAACTGCACGGATTCTCGGGCCGCAGTCGCAAAGGGCTAATCCAACTGGGCAAAGACTTGGGACTTCCGTATATCCCTGATCCGTCCACGGGATGCGCCCTGACGGAAATCCAGTTCGGCCGCAACGTCCATGATCTGCTCCAGTTGGAACCGGAGGCTACGCGTTGGGACTTCGAAATCCTGACGATCGGTCGGCATTTCCGCTTCGACAACGAGACGAAGGTAATCGTTGGGAGAAACGAGGCGGAGAACGATCAGCTCGAGTACATGCACAAGCTGCCCGATGCCTCTAGTTCGGCCATGTTGGATGGGCACAACTACATCGGCGCTCTGGCGCTGATCGTCGGTCCGCCCAGCGGTGACGTCCTACGGTTCGCCGGCGGATTGATGCACCGGTACGGGAAGGCGAAGACCGTCGAAGCTCCACAGATCGAAGTGATTCAGCGCGATCGTACTTGGATCATGCCGATCGAAGCGACAGAGGAAGCGCAACGGGCAACAACCCTCGCTTCGTCTTAACGTTCGTCCCCCTCTCGCCGTTTTTCGCGATGCTTGCTACGATGCGGTGCTATGGCCAAGACACCCATGATGCAACAGTACGAAGACGCCAAAGCTGCGTGTGGCGATGCGCTGCTGCTGTTTCGCATGGGCGATTTCTATGAGTTGTTCTTCGAGGATGCAAAGGCCGCCGCGCGTGAACTTGGGTTGACGCTAACCAGCCGCGAGAAGGGCGAAAACGCGATTCCCATGGCGGGCTTTCCGCACCATCAACTGGACAACTACCTGGGAAAACTGATTTCTGCTGGCTTCCGTGCCGCGGTCTGCGAACAGGTCGAAGATCCCAAGAAGGCGAAGGGTCTGGTCAAACGCGAAGTAACGCGAGTCGTCACTCCTGGGACGCTGACCGACGATGGATTGCTCGACCCACGCGAAAGCAACTACTTGGCGGCGGTCGCGGCTCCGGGATCCAAAGAGACGCGATCGTCCGACGGGGTCGGCATCGCTTGGGCGGAACTTTCCACCGGGCGATTTCATGCCGCCGTTTTCCCTTCTTCTCAGCTTCAAGATCAACTGGCGCGGGTCAATCCGTCGGAGTGCCTGATCAGCGAAGACCACAACGTTGGCCTCGATGCGCTGTTTCCATCGCTGGCGATCACGAAGCGGCCGGCCTGGGCGTTTTCTTTTGATGGCGCGCACAAGTCTCTGACCAAGCATTTCGAGACTGCCGGCCTGGAAGGCTTCGGGTTTGGCGATGGTGACCGGCTGGCCGTTTGCGCGGCCGGCGCCGTGCTGGACTATCTATGCGAGACCCAGCGTTCGTCGTTCGATCACATCGACCGGTTGATCCCTTATCGGCAAGCGGGCACGCTGGAGATCGACGAGGCGACCCGACGCAGCCTGGAACTGACCCGAACGATCCGCAGCGGCAGTCGTGAGGGCTCGCTGCTGGCCGTACTGGACCGCACGGTTACAGCCATGGGTTCGCGCCTCCTGAGCGATTGCCTGGCCAATCCACTGACCGACATAAATCGCATCGACGCACGGCTGGATGCTGTAGCGGAGTTGATGGGTGAAACCGGGCTGAGGAGCCAACTTCGCGAGCAGCTTCGAGGCGTTTACGACTTGGAACGTCTACTGGCGCGCGTCACTACAGGGCGCACCAATCCCCGCGATCTGAGTTTCATTGGCCGCACGCTTGCTGGGCTACCGAAACTGAAGGCCAAGCTGACGGCGCGCAAGAGCAAGTTGCTATGTCGCCTGGAAGCGGAACTCGATTTGTGCCCCGAGGTGCGCAGTAAACTCGAATCCGCCTTGGCGAGCGACTGCCCGCTGGCATCGCGCGAAGGGGGCTTTATCCGCGACGGCTTTGACCAGGAATTGGATCGCCTGCGCGAATTGGCCGCCGGTGGCAAACAGTGGATCGCTAAGTATCAAGCCGAAATTGTGGAGACGTCCGGTATTCCGACTTTGAAAGTCGGCTTCAATAGGGTATTCGGCTACTACATCGAAGTCACCAACACGCACCGCGACAAGGTGCCCGATTTCTTCATCCGCAAGCAAACACTGAAAAACGCCGAACGCTACATCACGCCGGAGTTGAAAGAATACGAAGAGAAGGTACTCACGGCGGACGAGAAGGCCAAAGATCTGGAATACGAGCTGTTCCTGGAACTACGTGACCTGGTCGCCGCTTCGGCTCGCCGTCTGCAGGCCACGGCCGGTGTGCTTGCTCAACTGGATGTGCTGGTTGGGTTGGCCGAGTTGGCTTGCGAGCGAGGCTACTGCCGGCCCACGATGGCCGAAGAACCCTTGCTGGATATTGCCGACGGCCGGCATCCGGTGCTGGATATCACCGAGCCGCAGGGAACGTTTGTGCCGAACGATAGCGTGGCCAATCCAGACTCGGGGATGATTCTGCTGATCACCGGCCCGAACATGGCCGGTAAGAGTACTTACATTCGCCAAGTCGCGCTGATCACGCTGATGGCACAGATGGGTTCCTTTGTTCCGGCACGTCGGGCCACGATCGGCATTGCTGACCGCATCTTCGCCCGTGTCGGCGCCAGCGACGAACTGTCGCGCGGCCAGAGTACGTTTATGGTGGAGATGACCGAGACGGCGCGGATTCTGAATAATGCGACCGCCCACAGCCTCGTGATTCTGGACGAGATCGGACGCGGCACCAGCACATACGACGGCGTCTCGCTGGCTTGGGCGATCATCGAGCATACACACGACAACATAGGCTGCCGTACGCTGTTCGCCACGCACTACCACGAACTGACGGACCTGGAAAGCTCGCTGTCGTCGGTGAGGAATCTGAACGTGGCGGTCAAAGAATGGGAAGAAAATATCGCTTTCCTGCATAAAATCGTGGAGGGCGCTGCGGACAAGAGTTACGGCATTCACGTCGCTCGACTGGCCGGCGTACCTTCGGAGGTGAATGAACGCGCCAAGCAGATTCTTGCTCAACTCGAAGCGGAACACCTCGACGAAGACGGTCGTCCGAAAGTCGCGAAGAAGCAGAAGACGCGCCGCGGGGGCGATATTCAACTGACGCTGTTCGGGCCGGCGGAGCACCCGCTGTTGGATAAGATTCGGGAGCTGGATGTCAACAGCATCACGCCGATGGAGGCGATGGAGTTAGTGCATCAGTGGCAGGAGGAGGTGAAGAAGGACTAGGACCACGGATGGCACCCAAGACCTCGGATGAAGAGGTGGAGATGGGATTGATTTACGAAGATAAATCGGGGCTTCTCCGGCGGTGCTTTTTCGATGTTCAGAACGGAGTGGGGCTGGGGCGACAGGAGCAGGGGTATCACCGGGCGTGTGAAATCTGGCTGCGAGAACGCGGGATTCCCTTTCGGTACAAGCCTCCTCATCCGATTATGCTGCATGGCGAAGTCGTTCACGCTCTCTATCCCGATCTGGTCGCCTGGGATTCGATCACTGTTGAGTTGAAGGCAGTACCCCGAAGCCTGAATCCGTCCGAGTTGGCTCAGCTTTTCGACTATCTGAAATGCCGGAACGATCGGTTAGGGCTCCTGGTGAACATGGGGCTGGATCGGGTCACTGTCGAACGCATTGTGTACGATCCTCCGAATTACGAGTGCGTGGAGGACTGGCAATACTGGTCGGATCACATCAAGGGCCCAGACCGCGAGACAGGGCTGGCGATTCGCGACACCGTGAGGACTCTGTTTGAAGCCCACGGCACAGGTTACAGCCGCGAAGTGACAAAGAAACTGTTACTCCAGGAACTCGCACACCGCGGCCTATCGTTCGTATCGTCGCCTTCGGCAAAAGCCGTCTTCCGCGGGATCGTGGTAGACGAATCGCCGCTGGACTGCCTTCTGATCGAACGTCGAATCGTCCTCGTCTACACCGTTCTGTTTGACACAAACAGCTTCAACATCAACCGAGGAAAATCCTACATGCAGGCCCTAGATCTACCCTGGGGAGTCGCCGTAGATTTCGGGCGCACAAAGATCCAAATCGCCAGCCTCCGCCACACTCCCAAGCATTGATTTCATCTTCATCCGTGGTCCTGGGTGCCATCCGTGGTCACCATCTCAATTCTCCCACCTTCAAGCCGAAACAGGCAATCAGCCAGCGTCTCCGCCTCATGCACATTATGCGTGATATGCAGCGTAGTAACGCCGGTCCTCTTTCGGATATCGTCCAGGAGATCGCACATCTGATGCCGAGTCTCCTCGTCCAGGGCACTCAACGGCTCGTCCAGGCACAACACACGAGGCCGAAACGACAGGGCGCGCCCGAGCGCCACACGCTGTCGCTCGCCGCCACTAAGCCCATGCGGCTTGCGTGGAAGCAGATCAGGAATCTGCAGCAACTCGGCCAGCTCCTCCACTCGCCGGCGCACCTCGTCTCGTGGCACCCGGCGCACGACCAGCGCCAGAGCCATCTGTTGTTCGACCGTCATTTTGGAAAACAGGGCTCCATCCTGGGGAACGAACCCCACGCCTCGAACAGCCGGCTTCAGGTTCGTCACGTCGCGGTCGCAAAGCCAGATCTTGCCCTTCGCCACGGAACGTAATCCAATGATCGATTCCAGGATTGTCGTTTTCCCCGAACCTGTCTTCCCCATCAGCACGCCGTAACCGCCGGTGGGCACGCGCAGAGAGACATCGTCGAGTCGAAAATCGCCAGCTCGCAAGGATATGCCATCAACGGCAATCACGTCTGTCACTCCTCCTTGGCTTCCGCTCAAAACCCGATTTCACGCGAGCCGTACAGGCGAGCCAGTATCAACACAACGACCGCCGCGGCCACCATGACCAGTGATACCGCCACGGCGGCTTCGAGGTTACCTATGTTCATTTCCAGGAACACGGAGACCGAAAGGACTTCGGTCTTCATCCGGGTAGCTCCGGCAAAAATCAACAATGGCCCGAACTCCCCCAACGATCGGGCCCAAGCCAGCGTAAAGGCCGTAGTCATACCACGCCCTGCCTCCGGCAGCACAACCCAGCCGAACGCCTCCGCCCGGCTGCACCCCAACGACAACGCGACTTGCTCGTATCGCGGATTGATGTGATCAAATGTGTGCTTCATGGTCCTAACGGCAAAGGCGCAAGCCACCGAGAACTGAGCCAGGATCACAGCAGGAACTTGGTAAACCACGCTTCGGGCGATGGAGCTAAGCGGGGGAAACTGAAATAGGATCAATAGGCTCAAACCCACCACTAGGGGCGGAAGCACGATGGGGATGTCCACGATTGCGTCTAGCAGTCTTTGGCCAAAGAACCGATGACGCGACATCAGGTAACCCAACGGGACCGCCACAAGGACCGAGAGAATCGCCGATAGCGTGCACGAAATCATGCTGAGCCAGATCGAATACTGGATCTTCCGATCGGCCAAGGCAACGACTATGGGATTGTCGACTACCATCGCCAACCAGCCGTGCGGCGAATCGGCAGTCGCCTTCAGAGTCTGGCCGACCATGTAGGCACCATCGGCCAGTAGCATGGCCACAATCAGCAGCACGTAGGCCGCGCCGATAGTCGCCATCGCCGCATAGAACAGTGTGTCCGACGCGGCGATCAGTTTCGGCGTGCGAGGCTTACCTAGCTCGCCTTGTGTCTGCGTTGCAGATTGCTGCGTCACGGGCCGGGAGCCTCCGACTTATTTGCGGCGGGATCCTCGTCCAGCCGGAAATGAAACCCAGCATCTTCGAAGGCTTCCGGAGAACTCGCGATTTTTCGGAACAAACGGCGGGTGAGGTATTTGTGATCGCTTGTTTTGGCGATGCTGAACGGCTGAATCGCTTTGTTCAGCGGCGAGTCGATCCGCACAATATCCACGCTGTCGCGATTCGCCAAAACGTCGGTTATGTACGCCAACGCCGCGTCGACGTGACCGCCGACCACGTCCGTAATGAGCATCGCTGACGATGGCTTCTCGACGACGACTTCATCTTCCTGCGTCTGTTTCTCTTTGAGCTGATCGTAGAGCCCCTCTTTGACCAGCAGCCGTCGCGTCAGCGCACCGATCGTACACTGATCCGGTTCGCCTATGGAAACGCGGATTCCCGGTTTGACCAGATCTCTCAATTGCTTGACCTTCGTGTCGCCCTTGGGGACTGCGATGACAATTTCGGTGTCCGATACGTTGGCTGCTTCCTGGAACCATTGTTTGACGTTCTCCAGAAAGTAAACATCGCAGGCCATGTAGACGTCCGGAAATCCCAGATCCGTGCTTTGGTCATCGATCATCCCCATCGTGCCCGTGAGGCTTCCACAGCCGTCGTACCTGGTATCGACAAACACACCTTCCCGCTGCTGGAACTCCTCGATGATCTGTTCCACGGCTCGGCGGTTCACGGCACCACAAAAGAAAGTGATCTCCGGCTGCTCCGCCCACACATCGCCTTCGACAGGCCTAAGCCCGTACTCTTCGAACACGGGCAATCCGCGGTCGCGAGCACTCATGTACCGAGCGAATTTCAATGCCGCGGTAGGATGCCGGGATGAATTCAGTACGCAAACGGTAACCAGACCGGGATCGCCGTCCAACTCCGGAACGCGTACTGCCTTCAACTCGTCGCGGAATTTGGGCATCGCCACGGTCGAATCCCAAACGATGCCGGCATCGACGGAGCCCAGCTTTACGTCCGCGGCTACATCGGCCACGGTCGGCTTAAAGACGCCGCGTCGAGTAACGTGCTGTTCCAGCTTCTGCCAGAGCGTCGTGTCGCCCGCTGCGACCTGACTGAGTCGTTCTTGTGTTGCCTCGCCGATCGCCGCTTGATCGGGGTTAGCGACGGCTACAGCGACGTCGTCGTCCAGCAGATCCTCGATCGACTCAATCTTCTTCGAACTGTCCTTGCGAACCGCGATGACCGGACGCATGTGAGCAATCGGCAGCGTTTCGGCGGCGAGTCCTTTCTCGACGGCCTCGGTCGTGTAGGAATCGTCCGCTGCCAGAAAGAGGTCCGCCGTGTCGAACTTATTGATTTCGATCTTGTTGTGCAGAAGCGTGCCGGAGCCGCCGTACTGGATCTCCACAGTAACGCCGCACTCCTCCTTGTATCGCTCAGCGATCTCGTCCATCGCAGAGCGGACGCCGGCTGCACAGTACAGGGTCAGTTTGTTCGTATCATCTCCACGGCCGGGACCACCGACGTTCAGCAGGGTCACCAAAATGGTGATCGCTGCCCCGGCACCCAACAGCAAGGCCCACAATGTGTTGATGCGACCGGAGCGACCAACGGATCTGTTCATTGGATTGCGAAACGCTCTGTACTCGTGCGGTAAGTGGTGTGGGCGAAACATCTTAGTGTAGGCGAGCCCCAATTCCATCACAAGCGGTTGCCTGTGCAACCGGAAGGGCTTCGTCGTATTAACAACTGGCACATGGACCAAACGCTGTCTCTTTGTTAATCATACTCCGGATCGGAGGCCTTTCTCAGAATTCGAGTGCCGGGTAGTCGTGGAACTGAGAAATAATGTCCCACGCTTCTTGCGGCGTCTCGGCGTAGTCGATCAGGTCCAGGTCATCGTCGGCGACGACGCCTTCGTCCGCTAGGAATTGGATATCAACAACGCGTTCCCAGTATTCCTTGCCGAACAGGATGATCGGAATCTGTTGCATGCGCTGCGTTTGCCGCAACGTTAGTGCGTCGAACAACTCGTCCAACGTGCCAAAGCCACCGGGGAACACGACCAGCCCCTTGGCACGCATCAGGAAGTGCATTTTGCGCAAGGCAAAATAGTGGAACTGAAAACACAGGTCGGGTGTGATGTAGGGGTTCGGAACCTGCTCGCGGGGCAGCGTGATATTCAGGCCAATCGACTTCGCGCCCGCGTCGAATGCCCCGCGGTTGGCCGCTTCCATGATTCCCGGCCCGCCGCCGGTGACGACCACATAATCGCACGGATTTTCCTTCTGGCAGGTGGCGGAAACCAATTCGCAGAGTTCGCGAGCTGCGTCGTAGTAACGGCTCTTGGCTACGATCCGCTCGGCGCGGGCCACGGCCCGCTGACGTTGGGGATCGTCCGGGCTTTCGGCCAGCGCGGCCTCTGCTGCCTCCAGTCGCTGGAGCGCATCGTCGCGCTCGATGACCTGCGTTCCCCCGAATACGACGATGGTCGAATTGATATGTTGGCGTTTGAGCCCCAGTTCACACTTGAGTAACTCCAATTGCACGCGAGCCGGACGCAGCTCGTCGCGTTGCAGCAATTCCGTGTCTTCCTCTGCCAAGCAATAGCTCGGAGAAGCAAGGATGGCTTCCAGACGCTCTTGAAGCGATGAATTCACGATGGACTCCTTCCAGAGAGGTCAGATTGCACGACGGTCGGACGAGGAGGTTTTACCCGCTCACGGCTCGGCTTGTCCAGTAGGTCCCGCCTGCCGGGCGGGACCTCGCATCGCATGGCAACGCTGTCATTGCCCGACCCGAAGTTTCTGTTTGCCTCAGGTCGAGCCGGTTTATTCGGACGGTACGCTGGTCGATAACCGTACACTTCTCCGCTACACTGGTTGATCCAGCAGGCGAACGCAGGCTGCCGGGAGGCCGGTCGTAACGGCGTGAACAACGGCAGGCTGCATTGGATGTCGTCCGTGTTTCTGAGATGCAGGAGAAGCAGCATGCTTAAGAACCTTCGTATCGTCTTCGCGACAACAATCGTGCTGGTCGGCACAGCAGCCAGCGCCGATGTAGGTCCGCTACAACTCTGGTACCCGAAACCGGCCGAGAAGTGGACCGAGGCGTTGCCCGTGGGAAATGGCCGGTTGGGAGCCATGGTGTTCGGCGGCGTCGACGTCGAGCGATTGCAGTTCAACGACGACACCTTGTGGACCGGCGCACCGCGCGATTACTCGCACACCGGCGCCAAGGATCATCTGCCGACGATTCGCAAACTGCTGTTCGAGGGAAAGCAACGAGAAGCCGAGAGGCTGGCCATGGAGCACTTCATGAGCGTGCCGCTTCGGCAAATGGCCTATCAGCCTTGCGGGGATCTCGAAATCGAGTTTCCTCACACGACCGTCACCGACTATCGGCGACAATTGGATCTTGACGCGGCCACGATCACGATCAGCTATCAGACCGGCGGCGCCACGTTCACGCGAGAGGTGTTTGCCAGCTATCCCGATCAGGCCATCGTCGTACGCTTCACGTGCGATCAACCGGGCAAGATTACATTCGCGGCAAAACTCTCCAGCCCCCATCCCGACCCAGAGGTTGCAGTTGTTGCGCCAAGCCAGTTGCTCATGTGCGGCGGGCTCAAGGATTACGAGCAGAAACGCACTGGTCTGACGCTTCCCAGTGTCTTGAAGTATGCGGCGCGGCTGCTTGTCAAACGCGAAGGCGGAAAGGTCGAGGCGAAGGACGGACGCATCGAGGTAAGCGGTGCCGACGCTGCCACCTTGATGCTCGTGGCAGCAAGCAGCTATCGAAGCTACAAGGACGTTGGCGGGAATCCTGCTGAATTGACTGGCAACACCATCGAATCGGTCGCCGCTAAATCATATCGCGAGCTGCGCGACGCTCACTTGGCCGACTATCGCAGCCTGTTTCGACGAGTCTCGCTTGACCTGGGGACGACCGATGCCGTCGGACAGCCCACCGACCAGCGAATTGGCGAGTTCACAAACCAGAGCGATCCACAACTGGCTGCGTTGTATTTCCAGTACGGTCGTTACCTGCTGATTTCCAGTAGCCGGCCGGGCAGCCAGCCGGCGAACCTCCAGGGTATTTGGAACGAGCACCTGAATCCTCCATGGGAATGCAAGTGGACGACGAACATCAACACCGAAATGAACTACTGGCTGGCCGAGTTGACCGCTTTATCGGAATGCCACGAACCGCTGTTCGACATGCTGGATGATTTGGTGGAATCCGGCGGCAAGACGGCGCAAGCCCATTACGGATGCCCCGGCTGGGTTCTTCATCACAACACAGACGTCTGGCGAGGAACCGCACCCATCAACGCCTCGAACCACGGAATCTGGCCCACGGGCGGGGCGTGGCTGTGCCAGCATCTTTGGGAGCGTTATCGCTTCACCGGGGACAAGGGTTTTCTCGCCCAGCGAGCCTACCCCGTGATGAAGGGCGCCGCGCAGTTCTTCGCTGATTTCCTGGTCGAGGATCCGCGGACCGGCCATCTGGTCAGCTCGCCTTCGAATTCGCCGGAAATCGGCGGCCTGGTGGCCGGCCCGACCATGGACCACCAAATCATCCGTTACCTGTTCCGCTCGTGCATCGAAGCTGCCGAAGCATTGGGCGTCGACGAGGACTTTCGGAAGGAGCTTGCCGGGTTAATTCCTCGCATCGCCCCAAATCAGATCGGCCAGCACGGGCAACTGCAAGAGTGGCTGGAAGACAAGGACAATCCCAACAACCACCATCGGCACGTCTCGCACCTGTGGGGCGTCCACCCCGGGTCGGAGATAACACCGCGGGGCACGCCAGAGCTGTGTGCGGCCGCCCGCAAGTCGCTGGAATTCCGGGGTGATGGTGGCACGGGTTGGAGCTTGGCATGGAAGATCAATTTCTGGGCCCGCTTCGAGGAAGGCGAGCGAGCTTACCGGCTGCTGTCGAATCTTCTGACGCCCGGACGCACCTATCCAAACATGTTCGACGCCCACCCGCCTTTCCAGATCGACGGGAACTTTGGCGGAACGGCCGGCATCGCGGAGATGCTTCTGCAAAGCCACGCCGGTGAAATCGCGATCTTGCCTGCATGGCCTAGAGAAACCTGGCGCACGGGCAGCGTCAAAGGCCTCCGCGCCCGCGGCGGTTTGGAGGTGGATATCGCCTGGAAAGACGGTCACGCCGTCAATGCGACCTTGAAGGCAATTGTCGATGGCCGCCACAAACTGCGTCCGCCAGAAGCTCACCGAATTGCGGGAATCACTTGTGGCGGCAACGCGATCCCCCTTCAACTCGACAACGAAGGATGCGTGAACATCCGACTCACCGTGGGGGACGAATGCAACGTGCGCTTCGAGTGACTTCGGCAGGCTTACTGCTTGGCCTTTGGCGTCTGAACGCGAATCTCTCGCTCTGTTGGAGAGCAAACGGGGATGGGCAAACTCAATGCTGCGCGTTTTCGCCAATCACGGCCTTTGCCTCACGGAGAAGGAGATGGCATGCCAGCCAGTCGTGCGGGTGGAGGTAGTAGCCACGGGCGGTGAAGGGACGGTCGGCGAGCGTGGTCTCGACCCAAGTTTCGGCCTTGCGAAGCCATTGATGAGCCTCGTCGGAGTCGTCGAGTCGCTGGTGGGCCATGGCCAGCACGAGCCAGTTGGTGACGCATCCTTTCCACGTCGGCTCGGCGTTGATGGCCTCGTGAAGAGTCTTGATGGCCTTGTCGTGCCGGCCGGCGCGGCAGTAAGCCAGCCCAAGCAGGTGCAGGTACTCGGCTTTGCGGTCGCCGGCCACGGCCTGCTCGGCCAACGAGATAAGGTGCGCCGGTTCCGCAGCGTCGTTCGTGGCCAGAAGGCAGACCTTTGCCGCGAGGTAACGGTTGCGGTGGCCTGGCAAATCGCCCAGGCGTTTAATCGCGTCGGCGCACGCCTTCTCGTAGCCTGCATTGTCACCGGCCATCAGCAGCGAGCCCGCATGGACGACCAACAGTTCGAGGAACTTCGGCTTCAATTCAAGCGCTTTCGCAAAATCGGCCGCACACTCCTGCCATTGGCCCAACGATGCATGGACATAAGCTCGCCGGTCGTATAGTGACGAATCGTCGGGCCGCTCAGCGACCAGATGACCGTACCCCGAAACAACCCTCGACCAAACCGGTTCGTCGGAAAACTCGCTGACGGATGGCGTTTGGCTGATCAGCGATTTCGCTTCGGCGTGGAACCGCAGCAGTTGCTCGTCCTCTGGTGTGTTTTCCTGCATCCAGCGGACCGCCCGCGTGTACCAGTAATCTGCCTGCTGCCGCTCATCCAACTGCCAACATGCCATGGCCAGGATGAACCAGTCAGAGCTGTCGCCACCGTCCGCCAATGCCATCGCTGCTTCCAAAGCGACGACGGCGTCATTCCATTTTCCCAGGCGGTACAGGGCCACTCCCAAAGTGTTTCGATAGTATCTGTCGTCCCGATTCTGTTCGACGGCCTCTTGAGCCAGTTCCGCTGCGTGCGCCGGGTCGCGCAGGTCGGCTTCCGGGCAAGTAGCCAACACCCATGCCAGACCGTTGCAATTCGAGGAATCATCCGGGAGGTGCTCCATGGCCAGCCGGTATTGCTCGATGCTGTCAGCGGTCCGGCCTAGCTGGAAAAGCGGATATGCCAGCCGAGTGCGGGCGCGAGCCAGACTCTGCTGGTGAGTTGGATCGTCCGGAGACTCCGCAATGAGCCGCTTCAGGATCGCAACCGCCTGACTGAAGTGAAAAACGGCCGCCAATGTCTGCTCGTCGGATCGGGCTTCGCGTGCTTGACGCTGATGCCACTCCAACGCCCGCAGCCGTTCGGCGTGGGCCCGCTCCTCGTCCGCCGCAGGTTGGTCCGGTTCGGCGTCCCAAATCGTGAGGTACACACCCTCGGACATCACCAGTCGTTGGCCATCGGGGCTGAACAGTACGCCTGCATTTCTATCCGTCGTTCCACGGAGCCTGATCACTTCCTGGCCGCTCGAGACATCCCACAGCCTGATCGTGTTATCCCAACTGGTCGACACGAGCCGCCGGCCGTCGGGACTGAATCCGAGTTCGCTGACCGGGTCGTAGTGGCCGCGCATCGTAACGCGCGGCGTGGTTTGCGCGTCGCCTTGTAAAACGGCCGGAAGATCCCAGAGGCAGATCAGCGTGTCGTCGCTTGCCGTGGCCAGATGTTGGCCGTCATCGCTCACAGCCAACGTGTTGACAGGTCCGGATGGAGAGGCAAAGCTCAGCAGTCGTTCACCTGTCGTAACATCCCAGAGCTTGATGGTCCCGTCGGCGCCGGTCGATACCAGATGCCGGCCGTGGCGAGCGCTGGCCAGGGCGGTAACGCCTCCCGCATGCGCTTGTTCGGTGCGCACCAATTTTCCGGTGGTCGCATTCCAGAACTTCAGCGTCTCATCCCTGCTGCCGGAAACGAGCTGTCTGTCGTCCGGTCCGAATGTCACGCTCGTTACCGTGTCCGTATGGCCCGTCAGTGTGAACAGGGTTCTCGGAACCCTGAAGCCAAATGTCTTCATTTTCTTGTCGACGGAGCCGCTGACGTTCCATACCTTCACCGTCTTGTCTTCGCTGCCCGTGGCGATCCAATTTCCGCTCGGACTGTAGGCGACGCTGGTGAGCCAGCCTTGATGGCCCTGGTAAACTCGCACCTCCCGCTGAGCAACGGCATCCCAAAGTCGCAAGTGCGGCTCGTTCGAACCGCGCCCGGAGTTGGTGTTCAACCGGCTGGCCAGGGCCAGTCGTCTCCCATCCGGACTGAATGCCATGTCGGCGATGAACGCGTCTTGAGCTTTGACGTGGCGCGGTTCCGGCCGTCTTGTCAGGTCCCACAGCTTGACGGTGCGGTCGAAGCCACCGGTGGCCAACCGCCGGCCCTGCGGGCTGAACGTCGCGGAGTAGACTCGCCCCGTGTGTCCAGCGAAGTCGCGTACCAGCGCCCCCGTGGCTGCATCCCATATCTGTATGCCGCCATTGGCGCTGGTCACGGCCAGCCAGCGCGCATCGGGACTGAACTCGACGGACGCAACATCCCCGGAACGGCTGTGAAATCGGGCGATTTCCTTGTCGCTGCCCCCGTCCCAGATCAGCACACCGCCGGCATAAGTCCCCACCGCCAAACGCCCGCCGTCCGGGCTGAAGGCGACGTGCCGGGCGTCGTCAAGCGTTTCGATGGCGATCAATTCCCGACCGCTGGTCGTGTCCCACACTCGCACGGGGCCGTCTGTGCCCGCCGACGCAATCTGGCTGCTGTCGGGACTGAAGGCGATACTGAAGGCACCCTGGTGATGGCTGCCGAATGCTTCGATCGGTTCCCAAGAAGCGGAATCGTACAGCAACACATGGCCACCGCCGATCCCCAGCATACTGCCGTCCGGACTGAAGGCCACGCTGTAGACGTTTCCGGTGTCCTGGATCGTGAGGATTTCCCGTCCGGTCGCCATGTCCCAGAGTTTCACTTGCCCCGGTTCCGGTAGCCACCAGTTGATGCCAGCCGAGGCGAGCACTTTGCCATCGGGACTGAAAGCGACGCTCATGATCGAGCTGGCGTGGCCGTGCAAGGTCCAGGCCTCTTCTCCGCTTTTCACATCCCAGACCTTGATCTCTCCCGGCCGATCGACACCCCAGATGCCGCTGCACGAAGCGACCAGTTTACCGTCGTGGCTGAAGCACACATCGCGCACGCGCGACGCGTGGCCGGTCATTGTGCAGAGGTCGTCATTGCACAGCCGGTACAAGTATCGCCATTCCCAGTGGCGCAACTCGGGCTGGGTGCCGTCCAGAAGCTGCTGTGCCCGCGCTACGTTCTGGGACGAGTATTCGTGAAACGCCAGGGCGATGTCATGGAAGTACAGCAAGTGCTCGGCACGCTCGCGTTGTGCTTCTTCGGCCTGCAGGGCCAGCTCGGTCTTGGCCTGCGCCGTTACGGCTGCTGCTGCGTTACCCTCGGCACGTTGCCACTGCCAGGTGACACCAGCAAAGCCGAGCGCCGCCACGATGCCGACGATTGCGATCAAGGCAGCGATGACCGGCCGGCGCCGTGCCCACTTAGCCAGCCGTTCCGTGGGACCGATCGGCCGGGCATGGATCGCTTCGCCTGCCAGGAATCGCCCCAGATCGTCGGCCAACAACGCCGCACTGGCGTATCGCTCCCAGGGCTCCTTCTGCAGACACTTGAGGCAAATCGTCTCGAGGTCACGCGGCAACTTCGGCTCCAGCCGTGTGGGAGGCAGCGGATCTTGCGATCGTACTTGCTCCAACGTCTCCAGCGGTGCGTCGGCCCGGAATGGTACACGGCCGGTGACCGCCTCGTACAGAATGACTCCGAGTGCGTACACGTCGGTTGCCGGCCCAATCAAGTCGGCCTTTGCATCGACCTGCTCCGGCGTCATGTAACTGGGAGTGCCGAGCACCGCCCCGGTTTGAGTCAGGGCGTCGCGTGGGTCATGATCGGCGTCCACCATCGGCAATTGTTTTGCCAATCCGAAGTCGGCGATCTTGGGAGTACAAGCTGTCAGCGAAAAGCTCTCAGCGTTCAGCTTCGAATCAGAGGTTTTCTCGCCCTCGCTGATCGCTGACGGCTGAGTGCTCAATGCCAACAAAATATTCGCAGGCTTGAGATCGCGATGCACGATCCCGTGTTGGTGGGCGGCGTGCACGGCGCGAGCCAAGGTTCGCACCAACTCGGCGGACGTATCCGGAGACAACGGACCTTCGGTTAGCCGCTCGTCTAAGCTCTGGCCGTCGACCAGCTCCATCGCCAAGTACGGGCATCCGTCGTGGTTGCCCACTTCGTAGATCTGCACGATGTTGGGATGTTGCAGACGGGCGGCCGCCTCGGCTTCGGCGCGAAAGCGGGCCCGTTCACGGGGACCGGCATGGGGCGAGGCGATCATCTTCAGAGCGACAGGCCGGTTAAGTCCCTTCTGACAAGCCCTGTAAACCACCCCCATGCCACCGTGACCGAGTTCCTCCAACACTTCGTACTGCCCGATCCGCTGCCCGGCAGGAACGTGCTGGATGTCGCTTTCGAAGAATGCGGGCGTCTCGCCTCCGGCCACTTCATCTTCAGCCGTGTCGCCGAGCAGTTCATGGACCTGGAAGAGTTGGCGAAGGTCATCGTGCCAATGGGGAAACTGGTCATGCCAACGATCGGGCGACGGAGTCTCGCCAAGTTCCTGACGGATGACGAATTCCGTGTAGATCAGTTCCAGGGCAGCATCCTTGTGCTCGGCCAGATCGGGGAATGCACCGAGAAGGTCCCGCGCCGAACATGAATCGCCGTCGCGCAAACGTCGTTCCAGTTCCGCGCACGCTTCGCGCAGTTGGTCTTCGATGCCGAGTTTGCTCGGTACGTGCATTCTTTGGACGCCAGCTACAAATTCCGGGCACATCGCTTGGTCGCACATTATAATGGCACGAGAAGGCTCACATGTTACAGGATCTTTCGAAAATGGCCGATTCGTCCGACCAGTTCGCGGCAACCCTGGCCCTGGCCCGGGAAGGTGATCGGGATGCGATCGCGCGATTGGTCGAGCAGTACGAGCCGAAAGTCCGCGTGGTGGCCCGCGTGCTGTTAGGCCGGGCGCTGCGCCCGCATCTTGATTCGGTGGACCTGGTACAGTCGGTACACCGCAGCCTGATGATCGCGCTGCGCACGCAGGACTATGACCTGTCCAGCCCGGAGCAACTTGTTGCCTTGGCGATCACCATGGTACGGCGCAAGACCGCCCGCCACTGGCGTCGCGTCCAACGGCAGCAACGGCTCAGCGGCGCGGCCGGCGATTCGAATAATCTGCCGCAGATGCTCGCATCGCTCAGCGACGCTCGTGACCCGGCGGAAGAAGCTCAGTTCAACGACCAGCTCGAGTGTCTTTGCCAGAACCTCGACCCCATCGAGCAACGCATGCTGGAGCTGCGTTTGCAGGGTTACACATCGCGTGAGGTGGCGCGGGAACTCGGCATGCATGCCGTGGCCGTGCGCGTCCGCTGGACCCGCCTGCGCCAACGATTACATGCGAGCGGCGTGGTCGCCGATTGGATTTGAAGGCAGCGAATCACGTATCAGCGGCCTTCCGCACCTCGACGTGCACGAGTTGGGCATACGGGTTTGCGGGTTCCAGTTCGATTGCTTTGCGAACGTCGGCCATCGCACGTTCCAGGTCATCTTGCTTGCGATAAGCGTCGGCACGTTCAGCGTAGACCGAAGAACGGTTGGACAGGCGAATCTCGTCGAGAAGCTTGCTGTCATCGGGAGCATCGGTCAGCTCAAGGCACTTTGTCAAGTCTGCGACTGCCTCCGCGTAGGAGCCAGCTTCGGCGTGGGCGTTTCCGCGATTGCGGTAAATCGAATTGTCCTCCGGATCCAGCCGAATGGCTTCGCTGTAGTCCGTAATGGCCAAATCGTACTGGTTGTCGAGTTGATAGAGAAAAGCGCGAGAGCAGTAAACGTCGCCGCGTTCGGGAGCTGAGTCAATGGCCATGCCATACGCCGCGATTGCCTGGGAGTGGTGGCTGCGGGATGAACAGAGTTCGGCGACTTCGAGCAGCGAGTCGATATTCGTCGGATCCAACCGGTTCGCTTCTCCGAAATGCGCCAATGCCTCGCTCACATAGCGCTCGCTGTCCTGATCGCCGAGATGCTCGGCGTACTTGGCCTTCTTCAAGGCCATCTGGCCCAAGGCCACTTGCTGTGCGGCGAGCTGCTTGTCCGTGGCCCCGGCCTCATCCGTGGCAATCGCAGCCGATTCGTACGGCCGATCGAGCGCAACGGCCAGCCATTGGGCAATCTTCTCCAGCGACTCGCACGCCTCTGCCGGATCTTGATCGGGAAACAAGCCGTGCAGGACTGCAAGCGATTGGTCGGGGGTCTCGATCTCCAACAGCCCGGAATACTCCACCGACTCGTCTTCATCGTCCGGGTGCTCCTCGACAGCCTTCACCCGCACTCGACGGATGTCGCGGAAAGGGTACTCGCGTTTGCGCAGACCGGAGCGTACGACCATGGCCTCTTGGCCCCAGTCGAAAGCAACCAGTTTCTTCTTTCCTCGGATGAGACGATATACCAACAGCCCGCATACGACCCCGCCAATAGCAGGCACGGCGAGGTCAGGCCCGGCGTAGAGGCGTAAGAGACCGGCCGCCACCGGGGCCACAACCACGGCCCCGACGGCTGCCCAGAGGACGGGCAGCCTTGGACCGACGAAAGCCATGAGTTCGCCGGGCTGCCATTGGGCAACATCTTCTCGAATCGTCCATGTGACGGCCTCGTCCTGATCGAGCGAGTCGCGCCTCGATTGGTCGAGCGCCCCGTTTGTTTTTTTCCGAGCGAGTGGAGCCCGTTTCAAGGGCTGGTCGACTGGCGGGAAGAGATCCTCGCGGATGGGTGTCTTGCTGTTCCAGTTTTCTTTGCGGCATCTCTCCAGAAGCAACTCCAAATCCGCACGCAGACTCTGGAGCATCTCGACATCGTCGAGCAAACGGACAAGCTCGACGGATTCAGTGAAAGCGAGAAAGGCCCCTTTTTCGGACCCCTCCGGCCCCTCGGCGACGGCCAGCGCAGCCTGGGCTGCCGCTCCGGCAACGTGCTGCATGTCCTGTGCGGGACCGCCGGCCATCAAAGCCGCTTTCGCCGTCTCGTCCGCGCCCACCCGCGGTTGCCCCGTGCGCGCCGAGTACTCGGCCAAGGCAACCGCGTTTTCGATCGCATGGGGCGGGAGCATTGATGCGCCCGCATTGCGCTTCCGGATCGCATACCATGCACGACGCACGCAACGGGCTGCAAAAGCGACACAAGCCCAGTGCGGCAGTTGCTTGAGGCAATCCAGGGTCTGCATTTGTTCTTCGTCCCAGTCGATGGGATCGGCCGAATCAAGTGGCGACATGGGGTCTGTGTTCCTTGTGTGAAACGCTGCAGGAAGTCCTGCGGAGTGCAAACGTCGAGATTATCGTGTTGTGTAGGGGGAGGAAAGTCAACCGTTCAGCGTACATCACCGAATGCCGCAGCCGGGCAAAAGTGTTACTTCTCTGTAACACTTCTGCCTCTCTCTGGCATTTGGAACATAGTGCGGCAATCCGCCCTGCTTTCAAATCGCCATGAAAGATTGCCGCGCAGATCGACCCTTCGAGCCGTACGTCATTCGCCTCCGGCGAAGGCCCCCCGATTCTCTGGGAGTACTCCGATATGAGACCCGTTCTGAAAGACGTTTGGAAGAAGTCGCGACGTCGGAGGAACCGCAGGCGATCTCGACGGAAGACCTACCTGTCGGTTGAACTCCTCGAAGAGCGCACGCTACTGGCCTGTAACATCGCCAAAGATGTGGCCGATGGCGTCCATGGCGTCCTAAAAGGTCTCAGTAATCAGTTGTATGGCGCATCTCTGACAGTGGGCGAACTGCCTGTCGTCGGTGGCAAGCTGCAGAGCTTGAGTACAGATTTGGCGAACGAACTGGAGAAGGCTCGTGCGAATCTGATCGATGGCAATCCCGGAAAACTGGAAAAGGAATTGGCGACCGCCAAGTTCGACGACGATGGGATGCGTGCCGCTCTGGTCGCGGTGTTGGGGCCGGAGGGCCCCGTGCCGTTGTTGATTGACACGGACAACGACAATGACTTCGCGGAAGAGATTACCCTGAATGTCGATGCAGGGACTTGCGGCTTGGATGTCAAGATGCCCCTGGGACAGTCCTTCGATCTGACGGAGCAGGAATTCTATTTCGACGTCGGCTTGGATGCACTTCCCTTCGAGGTCAAGTCGGCAGCCAAGTTTAAGCTGGCCGTCAACTATGTCTTCCTTCTCGATCTTGAAGTGAAAGAGGTGAAAAAGGACGGCAAAACCGAGCACGAGTTCATTTGGGATACGACAAACAAGGACGAACTTACGGTCGGAGTCACCGCCACGATCCAGAACCAAAACGGCCCGGAATTCGAAGCGACGATTGGCTTCCTGGATGTCAAGCTCGATGATGGTCACTCGAAAGACGCGACAAAGCACACGAGTCTCTCGGTCGGGATCAATATCGATGTGGCAGGCGATCCGCAGGCAAACACCTTGACGATCAGTTCGACTCTACAGCCGCAACCGAAGGCCGAGATTTACCTGCAAGCGGCCACAAACATCAGCCAGGACTTCCCATCGATCAGCGCGGACTTTGTCATGCAGTGGCATGGTTCGGACCTGAATGATCCGGAGCCGGAAGTTAAATTCGACAACGTGACGATGGGATTGGGGAATGTGATCAGCGAGTTCATCGGCCCCATTGTCGAGTTCATCGACCCGATTCTGGAACCGATCCGGCCCGTGCTCGAGTTTCTCGATACCGACGTGCCCATCCTTTCCGACTTGAGCGAGGCGGCTGTTGGCGTCCCGGTGTCTGTCCTGGAAATCGCCGGGGCCGGGGTCGGCACCAACGCATTCGGATCGTATACAGAACTGATCGGCCTGTCGCGCACGGTCGCGCAGATCCTCATCTTTATTGACAAATTCGAGATCGACAACGCCGGCAACGTGGAGATCAACGTCGGTACTTTTAATTTAACGAAGGACAAAAACGGCGACCTGAGGAAAAAGGCAGCAGCCGAGCTACTTTCCAAGTCCAACAAATTCGGGAAGGACCTGACCGACCTGGCGACCACAGAGCTCGGAGTCGATCTTAGTAACGTGGCGGGCGCCCTCGCAAAAACTGAGTTCGGCAAGACAGAAATTGGGAAAGCGCTCGTCGACAGCCTGAACGATGCGTCGGGCATTAACTACAGCTTCCCGTTTCTCGAGAATCCGGAACTCGTCTTCAAACTCTTCGTAGGGCAAGACTTTGATCTGTTCACATTCAAGCTCATCGTCAACCCGAACAGTTCACAGTTCGATCAGGCGTTCGGGGTGCCGATGGGCCTGGATATCGGCATGAAAGGAAAGCTGGAACCGTACATTAAGATCGAACTCGGGTACGACACGTTGGGTTTGCGGAACTTCTTCAAAAACAACGGCGATGTGACATACTTGATGGACGGATTTTGGTTTAGCGACGACACAAAGGCTTCGCTCGACGCGTCTGTGGTGGCCTTCGCCGGTATCGACACTTTGTTCTTCGACGCTGGCGTATCCGGCGGCGTCACCGCCAATATCGGGGTCGCAATGACGAACGCGAGCAACCAATCCGATATTGACGGCAATCCGGGCAAGGTACGCATTGAGGAACTGGGCGATTGCCTGTTCGACGTACACGGATCGCTCAACGCGGTTCTGGAGGCATTCGTCAAGATCGGTGTCGACATTCCCATCATCGGCTTCGTAGGACACGAGGAGACGTTCACGATCGCCAAAGAAGAGTTGCTCAGCTACAACAACGGCTGCGCGGTCGATGCGCCGAATCCGTTCAAAATCAAGCTGCCCGCCCAACTGGCCGGCTTGAGCGGAGGGCAGGAGGTGAAGCCTGGCCCTGATCCACTCAAGCAGTTCATCGTCAATCCGGCGGGCCAACTCACGCTCAATATCGGCCCCAATTCCTCGCACCGCAACAAGATTGTCGTCGGCAAGAGCACCGTCGTCGACAAGCTGGACGGCGCCGAGTCCTACACGATCACGCACCTCGAACCGAACCAGGTAGAGGACAAACCAAATCCACTTCCCGAGGGCGAGATCCTTCTGATCAACGCCTTCGGCAGGTCGGAAGTCTATTTTGGCGTGAAGAGCATTTCTGGCGATGCGGGGAGTCTTGCCGACTCGATCAAGGTGGGAGCCAACGTGCAGTCCCCGGTGAATCTGTCGGGAGGAAACGACAACGATCAACTTATCCATCTCGGTCAAGGTGCGGCGACATTGCTCGGCGGTGCGGGCGATGACAAGCTCGTCGGCGGCACCGGCCAAAACCTCCTGAATGGTGGTGACGGGAATGACCACGTCGTCAGTAACGCCAAAGAGAACGTGAGCAGCCAACTGTTCGGCGAACAGGGCAACGATTACCTGGCCGGTGGCAGCGGTCCCAATGTCATCTTCGGCGGATTCGGTGACGACGAAATCGTCGCCGGGCTCATGAACGACTTGTTGGATGGTGGCGACGGCAACGACCTGATCGACGTGGGGCCCGGCGACAGTACCGTGAACGCTGGCGCCGGCGATGACCAGATTTCATGGCAGGCTGGTGGGGATCCGGACGCCGAAAATTCGCTCCCGCCTGACGGCAACCTGACAATTCATGGCGGCACGAACAGTCTTAACAAACCTAACAATGGCAACGGGCTTCAGCAGTCGGGTGACTCGATCGGCATCAAAGGCTCACCGGTTGCCGATACGTTCAATCTCGGCGACCTGGGACAAGGCAAAACGAGCCTTTCGATCCAAATGGGTAACTCGGGCGAGTTCCGCCAGATCGTCTTGGAGGGTGTGGAAAACGTCGCCATGGACGGACTGCGCGGCGCCGACACGACAGTCATCAATCCTTTGTTCGGCGCGATAACCGAAATCACCGTCAACCCGAGCGACCTGATTAATCCAGATAACGCAGTCGACCTGGTGATCGTGCATGGGACCGAGTTGGCGGACACCTGGACGGTCGAAACGGAGCAAGTGGGAACGCAAATCGAAACGACAAAGATCGGCGATGACCTGGCAATTGCGAAGGAGACGTTTGGCGGGTCGATGAAGATCTCCGGCATGTCCGATTATGTCGTCCATGCCATGAACTTTGGCGACGATCTTCGCGTCATGACGCACGATGGTCCCGACAACGTTGTCGTTCGTTCGATCACGGGACCGACGCTGATCGATACCGGCTCGCAAAGTGATTCAATCCACGTCAAAGGTGCAAAGGTTGGTGATTACCTGGACAAGCTGACGGTCGAAGCCGGCGGAGGAGCCAACTCGCTGCACGTCGATCAGACTTTTAGTGCGGACGTCACGAACCTGACGCTGACTGCGACCGACGTGAAGGGAACGCTGTTTCCCGGCATTGATTTCGGCGCTACTGGCGGTGATTTCTCTGCGGGCATCAAGCTGACAGGCGGAATGGACAAAGATGAAATTCACGTGCAAGCCACGCTGCCAGGAGTCACAACGGAGATCTACGGAGGCCCCAATGACGACACGATCACGGTGTCGTCGGACGCCAACCTCGAATTGGGCCATCTGTCCACGATCCAGGGCTTGCTGAAGATTTTCACGGGACCAGGTCAGAATCAACTGATCGTCGGTGACAAAGCGAGTGCCAATGGCAATGCGAATGTCGTGATTGGCTCGGTCAGCATCTACGGGCTGGCCGGTCCCGGTGATGCGACGCCCATCCTCTTCACTTCCGCCGGCGGTGCGCTGGCACTGACCATCCATAGCTCAAACAGCCAGACGAGCCACGAGGTGTTCTTCGTGGACAATCCCCAAGCGGCGCTCACCCTGAACAGTTACGACGGTGATGAGATCGTCAACGTCGTGGGTGTTCTGGACGAGGCCACGATCAACGCTGGCGCCGGCAAGGAGACGATCAACGTAGGCGACAAACCGTCGCAACCGGGCGGCACGGTCAACTCGGTGAAAGGTTCGCTCACGATCGACGGCGGACCTGGTGGCGCGATCCTCTCGCTGACTGATACGTCCGATGGATTTCCGAACAAAGTCACCCTGACGGACGCGACCATCGGGGCCGAAGCGGGCGACACCTTCTTCGGCTCGTCCCAGGCAGGCGTGACGTACCAGAACGTCGATCACATCAACCTGTTTGCCGGCCAAGGTAACGATCTGATCGATGTTCATTCGACAAACGCCAGCACCACGGTGTTCCTGGGAAGCGGAGGTGGCCACGACGGGTTCCTTTTCGATTCCAACGGACAGACGGCAGGCGGTCACGTGGAGAACGTGGTCAGTGACGTTGAGATCGACGGTGGACCTGGATTCAACTCTCTGACGATCCAGGACTCGGACGATTCAACCACCGATACGGTGACCGTGACCCCGACACTGCCGCAAGCAGGGCAGATCGGCAAGGCAGTCGGCGACGACTTGTTCGGCGTGGGAGGGAGCTTGTTTTTCCAGGGGATTTACGAGGCGACTCTGACAACGGGAACCGGCGCCGACGTGATCCAACTGACGCCGGCACCCGGTCCTGTGGGTACCGCGTTTACGGTCAACGGCAACACGCCGGGTCCTTCCAATGCCACCAGCGACTTGCTGAACCTTGACTTGACCGGCCTTGTCGCACCGACACTTACGCTCACCGACTTTGGAGGAGGCGAGCTTGGCTCGGCAAGTCACCTGCCCGTGCTCTACAGCGGCATCGAAGTGGTCGCCGACCCGGCGGGCGGAGTCCCCGTTGATCTGATTCTCGACACCAACTACGCGCCCTTCGGCGGCAATGACGCCTTTCTGGACCGGATCGAAGCAACGAGCGGTCAGCTCGGCGGTCGAAAAACGCTTAACTTGATGGTCAACGCGCAGCCTGCCTTTGTTGGCAACGAGGCCATGGTCAATTCGCTCACCATCGTTGGATCGGGTGATCCGGATACACTGGCCGTTCTGGAAACGCCGGACGGGCTGCCGCAGTTTGCCGGATCGTCGCCATTCGGTCATACGAACGCCCACTTCACGGACTCCGGCCTCGCGCCGAACAATGTTAGCGTTCATTTCAACGGAGGTCCCGGCGCCGCTAACGATCGATATGAAGTCGCACTCAGTTCGGCGGTGAACGTCAACATATTCCAGGACAAGGCGGGCATTCCAAACAGTGGCGTGGTCAACCATGAAAGGCATTTCACGCTGTCTTACGAAAGCCTCACGCCAATTCACGTGGAAGGGGCCGGCGGGACGTTGAACATCGATGCCGGCGCTTTAACCGAGATGACGGAGATGTTGCTGTGGGAAACGGGCAGCAGCGCTTCGCAGGTTGACGGCGACGGCGGCTTCGAAACCACGTCGTTTGACGGGTTCACCGAGGCTAACGTATTTCCGCCTGACGGAATCGAACCGGTGATTAAGAAGGGCGTGATCGTCAACTCGATCGGCGACGGAAGCGATACGAACCCCGGTGACGGCATCGTCGAAACGGCGCCGGGAAACGGGGAGGTTACGCTGCGCGCGGCCATCGAGGAGGCCAATGCCGGCGACGTAGATTTCATCTACTTCAACATTCCCGGATCAGGACCCCACGTGATTCAACCCACGTCGCTGCTGCCGCCTGTCACCGACCCCGTGGTCATCGACGCGTATACCCAGCCGGGGGCCAGCCCCAATACGCTGCCGATCGAAGCCGGGACCAATGCGCAAATCTTGGTCGAGTTGAACGGCGGTTTACTGCGGGAGACTTCCCCAGGTTTGGTGTTATACGCCGATGATAGCACGCTGCGCGGACTGTCGATCACCGGGTTCGGCTACCCCGACCTGGACCCGCCGGGTTCGCCCCACGACATTCCCATCGGCGGAGTCGTGGTGCTCGGCGACGGCAATGAGATCGAAGGCAACTTCATCGGTGTCCAGCCTGACGGAGCGACCGGCGGCGCCAACTTGTTTTACGGCATCTACGTCAGTGCCAGCAACAACATCATTGGTGGCCCGGATCGCGCCAGCCGCAACCTGATATCCGGCAACCAAGGCTTCGGCATCATGCTCGACGCATTGGCAAAGCCCGGCGCAGCCGAGTATCGGCCCACCGAGTTCAACCGCCTGCAGGGGAACCTGATCGGCACCGATCGCGCCGGGGATGCGGCCGTACCCAACACCGGCGCAGGCGTCGTCGTTTATCGATACGCTCGGAACAATCTGATCGGCGGCGAGCACCGCGGCGACTACCAGGTGCGCAACATCATTTCCGGCAACGGCGGTCCGTACACGCCACTTGGTGACCCTGAGGGGCCTTATCAGGGCTGGCCCGACACGCCGTTCGCGCTCTCCGGCGGCCATGGCAGCGGCATCCATATCGAGAACCTCTCGCTGGCGACGCCCGACGAGCCGGTACCGAATACTATCCAAGGCAACTTCATCGGCACGACCGCCGACGGAACGGCCGCGCTGGCGAACCTGCATCGTGGCGTCACGCTGGTCTTTACCAATAATGTCACCATCGGCGGACCGCTGAGTCCCTTCGCCCTCGCGCCGCTCGCCGACAAAGGCAATTTGATTTCCAGCAATCGAGATTACGGCATCGCGATAACGGGTTTCTCCGATACGCCGCATAACACGGTCGTACAGGGCAACTTCATTGGCACCGATCAAAGTGGTATGAACCCGTTGGGCAACGGCCTCGACGGTATCCACATCAGCAGGGCCAGCGATGTGCTCGTCGGCGGTGATACACCTCACGAAGGTAACCGCATCGCTTTCAACGACCAAAGCGGCATCGTGGTGCATGGTTCCCCGCTGTATGAAACGACCGCGCATCGCAACACCATCCGGCTGAACTCCATCCACTCCAACGCGCTGCTCGGCATCGACCTGGTCACCGGGTTGATGCCGGGCGCGGATGGCCCGACGCCCAACGATCCGGGGGATGCGGACGTAGGACCGAACGATGTGCAGAACTTCCCAGTGATCACTGCCGCTCAGTTCGGCCAGAACACGTACGTGGCGGGCACTTTGAACAGCCTGCCGCACACGGAGTTCACAGTCGACTTCTATACCAATGACAGTGCTGACGCCGCCGGTTTCGGCGAAGGCCAACACTGGCTCGGCTCGACGCTGGTCGGAACCGACGCGTTCAGAAACGGGGGATTCGCCTTGAACCTGCCAGGCGCCACAGGATTTGGACAATGGGTGACGGCGACGGCGACGCGGGTCGAAGCCGATGGAGCGGCGATCCGGCTGACGGACACTTCGGAATTCTCGGCCGCAAAGCAACTAAATACTGGCATTGCGATCGTTGATGGAGTGTTGATGGTCAAGGGGACCGACGGCGACGACAAGGTCAAACTGAAGAAGCAACACGCCGATTGGTTCGTGGAAGCCGATTTCCTTCCTTCCGGCGGCGTCCAGTTCGGGACCGACTCCTTCTTCGACATCTCCATCGACGTGAGTGAAGGTGAGGACGAAATTTGTATCGACGTGCCGAGGGAAGACACCGGCAGTGCCGACGAAATGGACATCTCGGTGATGACTACCGGAGGCAACGACATGTTGTCGATTCGGGCAACGGCTGCTACGGAAAACACGTTCACTGTCACCAAACCCGATGAGGGCTCGGTGTCGGTCAGTAACAACGCGGGGCTCCGCGTGACGGCGATCGGATCACTCGCCCAACTTCACATTCTTGGCCATGGCGGCAACGACACACTGGTATCGGATTTGGGAGATCCTCACAACGTACTTGACAGTCTGGTATTCGATGGCGAATCGGGTAACGATTTGCTAATTTTCAATCTGTTCGGTCACGGAGACGAGGAAGAAGAGGAGTGGCTACAGGACCGGCCGTCGCCCGTAATCACCTTCAACGGCGGCTCTGGCTTCGACTCAATCCACGTTACGGGCAAGCCCGCGGAATTCCGGCCCGCAGAGTTCCGGTCGGTCCACGCCGTCTACCAGCCCGGCCCGAATGTCGACCACGGGTTCCTCGAGTACACCGACGGCGTCGCGACCACGACCATCGAATTCGACAGCGTCGAGCCGATCTTCGACGACATCGCCGATACGCTCACCGTGTACGGCACCGACGCCGACAACGCCATTGACTACCGCGCCGGATCCACGCCCGCGCATGGCGTCGTGTCGGTGGATGGCTTCGAGCACGTCGAGTTTACGAACAAGTCCGTGCTGACGCTGGCTGGCAGAGCCGGAACCGACAAGATCAACCTGAACAACCCCAACGTCCCCGCAGGCCTACAGAAGATCATCGTCGTGGGCGACAACCCGAACGACGACCAGTTGACCCTCAACGGCACGGCCGGATCCGACACACTGACCTTCACACCCGCCACCGCAACGTCCGGAACGGCGCAAATCAACGCATTGCCGGTGACGATTGACCTGATCGAGTCACTGACGATCAACGGGCAGGGTGGCGATGATTCTGTCAGTTTGGACCTCGCCAACGGTCTCGGCGCTGTCTTGCTGACAGTCGATGGTGGTGCTTCCGGCGTCAATGGCGATGAGTTCACGGTGTATGCGGGCAACGGACATGTTTCGTGGTCGCCGAGCGGTCCGCGCAACGGCCGGGTCGAGTTGCCCGACGGGGGAGTGATCGTCTACAAACGGATCGAAAACCCGGTGATCGTCGCCGAACTTCCCCCATCGACAAATGCTGGCGGGCCGTACACGGTGTTCGAAGGGAATTCCATTCTGCTTGACGGCTCGCGCTCCAGCGATCCGACCCAGGATGCAAATACGCTCATTTATCAGTGGGACTTCGATTACGATGGGCGGGCATTCGACATTGACGCCACAGGAGCCACACCAACGTTTGACGCGAGTCAGTTGGATGGCCCTTCCCAACGTACGGTGGCGCTGCGTGTCACGGATTCGGACGCTCTGAGCCATACGGCGACGGCGACCGTCGACATCGAGAACGCCGCGCCGACGGCCTTCCCTGGCGGACCCTATTTGGCCATCAATGGAACCGTACAGCTTGCCGGTTTTGGCTTTGATCCGGCGAACGATTCAAAGACGTTCGAGTGGGACTTCGACTACGACGGGCAGAATTTCGACATCGACGCTACCGGACCAACACCGACCTTCACGGCAAGCGGCGACGCTCAGAGTCTCGTCGTTGCGTTACGGGTGCTTGATGACGATGGCGGCGTCAGCGCGCCGGTACCGACCACCGTGACCGTGGCGAACTTCGGCACGTCTTCCGCCACACGTTCCGACCTTGCCGTCGAACTGCAGAGCGTATCTGGGCCTGTCAAGGTGGGCTCTGTGGTGACCTACAAGATGGAAGTGACGAATCACGGGCCGGACTCGGCGCCTCGCACGGTTGTGGTCAGCGAACTGCCGACAGGGGCGTCGCTGGTCTCGGCCGATCCGTCCTGTTCGTTGGCGGGCCGTCTGTTGTCGTGCAACGTCGGCGAACTCCCCGCCGAGGGCAAGGCCGCGGTCGAGATCAAGGTCAAGCTAGAATCGCTGGGACGGACGACGATCGTCGCGATGGTGCAGGGCGGAAACGTCGACCCCTTTGTCCCTAACAATCTGGCGCATTCCTGGGACATCTCGGTGCTGCCCGAGTGGGTGTTACCTGATGGCGAAGTCGTGGTCTTCGTCGATGGCACGGACCTAGTCGTCCAGAGGCCCAACGGCGAAGAGCTGTTCCGCTTGCCACTCTCCGATGCGCCCGGTGTGTTCCTCAAAGGTGGCAACGGAACGGTGATCGAAGTTGGACCGGTCGGCGAAGGCGAGGCCCATGTTGTCGTCGAGGCGGAAGGCGAGGACACGCTTCGCCTTGGTGCCGGAGCGAGACTCGTGGGAACGAAGTTCATTGGCGACCAGTTCTACAACGTCGTCGACCAGAACGGCGCTCCCCTATGGCTCTCCGGTCCCCACCCGTGGCAGAATCCCGTGGATCCGCTGGATGTCAACGGGGACGATGAGGGGACTCCGCTCGACATTTTGACACTGATCACTCTGCTCAACGGCACAGCGGGAGGTCAATTACCAATCCCTCCGACGCCAGAGAATGCTCCCAGGCAGTTTCGCGTGGATACCAATGGCGATGATGTCTTTTCCCCGCTGGATGTGTTGACGGGTATTGGCTTCCTGAACAGTCGACTTGGAAGCGGCCCGGAAGCCGAGGGCGAAGAGCCGCCGAAATCGCTGGCGGGTGTCGCGCCGATTTGGCGCGAGTCTCCAGCAACCACCAGTCGGCAAAACGGCACGCCCGGTACAGGTGAGGTTGCCGTGGCCGATTTGGCTACAGGGTACGCAAAAGGGCTGCGTTGGGCGCCCGACCCATACTTCACCGCGATTGGCAAAGACGATTCAACGAACGGCGATCAGAAGTATCGTTCTCGTCGGGCTTTGCGAGTCGACCAGCATTGGGCTGGGGCGTTGGAAGCCGTCCTTGATGATCCGTTGATCCTTGACTACGGCGAATAGAACTTGCACGGCGACACCCTTGCCAACCCAAATGCCGAATCACCTCTGGCTCGCCTGCCTCAACAAATGCGCGGCATCTGTTCGCCGGAAAGGAGGTCAAGCAATCGGCCGTTGCCGAACGGGTTGCGGAGTTCGACGGCGCCGGGATGATCGGCGCTGACGGTGCCGATGACTGCCGGCTCTGACGCGGCATCGTAGTCCATCATGGTCTTTAGGGCTATGTCGGCTTTGTCGCTGGCCACGAAAGCGACCAGTCGCCCTTCGTTGGCAACGTACAGGGGGTCCAGGCCCAAAAGTTCACAGGCTCCATTGACCGGCGCTGAAATCGGGATGGATACCTCGTCTAAGTCGATTCCCACGCCGGCGTGCTCAGCGATTTCGATCAACGCCGCAGCCAAGCCCCCGCGCGTTAGGTCGCGGAGACAATGCAAGTCGACGCCCAAAGCGGCCATCCCGGCGACCAAGCCCGCGAGCGACGCACAGTCGCTTGCGGGTGCGTCAGCGAACTCCAGTCCTTCGCGAACCGACATGATGGCAATGCCGTGGCGTCCGAGGTCGCCGCTGACGAGGACTTTGTCACCCGTAGCGACTCTGGCCGGCGAGATGTCCAACCCCGGCTCGACGAGGCCGACGCCGGCCGTATTGATGTAGATGCCGTCGCCTTTGCCGCGGTCCACCACTTTCGTATCGCCCGTAACGATCCGCACGCCAACCTCTTCGGCCGCCTGTTGCATCGACCGAACAACCCGCCGCAACGTTTCCATCGGCACGCCTTCCTCCAGGATCAAGCCGCAGCTCAGGTACATGGGCTGCGCCCCAGCCATGGCTAAGTCGTTTACCGTGCCGTACACCGCCAATTTGCCGATGTCTCCGCCAGGGAAGAAAAGTGGGCTGACGACGAACGAGTCTGTGGTGAACGCTAGTCGGGCATCGCCCATCTGCAAGACGGCACTGTCGTGCGGCGGTCGCGCCGGTTCGCCCTCAACAGTCGGCGCAACGCCGAATTCGGGAAGGAGCATCTCTTCGATCAGGCTGCGCATCAGGCGGCCCCCGCCGCCATGGGCAAGCTGCACCGTGTCATGCCGACTGAGCGGTGTCGGACAACTCATTGCCGAAGGATCGAGGGATTCGTCGGTCATGGTGAGTACCCAGTCACAAGTTTTTGGGCAGAACCGATGGCAGAAACCCGGTTTTTTTCAGAAAAACCGGGTTTCTATCTTGCCGGGGATTTAATGCTCGAGTGCTTACGTCTCGTTTGTCGCCGCACGCTACGGCAGTGAGCTAGGTCCTTGTGGCCTCCTGCCGCCGGTAACGATGGTATGCGGCGCAGGCGCCTTCGGCGGAGACCATTGGCGCGCCAAGTGGATTCTCAGGCTTGCATTGGATTCCGAACATGGCGCATTCGTACGGTTTCTTGTGTCCCTGCAGGACCTCGCCAGCGACGCACTGTTCCGGTTCGTCGGCAGAAATCGCTTCGACGTCGAAACGCCGTTCAGCGTCGAACTGGGCGAATTCATCTCGCAGCCCCCAACCGCTCTCGGGAATCTCGCCAATACCGCGCCACTTGCGTGGCACGATCTTGAACACTCTCCGGATCTGTTCCTGCGCCGGCCGGTTGCCTTCCGGCCGGACTACGCGGGAGTACTGGATTTCCACATCGGCTCGGCCTTCCTCCAACTGCCTGACGCACATGAGGATACCTTGCAGGATGTCCACTGGCTCGAAGCCGGTTACGACGATGGGCGTCTTGTATTGCGCGACGATCGGCCGATACTCTTCGACGCCCATCACGATGCACACATGCCCTGCAGCCAGGAAGCCTTGCACAAGGTTGCGAGGCGAACCCAATACGGCGCGGATCGCTGGCGGAACGAGCACGTGGGATACCAGAGCGGAGAAGTTCTCTAACCCCAACCGCTCGGCCTGGAGCACCGCCATAACATTGGCCGGGGCCGTCGTTTCGAACCCGATGGCAAAGAATACAACTTCGCGACCGGGGTTCTCGCGTGCTAAGGTGACGGCGTCCATCGGCGAGTACACGACGCGCACGTCGCCGCCCGCCGACTTCACCGTCAGCAGGTCCTTCTCCGATCCGGGCACACGGAGCATGTCGCCAAACGAACAGAAGATCACTTCCGGCCGCGAGGCGATCGCGATCGACTTGTCGACAATTCCGATCGGCGTTACGCATACGGGACAGCCTGGACCGTGTATCAACGTGATCCGCTCCGGCAGCATCTGATCAAGCCCAAATCGCACGATGGCGTGCGTCTGCCCACCGCAAATCTCCATGATGTTCCACGGGCGAGTCGTCACCCGATGTATGGCTTCGGCGCAGCGTTTCGCAGCGTCGGGGTCGCGGTATTCGTCCACATGTTTCACGGCGTCCCCTCGGGTTCGCTGTCAATGGACGCCGGTGAGCCGACTGTCTCGGTGCGGTCGATTTCCGAGAACTCCTGGATCTGCTCGATGTACGAGAGGGTCTCCTGGGCATCGTCCTCGTCGATGATGCTGATGGCGAAACCGGCGTGAACAAGCACGTAGTCGCCGACTTGAGCTTCCGGTACGTACGCCAGGCAGATGTCTTTGGTGATGCCACCAAACTCGACCTTGCCCATTGGCAGCGAGTCTTGCTCGTGGATCTCAATGACTTTGCCCGGAATCCCCAGACACATGCGACGATCCTTTGATTAGCTTTGCAGCGACAAGAAGCTGCCCCAGGGCGATGCCGCCATCACCAGGAGGCACTTCATGATGAGTGTATACTTTGAAGTCGTTGTCTAACAGACGCTTGCGCACTCGATCCGTCAGCAACGCGTTCTGGAAGCAACCGCCGGTCAACATGACTTGCCGAGAGCCGGCACGGACTGTGGCGGCCAATGCCATCTCGCTCAAAGCGTTGTGGAACTTGGCGGCGATCCGAGCGATGTCGACGCCGTGTGATTGATCGTCAAGCACGCCGCGGATCAACGGTTCCCAATCTGCCACTGCGGGCGTGGCGGCCGACAAGGGCAAGGGATAGGCTTCGCGCACGTTTGGATCCGCAGCAAACTCCAACGCCATCGCTGCTTGCCCCTCGAAACTGGCTCGCCGCGATAGGCCGCACAGGGCGGCCACGGCGTCGAACAGGCGGCCCAAGCTGCTGGTCCTCGGGAAGATCTTCGGGCGATTGAGTGCGGCCATCAACGTGCGCAGTTCCTCGGGACGAAACCACTCAGACGCGATTTTGGCAGCATCGTCACCCATTATCTCGTGAAGCACTCCCAGCGCCGACCGCCGAGGCTCACGCACCGCTCGATCACCACTTGGCAAGGGAAAAGTCCTCAAGTGGGCGACGCGCTTGAAATTGGCGTTCTCGCACATCAAGATTTCGCCGCCCCAGACGGTACCGTCAACGCCATACCCGGTTCCATCCCAGGATAAGCCCAGAACGGGGCCGTCGATTCTGTGCTCGGCCACGCATGATACGACGTGCGCATGGTGATGTTGGACGCGCACGAGCGGCACGTCCCATAGCGTGGCGAGTTCTTCCGCATGTCGCGTGGATGCGTAATCCGGATGAAGGTCGCACGCGACGGCGTCCGGCGTCACCTCGAAGAATGCGATCATGTCGTCAACGGCTCGGCGGTGCATATCGACAGCCAACGCGTTGTCAAGATCGCCAATGTGCGGACTGATGACCACCTCGGAGCCGAGACTCAAAGCAAACGTGTTCTTCAGGTGTCCGCCCACGGCAAGGACTGTCGGCAAGTCGCATCCCGCGGTGATCGGCAGTGGCGCGTAGCCGCGCGCCCGTCGCAAAATCTGCAGTCCATCCGGTCCGATCCGGGCCACTGAATCGTCGACCGGTCGCACAATCGGCCGATCGTGCGTGAGGATCAGGTCGGCGATCCTCCCCAGACGCGAAACAGCATCGTCCGTGGATATCGCCATCGGCTCCTCGGAGAGATTGCCGCTTGTGCACACGATCGGCCGAGCAATCCGGTCCATCAACAAATGGTGAAGCGGTGTGTATGGTAGCATCGTGCCCAAGTACGGATTGCCTGGCGCTACCGACAATGCAACATCGCCAGTGGTGTCGGCATCCGAGCGACGTCGCAGCAGCAGAATCGGTGCCGCTGAGGACTGGAGCACCTCCGCCTCAGCGGTGGAGACGGCACACCGCCGGCGCGTCTCGTCCAAGCTGGGAAGCATGACAGCCAGCGGCTTTTCGGGCCGCTGTTTCCTCTGCCGCAGACGTTCGACGGCCGCCTGATCCGTAGCGTCCACGATCAGTTGGAACCCGCCCAGTCCTTTCAGTGTGAGGATTTTGCCCGCCAATACTGCGCGAACCGATTTTTCCAACGCCCGTTTCCGCTCGGCGACCGATCTGCCTTCACACGTAAGCAACTCTAGTCTCGGCCCGCAGGCGGGGCACGCGATTGGCTGCGCGTGGAACCGACGGTCCGTCGGATTCTCGTATTCTGCTCGACAGTCTTCGCACGTGGCAAAGCGGTGCATCGACGTACGCGGCCGGTCGTACGGCAGTCGTTCGATGATGGACAAGCGTGGTCCGCAGTTCGTACAGTTCGTGAACGGATAGGCGTACCGCCGTTCGGACGAATCGCGGATTTCCTTCCGGCAGTCGCAACAAGTTGCCAGATCTGCGGGGATCGTCGGCTTGGGAGTAGAATCGCCCGTGCTCGCACGGATTTGAAATGGCACCAACTTGCTCGAAGTAGGCAACTCCGCGGCCATCTCTCGGATATCCAACACATCGATTCTTGCCTGCGGCGGGTGTCGCTGGCGTAGCGTCTGCAAGAATCGCTCGACCGCCTGCGTGCCGCCCTCGACTTCGATCCTAACGGCGTCCGCTTCGTTTGACACCCACCCGGACAACGATTCGGCTCGCGCGGCGTTGTACACAAACGGCCGAAAGCCCACACCTTGTACGACACCGCGCACGGTGATGGCCAAGCGTCGCACGTCGGACAACGTAGTTCACCCTCCCTTACGAATCGTCGTGTTTTTCGTTTCGACAAACCAGTCAGCCAACTCGTCCATGCCATCACCCTTGATGGCCGAGACGGCGAAGATCGTCGCTTCGGGCGCGAGACGCTTCATGTCGCCTGTTACTCGTTCCATATCGAAATTAGTGTGCGGCAACAAATCCATCTTCGTCACAACCAAAGCATCGCTGCGCTGGAAAATGGCCGGATACTTGACCAACTTGTCATCGCCCTCCGGGACACTCAAGACCACGATCCGCAAATGTTCGCCCAAGTCATAGCCCGCCGTGCAGACCAGATTGCCCACGTTTTCAATCACCAGTACGTCCACACCGCGGCAGTCTAAGTCGTCGGTAGCCGCCGCAATCATGTTGGCATCCAAGTGACACATCCCATCGGTGTTTATCTGAACTACCGGCACGCCGATCTTAGCCATACGGTCCGCGTCGATCTGGCCGGCGATATCGCCTTCGATGACGGCTGGCGACGCGCGACCTTCAAGACGTCGGAACAAGGACTCCAGCAACGTTGTCTTGCCGCATCCTGGCGAGCCGACCAGATTGACGCCATAGATTCGTTCGGCCGCAAGGCGTTCGCGGTTCTCCGCGGCCGTTTGTTCGTTCGCTTTGAGTATCTTTTTCGCGGCAACGATTCTCATTCGCTGTCTCCAAACGCTGCAAGAACCTCTCCAGATTCTTCCGAATAGGCGTCTGCCAAGCAACCCGTGCTATCGATCTTGCCCAGATCGCCAATCGGCGGATTTCCCAGTCTCGCGCTACCCGCCAACAAGTTTCGCAATTCTGCTCGATTCACGGGCTGCGCCTGTCCGAAACTGAAAGGTAGAAACGCGCACTTCCCAATCGATCGCCTCTCGGCACGAGCGACGGGCCCGTGCTTTACACAAGGTCGCAAAGGACGGACAGGATGATACAGCCTGGAATGCTGAAGTACAGCTACCTTGCCCATCTCTCCCAGCCTGCTGCGGATCGTCAAATCTATCGAGCTATTCGCCGTCATCCTGTATGCAGCATTGTAGAACTTGGCGTGGGCTACGCCCGCCGAGCCCAACGAATGATCGCGGTGGCATCGCGGTTTCAGCCGGACGCCGAGATTCACTATACCGGAGTGGATCTATTTGAAGGCCGCCCGGACGACGATCCCGGCATCACGCTCAAACTAGCCTACACAATGCTGAAGCGGCTCGGTGCAAGAATCCGGGTCATTCCCGGCGATCCGTTCACGGCTTTGGCTCGGAAGGCGAACAGTCTGACCGACACGGACTTGCTGGTTATCGCCGCCGACCAGGATCCAGACGCCCTTTCCTGCGCGTGGCCGTTTGTGCCGCGAATGATTCACGGGAATTCGCTCGTTTTCCTGGAACAATCGGATGGGGACCGCGGCACGTCGCGATTCAAGCGACTGGAGCGACAGGAGATTGACGAGTTGGCTGGCATGGTGTCTCGGCGTAACCGACTCGCCGCGTGAATCCGGATAGGTCGGCGAACAGCGAGATGGAGCGATTTCGATCGCAGGCAGCACTACTGACCGGCTTCCTTTCGGATGACTGCCTACGTTGGCCTCAACTGAAGCATGGCGGTGCGCCACAGCCGGTCGAATTTCTCTAGAGGCATATTGATCATACGGATGAAGCGGGCTCTGGGACCGAAGTTTCGTTCGTTGCCTACGTACTGGTCCAACGCGTCGCGCGTCAGCAAGTTGTTCTCGTAGCCCAGGTAGTACGCGAAACCCCAACAGTACAAGTAATGACGCTCCGCGGAATCGCCCTCGTGGTTCGCCAAGAACTCGTTTTCCTCGGCGGTTAACACGTCGGCGACAGAAAGCGGATCACCTCCGGCCAAGTCGACTTGCAGCCGCCGCAGCCTGTCGCGATCCGGAGCGTCGACGCGCAACGTGTCCCCGTCTAACTGGCCGCTTTCGAAGATCTGCGCAAGTCCCTCGTTCAACCATCGCGGCATGGGGCCATCACGATGCGGGTAAACGTAGTTCTCCACATAGGCGTGGAAAGCCTCGTGGTACAGCCGCGCGAACATTTGCTCGGTCACTTCAGCGAACTTGGCTTCGTTCTGTCGCTCGGCCAAATCGATTTCCTGCACGGCCGCTTCGTATTGCCGTTGCCAGACGGCCTTGCGAAGCTTCGCCTCTTGTTCGATCTCTGCGTCGTCGTAGCCGCGTTTTCTCATCTCATCGAGCACGCCCGCCAGACGATCCGTAAAGCTCGAATCAAGCATCTTGTACTGTCGGCGGGCCTGTTCGTTGTGAGTGCGGACTTGCGCCAAACGGCGGGCGTAGCCGTTCAAGTCACTGCCAGCCACGATCATGTTTTGCGACGGCGAGTAGAAGGCCGGGTTGGCGATCCGAAAGCCGGATTCATGCATGAACCGACGGTACTCGTCCAGAGAGCCAAACAGCAGCAAACGCAGGTTGATCGTTTGATCGTTGCGCGCCGGCAGTAGTTGGCGATATGCGCGGAAGACCTGCTCGACGCGTACCACACAGCGGCGCGTCATGTTCGCATCGGCCGTACTATCCAGACGGAACCACTCTCGAGCTGCGACCCAATGCTGAACTCCGTCGCGAAGGTCTTCTCGCAGCGAAACGTCTTGCATGCGTCCTGCTTCGATCCTGACCCGATTGCGCAGTTGCTGGAATCGGGCCACGAGATCGTCGCGCTCGTCGCCCTCCAAACGCGTTATTTCCTCGACTGACTCGGGCAAAACGGGCCGGACAACGGCGAACATCGGTTTGCCTGGCGGGCGAAAGATCTCGGCGAATTCGATCTCGGTTTCCCCTTCCGCCAGAATCAGGCCGTGGTAGACGGTAGCGTCTTTTAACCGGAGCGACTCGAACTTCCAGTCGGTTGGACCGTCTGGGGCGCCGGGCGGCGTGGCTCCCCCACCCTCGTCCTTGGCGGGTTGCCCCAGCGCAAGAGCAGGCAGCATGCAGACGTGCCATGCGACGGCCACCACGACGATCGACATCGAAACGAATCTCGTCGGGCAAGGTGCGCGAGCAGATTTTTCTTGGCCCAGCATCTTTGCACTCCGAAAAGCGTCTCCTGAATCAGTATAGCAGGGGCACGCTCTTGGCGTCCGATGCGCAGAGAAAAAGCCCGACACGTCGAAAGTCTCGGGCTTGAGTATCAGGGCATCAACTGTCGGCCAAAGGCGTCTTCTGCTCGGTGATATTGGGGCATTCCTCACATTTCTCAGCATTCATCTCTAGATAATTCGCCCACTCTTCGGGCAAGTTGTCTTCGTGGAAGATGGCTTCCACGGGGCATTCGGGAATGCATGCCTCGCAATCAATGCATTCATCCGGGTGGATGTAGAGCATCTTTTCGTCTTCGTAGAAACAGTCGACCGGGCATACGGCGACACAATCCGTGTATTTGCAGCCTGAGCACGGTTCGGCAACGACATGGGTCATGGGGAATCTCCTTCCTAACTGACCGACGGAAACGAAGCTGTTAAGTGGATTCGCCAACCCCTTACGTGGGAAGGACTTGCAGTACTGACAGGAGATTATCAGAGGCATGTTAGTGGGGAAGAGAACTACTGTCAAGTATCGAGCGTCTAAGCGTCAGAGTGCCGTGTGGACGGCCAATCATCAGACTTGCTTCAAATCCCCCACAAACTTAAAATCAAGAGTGATACTGGATATTGATACGGAACCCATCCTGAAGTCTTGCAGGAATCATAGACGATCTGAGTATACGGGTTCCTAGTTGAAGGGGGGACCTGAGTCGACATTCTGGAAGTTCAAAACTTTTGGGGTATGTGAATCGTGGTGCTCTCCGAGATCGATCGAAAGCTGCTCCAGCGTTGTCTGAATCGCAAGCCCCATGCTTGGGAGGATTTCGTCGACCGGTTTCTTGGGCTGGCCGTCCATGTAATTCGCCACACGGCCAAGTCACGCTCTATCCGCGTCAACCCGCAGGACGAAGAGGACTTGGCGGCCGAGTTTTTTCTGGCGGTCGTCAACGACGATTTCGCCGTCCTGCGTCGTTTTCGGGGCGATAGCAGCTTGGCCACGTATTTGACCGTCGTCGCGCGCCGCATCGTGGTCAGGGAACTGCTGAAACGGAAATCCACATCCGGTCTGCAGGAATCCGCAGAACGCCAGGAAGAAGCCGCGGTTGCCACACTTGAGCATCCGGAGGAACGCATAGACAACCGCGAAGAAGTGGAACGCTTGGTCCAAGGGCTGAATCGTATCGAAGCGGACATCGTTCGCCTGTACCACCTGGAAGGAAAGAGCTATCAAGAGATCAGCTCGACGGTGGGGATGCCCGAGAACAGCATCGGGCCGACCTTGAGCCGCGCTCGGGCCAAAATGCGGCAGGCTCTCGCAGACTCGTCCGCCTGATCGTACGGTGAGTCGGTCTTCCAGGCGGCAACTGAATCGCCAGATGTTCATCCAAAGGCCTCACACACGTCATGCCGGAGCTTCGCCAAGGCGGTTCCACGGTGACTTCCCAATTCGGCTGGTGCGTAGTAAACTCTGTTGAGCAGTCACGTACCACCGCTTCGAATCGCTTTAATCCGTCTCGTTTCACGGTCATCCAAGTCATAAAGAGGGGGAGACGCGTTATGGCAACACAATGGTTCTGCAAGACGAGGGAAGGAGTAAAGGGACCGCTCACCGCAGTTGAACTTAAGGAAAAGGTGCGCACTGGCGAGGTCAGTGGCGTGACGCTCGTTCGCAAGGACGATTCCAAGTGGTTCCCTGCCAAAGAAGTGGTTGGGTTGTTCGAAGCCGCCTTTGGGGACGATCCCGAGAAGATGAAGAAGGCCCACGAAACCGAGTTGCCGGGCGACTATTGACCAGCGCATCTGGTCGCAAGGGATTCATCTACCCAGTAGCTTCTCTCAGGGCTCCGGCGCCGCCGGTTCGAAGCGGCCCTTGGTCGAACATTGGAATAGTGTGCTCGAATGGGCCCGAATGCTATCATGTAAGTGGCCTCACGCCCGTTCGTTGCGCGCGAAGCGACCCCAGTTTTGTTCGTGGATTCCCATGAGTTCCCAAGCCGGCAAACCCGAAGGAAATGCGCAAATTCCCTCTGAGCGGGAAGTTGGGCCCGACCAGGCGGAATTCTCTGGGGGTGACGAACGCTACGGAGAGCCGTTGGAGGAAGGCAAGCGGGGTGCGTTGGCGGCTTTGCTGCTCTCATTGCCCGCTTGGCTGGTTAGCGCAATCGTCCACATGGTCGCCCTGTTGGTTTTGGCTCTTTGCACTTTATCGAGTATCGCGGAGAAGGACGAGGTGTTCGTCTCCGGCAGTCAGGTGGAACCTCAAAAGGAGCTGTTCGAAGAATTAGCCGAGTTACAGATCGAAAGCCTTCAGGAACTGGACGAGATGGAGGACTGGTCTCTGGCCTCCGAGGTGATCGATCCAGATGAAATTGCGTTTGCCAACCTGGGCGCGCCGGCGGAAATCGAAACCAGCGACAGCATCGGCGACCTTGCTCTCCCGGCTACAACGATCGACGAGATCGGGGCCTTGTTTAGGAAAGACGGCGATGGGATGGCGGACATCAGCGATGGTTTGGCAGGGGCGGCCACCTTCTTCGGCGCGCGTGCCAGGGGTCGTAAGTTTGTGTTCGTGGTCGACAATTCCAACAGTATGACCAGGGGCCGTTTCGAGACGGCGCTGAACGAGCTTGCGCAGACCATCGAAGTCATGTCGCCCCGACAGCAGTTCTACGTGATTTTCTTCAGCGATACGGCCTACCGCATGTTTCACCCCGAACCGGCGCCCAAACTGGTTCCAGCGACCGACAGCAACAAGGAGAGGCTGAGAAGCTGGCTGTACACCGTCGAAATGTGTCTGCAAACGAGAGGCGAGGAGGCGATCGCAACAGCGTTAGCCCTGAAGCCCGATGTCATCTATATCCTGGGCGATGGCGCGTTCACGGACAAAACAACCAATAAAATAACGGCGCCGCACAACCGATCCATCCCAATCCACACAGTCGGCATGGAGGTCGATCCGGTTGGCGAGAGACAGCTTCGGATGATCGCCCAGGCCAATAACGGCACCTATCGGCTGGTCGGCGCCTCGCCCGCGGCGAAGATGATGGCTGCGCGAAACCCGATCAAACGCAACCGGATTCGTGGCCCCGTGTGGGGAGTCAAACTGCCATTGGTCAATCGGAAGATGGGAATACGTCGGAAGCGATAGGTAGGCGAAAGGCCGATCACGAGTTCGTTCGCGTTTCGATCGGTACCAGCGTATTGAGGCTGCCGGAACGGAAGCCTTCCAGGTCCAGCGTCACGAAACGAAAGCCCAGACCTTTCAAGTGTTCCGCCAACGACTGGCGAGAATCATCTTCGCACAGCTTGGCAATGTCGACGGCTGGAACCTCCACGCGAGCCACGTCTCCTCGATGATAGCGCACGCGAACCGTGGGAAACCCTTGATCGCGCAGGAACTGTTCGCCGCGATCAACCATCTCCAATCGCTCGGGCGTCACCTCTTCACCGTAGGCGACGCGGCTGGAAAGACAGGGCATGGCCGGTTTGTCCCAGATGGGTAAGTCCCACTGGGCCGCCAACTGCCGTATCTCGTCCTTGTTGATTCCGCACTCGGCCAGAGGGCTGCGAACCTGGTGTTCGGTCGCAGCCTTCGCGCCCGGTCGGTAATCATCGGCATCGTCAACGTTTGCGCCACTAAGGATCACTTCGACGTTCAATCGAGGCGCGATGGATTGCATCTGCGTAAACAACTCGCTCTTGCAGTGATAACACCGGTCTGGAGCGTTCCGCACGTAGTCCACGTTGGAGAATTCCTCGGTGGATATCAGTTCGTGACGAATCCCGATCAACTCGGCCAACCGGCGTGCCTCGTCCAGCTCGCGCTCCGCCAGACTTGGGCTGACGCCGGTCACCGCGACGGCTCGATCACCCAGAGCTAACTGGGCCGCTTTGGCCACGACCGTGCTGTCGACGCCGGCGGAGAAAGCCACGGCACAACTTTGGAAACTGCGTATCAGATCGAGCAATCGTTCTCGTTTCTCGTCCAGATCGTTCAACAGATTCCCTTTCTGCAGACACGCAACGGCTCGGGTACAAAAAAAGGCAAATCCTCCACCGTAATGCCGTGGCGGTGAGTTTTGTGAGAGCCCGCACTCATTAGGGGGGAACCTAGGCTCCGGGTTGTGTGATCCGACGGAGGGGCTGATGCGCCGAAGCGCAAGGCCCACGTCGGCTGTACACGCGGCCGGAACCGAAATCTCGGTCCCCAGCGGGTACTCTTTAACGGCTCACCCAAAAGTCAGCACCGACATCACGAGCATGGCAGAGGAGTTTGCCGAAAACACGCAAGCGTGTTTCTACATGCATCGTAGCAGGCGCGGTCACGTCCAACAAGAAGGCGGGCGGACAAGACGGAAGGTCGCGAGTCACCGCTCAATGACTTGCTCGGCGGGCTCTCGCTTGATGGGCTCCATCACTTTGGTGTTGCGTTCGATCGCCAGGATGATCGTCCGTTGCTCCAAACCGTCGCCGCTGCCGGCCACCACGGGCAGCACCTGCCGCCGGTCGGGCAGGCTCTTGCGAACCGTAAAGCTGCCGTCGGGCCGCAGCTTGACAGGCTGGCCGGCCAGCGTCACATGGGCCTTGGGGTTAGTCTGGCCGTAAACGATCAACTCCGCATCCGCATCCAACGTGAAATTGGATTTTCGACCGACGGCTCCACCAGCCGCCGCGCCGTATCTCGTCACTAGGGCCGAGCCCATGGGGCGTCGCAGACGTTCTTCAAAGAGTTCTCTTAGATCGCCGCACGTCGGCGTCTCGCTGTAGCCGCCACTGAGCGAGAATACTCGCTCGTAGTCCCGGGCAACGTCCATCCAGTTTTGGTCCAATGAATCACTGCTGCCGGGGCTGGGGGTGGTCACCGAATTGCTGCGGGCCAGGGAGCAGAAGCGCCCAGTCGCGGCCAAATACCCGATATCCACGCGGTAACTTTTTGGCGGATCGCTGCAATTCACATACCAGTTGTTGACGCCCCCGTGGATGTCGATCTCTCGCAAGACTCGTTCCGCCGTGCTGGTCGTCGAACCCGCTTCGACTTCGATCAATCGCAACACGGGGCGGGCCGTGTGCCACTGCTCCGACAAGGCAGCTCGCACTCGTTCGACACTGTGGCGGTTGATTTCCCAGCACGCGTGCAGCCAGTACGGATCTCGTACCAACAGCACGATCCGATCTTTCCTTGGCGAGCCGTTACTCTTACTGAGGTGTTTCTTGCGTTTGCCACTTCCGTTGGCGGCATGTCCATTTTGGCAAGCAGAGGACAAGTCCTTCAGTCGCTCTTTTTCGGCATTCGCTACTTGAATACGACGGACCGCGCGCACATTTTTGGTCTTCACGCCGCTCTTCTTCTTGCGGGATCCGTTCGATTTGACGGATGCCCTTCGCCGCGGTGCTGGCGTCTTGGCCTTGGCCTTCGGCTTGGATTTTACGGTCGCCCTGGTACTTTTCGTCTTGGGTTTCGACGACTTCCTTGCACTTGACGACGCGCGCCGTTTCGACCTTGCCGCCCGTGCCAGTGCTCGAACCAGTTGGTCTTTTCGCATTGCGTGCCAACCGGCAACGCCCTGCTTCTTCGCCATCTGCGCAAGATCCTTCCGCGTATACTCCCTGAGAGAAGCTGCGGTGATCAATGGACTGTCCCTCCGCTAGTGGGAATCGTCACTACTCGTCGCTAGTTGCGATCCTTGTGGTTTGAGCGCCGTCCGTGACACGATGCGCCACGCCCAAAACCCACTCGGCAGTCCCTAGCCGCAGAAGAATTTGAGCCGTCATATTCGACGAAGCTGACTGTGTGCAGGCGTCAGCCAAGCAAAGGCACCAGGCGAGGCCGCACAACGCGGAAAGTACCTCCGCTCGTCGAATGTTCTCTTTTCATAGACAGTCTAACAAGTAACCGTCGGACCGGCCCCTCTCGTTCCTTTGCCGATTATCTACCCAGTAAGCTGAAAGATAACTGAGCCTCTTCGTTCGAGTTGTTAGTTTAATCGAAACGCTGGCCAAAAGCAAACTCTGGCCACTACATAGTGGGGCTCCTCTTGCGCGAAAGAACGTCGTAAGTTGCTGCAATAAAGCACCTTACTACTGTTCTACGCAAGCGTCCTCCAGATCCACTGGGCGATAAGTGATACACCAAGAGAGCACCCGATAGCGGTAGAAATCGTCACAGGGTGCCACTGCTCGAGCCGATGGCGTATTCGCCAAATCTGGATCATTCGGTACGGGACCTGACCAGCAATGATCAGGAAGAAAAGAAAACCGCTGGGATTGAACGCCCAAGCTCGCGCTATGTCGCCGTGCATCAGGCAGATGAAACAGCGCGTCAATCCGCAACCGGGGCAGCCCAGGCCGGTAAGTTGCTTGAAGACGCACGACTCGGGGAGCGGGCTGCCCAACACGGGCACAATGACGCGGCCTTCGCTGCTTACTTCGAGCGCAACGGCAAGCGCCAACACGATGGCCGACAGAATCAGATACACCCAGTGGTAAGTCGTATCGCCTGCGCTCGCTTGCTTCATCCGATCGACGCCACCTGGATGTTCAGATCCATTCACTTTTTCGGTTTCAACGAGGCGTCAAGGGCTTGCTGGAACAACTCCAATTGCCGCCGGATTTGGCCGGAGTGCGGATCGAGTTCCACGGCGCGGGATTGGTGTTTGACCGCATTCGCGTAGTCCCCTTTAGCATAGTAGCATCGGCCTAGCGTATCCAGGTAGCCGGACGTATTGGGGCGGAGTTCCAGCGACTTCTGACTACATCGCACGGCTTCGTCGTAGTCCCCTTCGGTGTTGCCGACCAGCCATGCAAGCTGGTTATTGGCCGAAGCCAATTCTCGCCTGTAATACGCACGCAATTCTTCGCTAGCCGCGCCGGCCACCTCCAACGCGTACTCGCGGATCTGTACGCGGAACCCTTGAACCGCCTTCTTGATGTGCTCCCTTGTCGTCGTTTTCCATGGCTCGTCGGCGCCGTCCATTCGGTACATTGCGATCAGCACGTCGGCGTCAGTGGGATCGCTCTGGACACCTTCCTGGAGATGTTCCTTCTGCTTCTTCGCATCGCCTTCTGCCCTCGAATGCTCGGCGTAGAAGAAGTGCATGCGCGAGCGAATACTGCCTGGATCACGGCGAATTCGACTAGCGTTGTAGACGACATTCTTATCCTTGTCCATGATGTCGACAATAGCCTGCAACGTCTGCGCGGCCATCAGTTCCCGGTGGAGATCGTGCAGCATCTCGGATAGCAAAAATCTAGCCCGCAGATCGTCCAGGGACCCTGGCGGAGCGAGTTTCGTCACTTGTCGGTACTCGCGTTCCGACCACTGGAACAGGCCTCGTTCCTGCAAGGAATACCCAGCCTCGACGTGTTCCTGGTGGTTGTCCGGATTCGTCTTGGCCGCTCGGTCCGCCGTCTCTTGCGCCAATTCCTTTTCGCCGCGTCTCACCTGCAATTCGGCCACGCGGTATAATAGGACCGCATTTTCTTCGAACCTCGCGCGAAAGCTCCCAGCCATCTCTTCGATGATCGACCATGCCTCCCGCTCCATCATCCAGTCGACCGTTTCGAGTAACTGAACTCGCGTCCCGTCCACTAGATCGACGGTCCTGCGCATGACTGCCTCTGCCTCGTTAACACGATCAACGCGTTTCAGCAGGTCCGCTTGCCACCGAAGCAGGTCACGAACGACAAGAGGATCGGATTTCTCCGGGCTGTGATGGAAGACATGCTCCTCCTTCCGCGAAATTCGCTCCCATTGGTCGAGGACCGAATCAGGTTCGTTCAATGTCGCGACGTACGTGCGCAGCCACTCTGCGCCCGTTCGGCGGCTCAGACCAATCTCACGATTGATCGTCTCTGCCACACCGGTTTGAACCTCGCCATCCGAATCCGACGGTTGGTGCATCACCAGCAGAGCAGCTTGTTTGGATAGGGTGTTGGACGTCTCGAAACGCACCAAGCGGCAGAGCGCACCAACACCCTGCCCATCCGGCAACGCACCCAACTGCTCCATCAGGTTCTTACGTTCCTCCGGCGACTTCCCGTCGTACCCGCGCAAAATCCCCTTGACCTCCATCGGATCGTCCTCGTGCGCCCAATGTGTGGTCATGCTGCGTAGCAGATACCGCGCCCGGAGCGAGATCTCGATGTCATCGCTGTCCTGAGCTTTGTGCAGCGCGTCAAACGCCGCCAAACCAAGGGCCCGGAGTTCTTCCTGCGCCTTTTCCCGGCGCGAATATTCTTCGGCGCCCAACTGCTGAATCAAGTCTCCAATCACTCTTTCGAGTGCGGCTGGATCTAACTGGCGAACGTCCACGTGCGCGGAGTCCTTTGCCGCCGATCCGTCGGACGCTGCGATCGACACCGCCGCGACCACTAACGATAGCCACGCGGGTAACCGCAAGTGAAGATGAGACTTTAGCATGGCGGAACCTCACCGACAGAGAAAAGGTCACATCTTTAGGATACCCGACCCGTGACGTGCGAGACAAGAGATTCGTCCGTGGTCAGCCCGCCAACTTCGTTCGCCTTGATCGCCTTGCGTTCGCGCTCTTCGTCAACCAAGTCGTAGAAAACGTTACGTTGCCGCGGGACGTATCCCAATTCGCTGATAGCATCGCGGATCTGGGCAAGCGTCAAATAGTGGATCGTTCCCGCTTCGGCAACGACGTTTTCTTCGATCATCAAACTGCCCATATCGTTGGCACCGAACAGCATGGCAAGCTGGCCGATCTTCAGCCCCTGCGTTACCCAGCTAGCCTGGACGTTCCGGAAGTTGTCCAGATAGAGTCGCGCCACGGCCTGTGTCTTCAAGTAATCGAACGCGCCCGTCTTCGGCACATCGGCCATTGCCGTATTGTCCGGCTGGAACGTCCAGCAAATAAACGCCGTAAAACCGCCGGTTTCGTCCTGAAGCCGGCGGAGTCGGTCCAGATGCTCGATACGTTCTCCGAGGGTCTCCACATGGCCGAACATCATGGTGGCCGAACTGACACCGTCCAGTTCGTGCCAGACTCGCATCACCTCCAGCCATTCTTCCGTCAGTGCTTTGCCACGCGTAATCGCCTTGCGCACGCGGTCGACCAAAATCTCGGCACCCCCTCCCGGAATGCTGCCCAGCCCCGCGGCCTTTAGACGCTCCAAAACCGTGCGCAGCGGCAGTTTGTTGATCTTGGTGAAGTGGTGTATTTCGGGCGGGCTGAATCCGTGGACGTTCACCTGAGGAAAACGGCCTTTGATCGAACGCAACAGCGTTTCATACCAGTCCAGACTGAATCTCGGGTGCAATCCGCCTTGAAGAAGTATTTGCTCTCCACCTAGGGAAACCGTCTCCTCAAGCTTCCCTGCGAGCGCCTCGGGAGCCAGCACGTAACCGTCACCATCTTTGGGCTTGCGATAGAACGCACAGAAATCGCAGACGGCCGTGCAAATATTCGTGTAGTTGACGTTGCGGTCTATGTTGTACGTACGAAATGGCTCGGGGTGCAGGCGACCGGCAACGGCGTCCGCGGCCTTTCCTAGCGCAAGCAAATCCCGGGACCTGAGCAGCTTAAGGCCCTCTTCTGGCGTGAGTCGCTTGCCATCGATCGCTTTGTCAAGTAGCTCTGCAGTCATGAGAGCGGTAGTCTACGTTCGTCGTGACCATTCCGAGTTCTGTAGCCAAACGGTAGTACATCGCCAGACCGCATCTCTCCCGCTCGCCAAGGTAGAAGTGCAGATTGTCTCGCAGGTAGCGTGTGGTCTGTTCCACAGTCAGCCCGACCGCAGCAGCCTCGTCCGCAGCGATCGCCTCCAGATGTGCCACGCCCGCATCGCGGCAAGCACCGAGCGCTGATTCGAGTCCTCCCAGGTCGGTTTCGCCTCGCGCGACCCACATGGCAAACACAAACGGCAACTCGGCCCAGCGGCACCACTGCTCGCCCAAATCCCAGCACTCAACGTACGGGCCGGACGGTGGGTGAATCGCCCGATCGCCGATCAACAGAATAGCATCGGCCGAGCAGGAACCAACGTCTGCCGCCACGGGCAGTTCCTCCAGTCTTGGCCGGATTCCGTACTGCTTCTCCAGCAGGATACGCGCCAACACCGAACTGGTTCGAGAGCCTGCATCCAAAGCCAAGCTGCGGATTTCGCGTATCGGCCGTCGCCCAAGCAACTTGACGCTCATCACCGGGCCACGGCATCCGATACATGCGTCCGATACGATCGAGTAGGAGGGGTCTGCCACATACTCGATCGAAGGGACAAGGGCGACATCGAAACGTCCGGCAGACAATCCGTCGGCCAAGCGGCTTGGTACGTCGAACGAAAGATCAATTCCGGGGATGACCTCGCGCAGACGGTAAACAAGTGGTTTGGTGTTCAGATAGGAGACTGCCCCAACTTTCAATCGCTTGCCGTTATTTGCCATCAGCCTGACCAATCACCGAGATGCTGCCTCCACACTGCTCGGCCGCCATTATAGGCACGGCCGAGCACGTCGGCAAAGTGCTAACGGCGCTAGTGTAGTGGCAAGATGGTCACATCGATGCAGCTATTGACCATCCATTCCTACTGCGACTAATTCGCTCTTGTGGATGGTTGAAATATGGCACTGACGGTGGAATAATGACGCCGTTCAGTTCTCATGGAGGGGCACCGAAGAAGTGCATGGGAGTGCTTTCATTTACGGCTGCTGGATTGGCTAGAAGGTGCTTTGCGTGCGGGGGTTTTGTTCCTCGCCTTCACTCCGTGGAGGGGCGGTGCCATGAGACGATTGGTGCTCCGGTCGTTTCAAAGTCCCGGCGACATTCTTTTGCTTACGGCGGCGGTTCGCGATTTGCACGCTGCCTGTCCCGGTCAGTTCCAGACCGACGTGCGCACCTCGGCCGATGCGATTTGGGAAAACAACCCGCACATCACGCCGCTGAAGGAGAATGAACCGGGCGTCCAGACGCTGGACATGCACTACCCGCTGATCCACCAGAGCAACCAGCGTCCCTACCATTTCATTCACGGCTATACGCAATACCTGGAAGAACAACTGGGGCTCACGATACCCGCCACCCGGTTCCACGGCGATGTGTATCTCACGGATAAAGAGAAGGAGGCGCCGGGCATCTTTGAGGAGCTTGGCGTCCCCGAAAGTCTTCCTTTTTGGATCATCGTTGCGGGCGGCAAACATGACTTCACCGCCAAGTGGTGGAATCCCCAGAGCTTCCAGAAGGTTGTTGATCGCTTCAAAGGCCGCATCCACTTCGCTCAATGTGGCGAAGCCGGTCACTGGCATCCACCTCTGGATGGTGTGACAAACCTGGTCGGGAAGACGACGCTTCGTCAGTTCATACGGCTGGTGTACCACGCGGTGGGGGTCGTCTGTCCGGTGACGCTCGCCATGCATCTGGCGGCCGCCGTTGAAACGCGCGACGGCCGTCAAGGCGCTCGCCCGTGCGTGGTTGTCGCCGGCGGCCGGGAGCCGGCCCACTGGGAGGCTTATCCGAACCACCAATTCATCAGCACCAACGGCGCTCTTCCCTGCTGCGCTGAGGGCGGATGCTGGAAGTCCCGCTGCCAACTCGTCGGCGATGGCGACCCGAAGGACTCGCACAACGTCTGCCACATGCCGGTCCACGTCCGAGAGGATTTGCGCATTGCGAAGTGTATGGAGATGATCGAACCGGAGGATGTGATCGGCCGTGTAGAGCTGTACTACCGCGGCGGGGCTTTGCAGTACAAAGTCAACGCGAGAGAAACGATGAGAACCAAATCGATCCTAAGCAACAAGGACGCTCAACCGACTGGACGCAAGCAGCCCATGAAGAACGTGATCATCAAGTTTCGGCACGGCCTCGGCGACGCGGTGCAGTTGACCTCGGTCCTGCGGCACCTCCATCACTACCATCCCGATTGGCGCATCAAGGTGGCGTCGCTCGTCGGCAAGCACTCGGCATTCCATGGCCTGTGCGACGAGGTGTCCATTCTCGATGGAGAACCTCCAAGAACCGAACGTATCGACGGCGAGTACAACCTCGATTGGCACGAGTGCGCTACGTGCTACGCGGACTCGCCCAGCACGAAGGCGGACCGGTGCTTGCGCGAGGTCTTTGAACTTGCGCCTATGGAAAACCTCTGCCGGTACGTGATCAAGCCATGCGAAGCGGCGATCGAGAAAGCACATCGCTACCTGCGGCAGGTCTGCCAAGTGTCCCTGGGTGATGACTGCCGTTACCCGGTCGTTCTGATCCATTACGAGGGCAACACGTCGTCCGAGCGGAAAGACCTGCCTCATGAAGTTGTTCGAATCCTCTGTGAGAACATCATCCGCGCAGGCTGCGTCCCCATCATCCTCGACTGGGACAACCGTAGCCCGCTCCCGGATGGCAAACGAATCCACAACCCGCGCGTTGATCTGGAACTCTGGGACGGTATGGGTACCGGGGATGCGGCCGTGTTGGCAGCGCTCACCGAACTCTCGACCCTCATGATCGGTGTCGATAGTGGACCGCTGCACGTGGCCGGAGCCACTTCCACACCCACGATCGCAGTATGGACCGGCCACCACCCACTGCACTACATGGCTCTGGCCGACAACATCACCCACCTTGTGCCGGAGAACCACCGAGAACTGCTTCGCGGAAACCGGGAGGTGGGCGAAACGTACTTCCGCGAACACTATCGGTACCAAACGTACAACGATCTCGAAGACGCGCTGGTCGCCGCGGTCGAGCAGCGCCTCAAAGATTCCACAGGCGCCCTTGTTTACACACGCAATTTCTGGATCCGCAGCAACAACGCTCAGCAGGATCTGGTCGTCGTCAAGGACATCGCGGAAGACGACTCCTACCACATCGCCGAGTTACCCATGCCGTGGCCGGTGGTGGTGGACGTGGGGGCGCACATCGGTTGCTTCAGCCGGGCCGTCCACCAGCGCAATCCGCTGGCCAGAATCCTGGCTATCGAGTGCTGCCCGGAGAATATTCCCGCGCTACAGAAGAACGTGAGTGCATTCGCCACGGTGATCCAGGCTGCCATGACGTACGACAAGGACGTGGCGCTGCTGAACGCCGTCTTTGCCAACTGCCACACCACGGGCGGCAGCGTCGTCGCACATCGGTCGGTTTTGCAGCGGCGCGTTGAGCGCGAGGTAATGCAGACGAAGCCGACGGACGTCGGGGACCATCAGTACTGGGTTGATCTCCGGGAGATGAAGACGCTGACGTTGGAGGACATCATCCAACAGTACGGCCTGGACCGGATCGACATTCTGAAGCTCGATTGCGAAGGGAGTGAGTTCTCCATTCTCCAAAGCACGACGAGCCTGGATATGATCGGCCTGATTGTGGGCGAGTACCACGGCAAAGAGCGGTTTCTGAAACTCGTCGCGGAACGGTTCGTCGACTGGAAGCTGCGCATACTCAAGGACGGCGAGCTGGGCACGTTTTGGCTGCAAAATCCGCAGTTGGAAACCGAGACGAGTTTCCGGATTGGTGGAGCCGAGCAATCGCCCTCCGAACTGGCGAGGGTGCCTGTTCACGTTTTCAACGGACCGCTAGGGCACACTCCTCTGCCGCCGCTATTGATCGCCGCGCTCCGTAATGACGACGGCCCACGTTACGACCTGTTGTTGATGGACCAAGCAACGGTCATCGCTCGCTACGAACACCCCGAGGGTTGGCTGCGCGGTTTTTCCCGGCTGGGCGGAAAGCTGTGGACGATCGATTCCAAAGGCGCACTGTATACCGTCGAGCCAAACAGGGCCTCACTTCAGTTGCGGAAAGTCTCCACCTCGCCGCTTGCCCTGGAAGCGCACGACCTTACCGTCATCGGCCGTAAACTCGTCACCGTGGGGTCGACGCACAACGCCATCGTTCTCTACGACCCCCAGTCGAATCGCTGGGAAGGGAAGCGCCCCTGGATTCGCGTGAGCGAACAGCGGACAAGCTCCGATCAGCACGATCGGTGCCTGTCCGTTTGTCACGGCGATGAACCGTCCCCCGACCATGGCGATCAACATCACCTCAATTCCATCACCCACGATGGCGAGAAATTCATCCTCAGCATGTTCACGTGCGACCCCAAGCCCGCCGGCGTTCGCTGGCGTGACAGCAAGCTGGACGAAGGTCTGATCGTTCGCTGGGGAGCGGACGGATTCGACGATGAGCCGTTGGCGGCGGACGTTTATGTTCCCCACTCACTGCGACTCCATGACTCTCACTTGTGGTGGTGCGAATCGTTTCGGGCGCGGGTTTGTCGCGACGACGGCTGGCACAGCCCGCCGTGGGGCGGGTTTGCCCGGGGCCTTCGCTTTGTGGACGGCCAATGCCTGGTCGGGCTCAGCAAGTCGCGCGTGGCCCCTAACCCCACGCTCGATGTCTGTGGCGTCTGCGTGTTCGATCCACGCGATCCCGCCTCGCACGAAATCGTTCCGCTCGAAGAACCCTATTTTGAGATCCACGACATTATTCCTGTTGCGGAGCTACGCAAGTGATACCGCTTTGCCAAAGGAGAGTCTTCATGAAGCCGGGTTTTCCGGATCTGGAAGCCCTCGGCCCAGCAAGAATCCTGGTCGTGGGCGATGTGATTCTCGACCGCTACACCTGGGGCGATGCGGGGCGTGTGAGCCCCGAAGCACCGGTCCTGGTGCTGCGGGCCGAGAACGAGGAAGTCCGACTGGGCGGCGCGGCGAGCGTCGCCTGCCTGCTTCGCCACCTGGAATCCCAAGTGACGCTTGCGGGTGTCGTCGGCGACGATCCAAGTGGCCGGACCGTGCGAAGATTGCTTGAAGAGATCGACCTGGATACGGATCTCCTTCTCAATGACACCGATCGCTGCACTACAACCAAGGAGCGATTCGTGGGGCGGGCCGCCGGCCGGCATCCCCATCAGATCTTGCGCGTGGACCGCGAGTCGAGAGAACCTCTTGAGGAACACATTGAAGAGAAGCTAACAGCCGCGGTCACCGAGCAACTCGACGGGTACCGGGCGGTGCTCGTTTCCGACTACGCGAAGGGTGTTTGCACGCCGCGACTGCTTACGAGGGTCATTAAGGAAGCAAGGGAACGTGGAATCCCAGTGCTGGTCGATCCGGCTCGGATTACCGACTACTACCGATATCGCGGTGCCTCCATTTTGACGCCCAATCGAGCTGAAGCGGAAGGGGCAACCGGGTTGTCTATCGCTGGCCCCTCCGAGGCGTTTGCGGCTGGAGAAGAGCTGCTTGGCAGGCTCAATCTGGACGCCGTGTTTCTTACGCTCGACAAAGACGGCATCGCGGTTATCGCCAAGGACCAAGAGCCAGAGATCGTCCCGACCCGCCGGCGCGAAGTGTATGACATCACCGGCGCCGGCGACATGGTTCTCGCCATGACGGGACTCAGCTATGCGGCCGGCCTTTCCTTCGCCGAAACGGCGGTTCTAGCCAACGTGGCCGCCGGCCTGGAAATCGAACGTTTCGGCGTGGCACCTGTCACGCGACAGCAGATACGCACGGAATTGAACGGTGACGCCAAGCACAAGCAAGTCACCTTGGAAGAGATGGCTGGTTTGGCAGAGAGCTACCGGGCGAACGGCCGATGCATCGTGTTTACCAACGGCTGCTTCGACCTTCTGCACATGGGACACGTTACCTATTTGGAGCAAGCCGCGGAACTGGGCGACGTGCTAATCGTCGCCATCAACAGCGACGCGAGCGTGACGAGGCTCAAGGGCCCCGAGCGTCCGATCATTCGCGATCGCGATCGCGCGGCAATGCTCGCGGCCCTTTCGTGCGTCCATCATGTTCTCGTATTCGACGAAGACACGCCCCACCACGTTCTCGAACAGGTGCGGCCCGACGTGCTCGTCAAAGGAGGAACCACGAAGACGGTCGTGGGCAAGGAGGTCGTCGCTCGGTACGGAGGCAGCGTACGAATCCTGGACGGCGTGCCGGACGCTTCCACAACAAGCATCGTCAGCAGAATAAGGGAACCATCGTGCACGTAACACCGTGTGAATGTGAAGGCCCCGGCTGGTGCGAGCGGCACAAGTGCTACAAGACGCGGCTCTTGTTCCAGATGTGCCGGCGGCTACCAACGTATTTCACGTCATGGGAGGAAGGGCGAGGTCTGGGGCAACGCGAATCGCTTCGGGCCGCACCGATTCCACGGGGGTCTTGCAGGTATCGCGGGTCGCTGCTTCGCACCGAGCCCTGCACCAGTTGTGGGGGCAAAACGCAGATCAAGATATTCGCATGCACGGTCCACAGAGAGTGCACGTTTGCCAGGCAAGTCACCGGCGTCGCGCTATGCGCCGGTTGCCCGGATTACGAGCCAAGTGACGCGAGCTTGGCAAACGGCTGAGGAGACAATCACTCATTCTTCCGCAAAGCATAAGGAATAAATCAATGGTCAAGATAATTGGCTGCCCAGACAATGAATGGCCGGACAAACTGACGGCGATCTGGGGCGTTTACTACATCGATGATTTCGGTGGGCAGCACTCGTGCGTCGACGCCCTTTTCTCGCTCCAGCATAAATACGGACAACGATGGGAGGGGTGCGCGCCGTCATCCAATGCCGATCCGAGCAATCCCTGTGCAAATGCGCCAATCACGGCATACGCGGAAATCGGGGGCTCTGGTCCGTTGCACATGGATTTCGGGTTTTCCGTGGATAACGGGGAAGGCTGCGTGGGCAGTGATAGTGGCCGGCACGAAAACATTTCGTGCGATCCGGATGGGCTGCCCTCCGAACACCTGATCACGGATCTACCTTGGCAGTGCTGCGGTCATCCTAACGGATCCTATAGCACGTTCTCGGTCGCAGTGGGGCCTCCTATCGCGTCGGCGATTCCTCCCGTATTCCCGCCACCGTGTCCGGAAAACCTGCCAAGCGAATGCTGTCCCCCGCCCGGCCAGCGTACTGGCGGGTTTGGACGACCAAGCGGCCAGGGTTTCTCTCGCGGCAGCGTTTCCGGTGGGATTGTAGGTGGTATCGTCGGCGGAATCGGTGGAGGCATCATTGGCGGAATCGGTGGAGGCATCATTGGCGGTGGAATCTTCGGTGGAGGAAGCTCCGAAGAGCCATGCTGTACGCAAGCCGGCTCGTCGCCCACGTTCAGCGCGGGACCCGTGCGCTATACGAACGGCGAGATTGCCCTGTCCGTGGATGATCTGGCGAGCGGCGGTTTCGGCGTTCCCTGGGGGCATCGCCGGAGCTTTGCCAGCGGCCAATCGCACAGCGAGTCCTTGGGCAACGGTTTCAACTGGCACGTCGAGCAGTGGCCCTACCTGATCAAGGATTACCATGGCAACGTAATCGTGCAGGGGCCGCCTAACGCGTCGCTATGGTTCGACAAGACCGACGGAGGGTTTGTTGGAAAATTCGCCTGTTCAGGCGAATTTGTGGGCGAATTCTAGCTGTGGTAGGCTGCCAAGGTTGTGATATAGTGCGGTTTCGTAGGCTGTTTGAGTTCGAAAACCATAGGATCTTCTGGTGATCAGTTTTAACTTGTTATTGAAA
>JADHUC010000150.1 GCA_016784735.1 Pirellulaceae bacterium | reverse complement strand
GAGCCAACCGCTCCTGCCACGCGAGAACTTTTTCGGAATCGGAAGAACGAGCCATCGAGGCCTCCAGGGTGAACGGAATGGAAATGACCAACCCGTCAGCCTAGCTCATCCGTCAAGAATGGCTCTGGAGCGCGCACACGAACATGACGGGAATATGACCGCCGACGGATCGGCAAGGGCGGTGACAGAGCCTTCCATTGTGTGATCGAGCCGCTACTTCCCTTCGTCGACCTTGATCTTGTCGTAGCCGCCCGTCGTGGGGTCTTTGCGGGTCGCCCGTGCAGAGTTGCAGCTTCGTTGGTAACTTGCCGAGATGTAGGGCGACGTCCGCAGGCCTGTGAGACGGCTGACCGGCGTCTGTCTGCAGGACTTCATCATGGCGAGACCGGAAACAGGTCGTCAACGGTGCGGCGTCTAGAGACCTTCGCTCGGAGATGCCGGAAATGCCTGATGACACACTACAACTCCGTTTGCAGCGCTGGCCGACCGAATTGAGCGTCGAGGAACGGCTGTCAACGTTAGCGCATCAACGTGTGGCAGCAAGCGAGTGCGACGAAACTACCTATTTTCGATCGCGTGGCGGTGAACACTTCTCCCCATTGACCGGATGCTGGCGCCCGAGTCGAGTAGGGCATGATTGACGACCGTCCGGAAGAACACTGAGGAATCAAGACAAAACGCTTCATACGAATGTAAGTGAAGAAAACTGGAGCCGTTCAAAAAGGACCAACCTGCAACTGCTCACCTTGCTTACGCTCCTGACAATCTTACCGGCGACTCTCTCAGCGCAACAAGACGCAAATCATGAGGCGAAGAACTTTGTGGCTTGGGCCAAAGAAGACGCGATCCGACTGGACTCGCTTGATTGGAACAAGACTAGTCCAGCTACCTTTGCATTTCTCGATGAAGCCCTGAAGGGCAGGCGAGTTGTTTTCCTGGGCGAAACGGATCACTTTGTTGCCGAACGGATGGAGTTTCGTCTCGTGCTGATCAAGGAGCTTGTACGGCGCGGCTATCCCCAAGGACACTCCCTCTGATGTCGTCGTGGTAGACGAACTGGTCAACCAAGATCCAAAAGAGTCGCTGAAGGGCATTCCCTGCGGAAAGCAATGGCTCCTGTTCACGATCCGGAAACGCTCGGAAAAGATTCAGCGGCTGTCGCCAGTCGAGTACTCACGGAAGCTCCTGAAGTCTCGCCCCGAGGCGTTCTATGCGTACGCGGCGGACGTGTGGGGCGACTCGCGCGATGAGGCGATCCTGTTCAATGCCCGCGGGTTGTGCATCTACGCGAACGCCCGCCCCGCGGCAATCCCGACCTTGTACAACGAGACTCTCTATCCGGGCATGTGACATACACAATCACAATCGAGTCCACGTACTGTCCCGCCACGAAGACGCTGGCGCCAAGCGGGCGAGTGTACCTTTACGAACGGAAACCCCGAAACGAAGGGATGAGCGATGCCCAGTTGGGGCCGCGCTCGCAGAGCGAGCTATTGCGCGCAGTCACATCGCCCACGTGCGATATAACACTCACTGCTTACTATTCATGGCTGCACGGGTCCAAAGGCATCAATCCACTGTTGGATGCGCTCGAGTCGCGTCAGATTCACATCCGGGGGCACATTGTCGGAGACACCCAGGATGAGCCGCGCGCCTGTGCCCAGGTGATCGAACAGCTCGTTCATGTACGCTTCGAAGGCAGGTTCATCCATCGTGTCGTCAAGCAGCGCAACCGCGGGAATACCGCCCCACAACGTGATGTCCGGGCCAAAGCCTTCGCGGAGCTCCGCCAGTGTGCATGAGGTCATGGGCGCCGGACAAAGCGACTCGCCGACGTCGAAGCCGCACCGCGAGTACATGTGCATCAACCCGCGGTTCTCTCCGTCGGTGTGCGTGACCAGGAGCTTGCCCGCCGCGTGAACGCGGTCACTCACGCGCCGGAGCCAGGGTATGATCTGCTCCTCGAAAAAGGGCGGCCACGTCGTGTCTCGATCATAGTTGGCACCCCAGAAGACCGCTTCAGCATCACAGGCCACCAGGGCGTCGAGGATGGCGTCGAATAGCGGCTCCATACGTTTCGCAGTCTGCAGCATCGCTTCTTTCTGTTCGTGGTACAGCAGATAGAACTCCTCCATCGCTGACAGGTCATGGAGCATCAGGTGGATGGGCGCGGCGGTCAAGGAGCCACAAGCCACGGCCAGACCGCGCTCGCCAATGCGCTCGTGGAACGTTGTGTAGGCGTCAGGCGTGGGAATGACTTCCATATGCTCAAAGACCTGCGCCACGGGTTCGAGGTCGTCGATCGAGCAGATCGGGTACTTCTCCACGAACGGAAGCGTGATCCCGTCCGACGACATCTGTTTGGTCATCCACAAGCTCGTGGTGACCTCGCCCGCCGGTGCATGGATTGTGGTCTGGTAGTGGCCGTCCTCGTGAGAGAACTCGATAGGCAGCTTCCGCAACTCGATCCGGTAGGGATGATCCGGGTGATTGTCGAACCCGAAGCCGCGCAACGCCAGGTCTTCAGGCGGCCGCGGCAGAGTGTAGTCGGCCCGAACGGCGTGGCAGCCAACACCGAGTTCGTCTGCAATCTGTGCCGTGTTCATTCCCGCAAACCGATCGGGGACAGTGCCGCGGGCGCGCAGGGCCGTGTACCAAAGGTCCATGCGCGGCGCCCAGGGGATTTGGTCCGTGGGCTCACCCCGCATCGCCGCCAACATACGCTGTCGGTGTGTCATAACTGCGGTGTCGATTGCCATGATGATTTCGATCTCCGTTGTGTCGCGGTCTCAGGACCGCGACAGGCGTTCGACCGCAGGTCTCCAGATATCAACCGAGGCCCACGGTCGGGCCAATGGGCCGGTCAGGAGACCGGCCCACAACCATCGGACGACCGGCCCACAGCCAGTGCAGCCGCTCATATCTTCTCGAACTGCTCGATCACAAAGTCGCGGGCTCGGGGCACGTCGTCGAGCGTCAGGTGCTCGAGGATCAGATCGAGGGGGCGGTCGAGTTGGGCCAACAGGCGAAGGAAGAGCGGGTAGTCCAGCACGCCTTTGCCCGACGCCGGCAACTCGGTTCCCTCGGCGGCTGGCTTCACGTCCTTTGCGTGGGCCAGCACGATGTGGCGGCCCAGTCGGCGGAACATCTCCTCCAGCATCGGCTGCATCTTCGGCAGGTCTTCCTTACGGAGGTAGTTGTTCGGGTCCATCACCAGCTTCAGTGCCGGCGAGTCGACCTCACGCAACAGCCGATCGGCTCGGTCGATCGAGCCGATCACGTTACGCCAGTACGCCTCGATGGATAACACGGCCCCGGCCTTCTCGGCCACCTTGGCCCATTTCTCGATTGCGGCACGGCATTGGAGGTAGCCTTCTTCCGTCTCGTTTTCGGGCGCGTCGAGCCAAGCCGACTTGGGGTTGAACGTCCCGGTTTCAGTGGAGACGTTACGGCAGCCCAGACGCTTCCAGTTCGTCAGCAGCGTTTCGAGCCGGGCGTCCCCCTGCTTACGTCGGGCCGGGACCGGATCGATGAGGTTCACGTAGCCGAAGACGGCGGCGATCTCGATGCCGTGCCGCTCGAAGCAGCCGACGATTTTCCCGGCCGCTTCCCAGTCGGGCGCCAGCGGGTCGAAGCGAACGTCGGCGAAGGTGTAATTCGTGAGCACGCTACGAAAGCCGTCGGCCCGGATCCTCGCAGCCGCCTCCTCCAGCCGCAGCTTCGAATAGACCCCCGAGTAGATGCCCATTCTCAGGTTCTGCTTGGCCTTGGCTCGCCAATCCACTGCCGGCGCGGCCATCGCGCGGGCGCCGAAACAGGTGATGGCTGCCGCCTTGAGCCAGTCACGGCGAGGCAACCGCCTGCCCGTCGCCTGCCGACGCGTGGAACTTCTGTTGTCGCTCATGTTAATCCCCACGTATCCAAGAGATTCCGAAGGACTGCGTTCCTCCCCCGATTCTCGCTCTCGACAAGCCGCACAAGGGCCCTGCGGGGAGGCGTCGCACCACGTGGACTTCCCAAATGCCCGGATCGTCCATTCCCAGAATACCGACCGAGGACACCGTTCGCAACGCTGAGTACGGACCGTATTATCAGAGTAGTGAACCGAGCTGCAACTTTCCACTAAGCTCCGGTTGAAGTGGAGTGCTTCAGTGGCTAGGTCGCTCTGGGGCCTGACTGGGCTCGGCGTGTATCGTATTCGCGCCCCATTTTCACGACTTCTCGGGAGAACGACCTGAACATCTTTGGCAAGATCACGCTATACTTGCCGAACAAGCACTTGGCGTCGGATTCGGGGTTCCACACATGTCACACACTGAAGAACAGGCTGCCGCAGAGAATCCTCCCGCAGATGCCGCTTCGCGTTTTCATACGACGAGGTGGTCCGTCGTTCTTGCGGCTGGTCACGAATCATCACCGGACCGCGAGGAGGCGCTGGCAGCTCTTTGCGAGGCGTATTGGCACCCGCTCTACGTGTTCGCTCGACGGCAAGGGCACAATTCCACGGACGCACAGGACCTGACGCAGTCCTTCTTTGCACGGCTCCTCGAGAGAAACGACTTCGCGGGTCTTCGGCCGGAGCGAGGCAGGTTTCGGGCGTTCCTGCTCGCCTCGATGCGGCATTTCCTGGCCAACGAATGGGATCGCAGCAAGGCGAAGAAACGCGGCGGAGATATTTGTCATTTTTCAATCGACTTCCCACAAGGCGAGAATCGCTATCTGGCCGAACCGGCGGACACGCGTACTCCGGAAAGCGCTTTCGACCGCGAGTGGGCCTTGGCGCTGCTCGAGCTGGTTCACCAGAAGCTTCGCGAGAAGTACGCACAGAAAGGCCAGGCCGAGCTGTTCGACAAGCTCAAGGACTTGCTGACCGGCGGCCCGCCTGCGGAGTCGTACGGCCCGTTTGCCGAGGATCTTGATATGACCGAAGGAGCAGTGCGCGTCGCCGTCCATCGGCTTCGCCGGCGTTTCGGCGAGTTATTGCGCGCGGAGATCGGAGAAACCGTTGCGGACGAGGACGAGATCGACAATGAAATCCGGTTTCTCTTCACGGCGCTCCGGGCGTAGCCCGTTCACAGCGCACGCGCCGGTCGCCTCCTCACTGAATTCCTCGATTCTGGCTGTAACAATTCCGCCGGTTTGCTTCTTCTTATGGTAGAAGAGGAGGAGATTTCGGATGACGCTTCAAACCCGAGCGTGCGATCAGTGCGGTGTAGAGTTGTCCGATCGGTCCGATGTCTCGGCTTGCCCGGCTTGTTTGCTGGAACTGGGACTGCACCGTTGGGAATCGCAAGATCCAGGTGATAGCGAATCCGCAGCCGCCCGCGAGCAAGTCCCGCCGAAGTTCAAAGCGCCGAAGCCGGGGGAACTCGCCTCGCGGTTTCCCCAGCTTGAGATCCTGGACTTGATCGGCCACGGCGGCATGGGGGCAGTGTACAAGGCACGCCAAGTCCGGCTCGATCGCCTGGTGGCGCTCAAGATCATCGTCCCGGACGCGGCTGCCGAACCGGGCTTTGCGGAACGCTTCGAGCGAGAGGCCAGATCCCTGGCAAAGTTGAACCATCCGCACGTGGTGACCGTCCACGACTTCGGAGTCGCGGACGGCATCTACTACCTGATCATGGAATACGTCAGCGGCACGGACTTGCGACATCTGATCCAGTCGAAAGAGCTGTCGCCCGAGTCGGCCCTGGCGATGATTCCACAGATCTGCGACGCACTTCAATTCGCCCACGACCAGGGAATCGTCCACCGGGACATCAAGCCCGAAAACATCCTGATCGATCTGCAGGGAAACGTGAAGATCGCCGATTTTGGACTGGCGAAGCTGCTCGAGCGTACCTCGGACTACCGCACGCTCACCGGCACGGGGCAAGTCGTCGGCACGCCGCACTACATGGCGCCGGAGCAATTGGAGCGACCGCTGGAAGTCGATCATCGCGCGGACGTCTATTCGCTGGGCGTCGTCTTCTACGAAATGCTAACGGGCGAACTGCCGCTGGGGCGGTTCAATAGGCCGTCGAAGAGCGTGCAAGTGGACGTGCGGCTGGATCACGTCGTGCTGCGCGCGCTGGAACGGGAGCCGGGGCGAAGGTATCAGCACGTGAGCGAGATCGGAAGCGAGGTGAAGTCGCTCCACGGCGCGGCTCCAGCGACGTTGCTCGAACCTGAGCGCCTGGCGCAGCCCGCGCCCGAGGAATTCCTTATCAGTCTGATCGTTGTTAGTGCAACGATCCCGCTTGTCTGGTTCGCCATCTGGTGGACCGCGACGCCCTGGCCGCTATTGGCCTTCTGTCTAGCATGGTTGACACTCGGTTGTGCGGTCGAGAACGCCGGCGGCCCGCTTGTCTGGTCCATGGCTGCCGTGTGCTTTCTGGCCATGATCGGACTAATTGGCTTCAGCGTATGGCTGACCAAGGACGCTTTCCCAATCGCGGTTCTCGTGCCCGCCTTGGTCGCGTGGTGCATGGGGCTTGCGATCGGCCAAGAGGAGAAGAAAAAACGTCTCGCGGAGCGCGAGAAACAGAAAGACCCGTGAGACGTGGCTTCTCCTTCTTCAATAGCCGTTCATTGGCGTGCCTTCACGGCCTGTGCCTCCCGCTTCCCTGGCCTGGCCCCTGCAATGATGCTGCAGTTTCACGATTTTCCGGTGACGGTCGATTCGCGCCACTGCCGGCGATTGATTGTCAAACGTCCGGTTCCAACATAAAATGAATGCCAGTCTCCAGTTGGTGGCGGCCCATGAAAGACGTTCGAATCTTAGCCACGTGTGTGGCAGCGCTGTTGATTACTTGCGCGGCCGTTGCAGATGCAGACGAAGTTTCCGCCGCGCAGGCGTCTCCGCCGTACAAGCTCGAGCAGGTGCGGCATATCGACGGGTTCGCCGGGTCCGATCGCGCGCGGGAGATGCTATCGACACAGGGTTTCGTAGTCACAGACCAACAGTACCGGCAGATTTTCGAGGCGTACTTGTCGTTCGGCTCCGAACAGCCGCTGCCGAAGTTCATTACCGTCGATAGCGCGTGGCATACGTACCACGTACTGCTGGAAGATGGGGTGCGACAGGTAGAACTGAGCCAGGCGGGAATCCTGAGGAAGTTCTCTCAGCGGTTGCACAAGCTTGCCGTAGCTCGGAAAGACCAAGCGGATAGTGTGTACCGCGATCTGGCGACGTTCGCCGCAGTCGGCATCGCCCTCCAGGATCATGCGGCTGTTGGACAACTTCCCGATGATCACCAGGCTGCCGTCCAGGGCGTACTGGCTGCCATTCGGGTGGGCGGCCCACCCAGACAAGGCATCCTATTCTTCGGTCTGCCGCTAATGCCCGAGCAGTTCCGCCCGGTGAGTTTCTATGCCAAGACGCCGGAGCTATCGCGATACTTTGCTGCGCGGCAATGGTACGCCACGCGAGTATTCCGATTGGAGTCGGACGCAGAAACACTCCGAGCGCTCCATTTGGCCTTGCTGGTCGAGTCGGACGCCGAGTTGAAACGGCTATACGGCCGGTTGACTGGGCCTTTCGAGGCGATGGTTGGCCCGGCCGATGATCCGGGACTTATGCAATACGTGCAAGCCGCCACAAAAGCAGCGGGTGGCCTGCCTGAAACGGAAAACGTCCCTGCGATGTTGGCTGCGTTCCGCCGAGAGGCCCACCGCCTGACCATTGCTCAAGTCAACGATCAGTGGCTCGGACCAGACGACTACGACAACCGAGCGGAGCGAACGAGGGGAATGCGAGTCCTGGGACCGCGATCTTTGCCCTCGGCGGTGTTGTTCCAGAAGACGGCTGATCCGGCGGTTAGCGGGAGGATGTTTCCTTCTGGCCTCGATGTATTCGCCACGGGGCCGCTGGCCTGCGATGCGGGCCGTCGGGCATTGAAGAACGCGGTCCCTAACGCGGCGACGGCTGAGGCTATCTTTCGGGCGGATTGCGGCCCGCTCCCGGACAGTCTGCACGGCCAGGCCATGCGACTGCTGACGTTGCTGCAGAAGCCGTTGCCGACCGCGGTCCCGGTTGCGCTCCGCACGCCCGCCTGGCACGACAAGCAACTCGGGACCGCGCTGGCAGCCTGGGCCGAAGAGCGGCATACCTGGGCATTGCACGGGAAAATGACGATCACCTTCGGCTGTATGACGGAGGAGTTTCCGGGGTACGTCTCGCCTTACCCAGGTTTCTACCACGGTCTGGGGAGACTCGCCCGGCAGGCGGCTGACGCGCTCCGCCAGGCATCCCCAGAAGGCCCCGACCTGGTGGCCGCCGGACGGGAGTTGCTTGCGATCATGCACAAGCGAGAGAAGACGCCAGCCGACAGACAGATGATCTCCATGGAGGAGATTCAAGAAGGGAATCGCCTGAATCAAATCTCCCAGATGTACTTGAGGGAACGGGGAAGGGATGACTACCTCGCCAGCACACGGGATTGGTCCGAGGCGACCGAGGCGATCAAGGCGGCGGCCAAGCGCTGCGCGGAAGACAAGGGCGTGACCGAGGCCGATCGGCGGTACATGGGGGCATTTGCTAAGGCCCTGGAAGGCGAGGCGCTGGAACTGTTACCCGAGTTTGCCACACTCTGCGATCAGTTGGCCGCCATCGCCCAAAAGGAACTCGACGGGAAGAAGCTGGACCGACAAGACGCGAATTTGATTCGCGATTACGGCATCACGCTGGCGAGGTTTCATTTCTACGGCGGCAATTCGTACGTGTCTCCGCGGGATGACTTTCCTATGGTTGTGCCGGTTTTCATCAGTCCGCATGGCAACCAGGCCAAGGCCTTACTTGTGGGCGTGGCGCGACCTGAGGCAGTCTACGTCATTATTTCCGACGGCAAATGTGCGGCGCTGCACCGCGGGGCCGTCCTGTCGTACCGCGAGTTCTGCCGCCCTATCGAACAACCGCTTGATGACGATCGCTGGGCCGATGAGATACGCACCGGCAAGGCTCCTCCGCCGCCGCCGTGGACCGCGTCGTTCCGTCAGACGGTCACCGAACAAGACGTTGCAGCATTGATCCGGGCGGGCAAGATCTGTCCGGGCGTCTCCCTGATGCCGGGCCGCGAGATCACTCGGGCGATGATCGACGCGCTCCCTCGGGCGGCGTCGATGGACGCATATTGGCTCCGTGAGCAAATCCAGTATCGTGCAACAAACGAGGACGTGCCGTCGCTGATCAACACATTGGCCGAGTTGCCGCCGGACGAGGTGGGAGAACTGGCGATGTGCCTTGTCGAAATGGAGAACCTCGACTGGAGCCATCATCGCGACAAGCTCACATCTCTCTTGACGCACAAGACTCCACAGGTTGCCGATTCAGCAGCTTACTTGATGGGACACTGCCCGGAAAGCATCGACGTGCCCGCGCTGGCCGATGACTACGCTCGACAACCCAAACGAACCCGCCGTCTGTATTTGTACGTCATCGGGCGATCGGAAGAACCCGGACCGCAAGGAGAACAGCTCCTGCTAAAGGCCCTCGACGATCCTCATGCGGCCATTCGGTATCAAGCTGCGGCTGCGGTCGCAGTCTGTGATACCAAGAACCCGGCGATTGTTGCCCGGTTGACCGCAGGGATCGACGACAAGAATCAATTCACCGCCGCAGCGATGGTCCGCGCACTGACCAGGCTCGGAGTAGAGGAGGCCGCGCCGAGGATGCTCGCGCGCCTGAAAGGAGACTGGTTACCAGTTGACGAACGCACTCCAGAGAAAGCCAAGCAATGCGCCGAACTCACCCAAGGGACGGGATATGGAGGGCTGGGGAACACGCAGGTATTGAAATGCTGTCGGCGGAGACCTCGCTATGGCAGAGGGATCGGGTCGCTGGCCGAAGAGCTGATTAACGGGTTGGGTGAACTGGGGCACAAGCCAGCTCGGGATGAACTGCTCTCATTTGTCCGCGCAAAACCCCCGCAAACGATCGGATTCGGGTTTGTCCGCCCAGAACTCCCGGAAGCGAATAAGTACGAACTTGGCGCTGAGGCCCTGGATGCCTTGCTGAAACTTGATTCAAAAAGGCAGAGGGACCTGTTCCTGGAAATCATCAGCGACGGCAAGGCGAACCGGCTCGCGATCACGCAGGCCGTGAAGCAAATCCGGGGGACGTCGGACCCGTCTTACATCGAGGCGTTGTTGCCGCTGACGGATGTCCCAGGTCGTGCAAACTATGCCGACGATTTCACCCATGAGGCGTATTGGACGATCACCAGGTTGTTGGCTTCGGTCGATACCAGCAAACCCGCGGGAGCGAAACTGCTCGGCAGGGTTCGCGACCGATTCCTTCAGCAGCTTCGTGGCCCCAATAGTAGCGATGCGATGGACGCCCTCTTCCGGATCGACCGCGACACGGCCTTGCGCGAGGCGCTCGCGGCCGCCTTGGACAAGACGGCTTCAAGGAAAATCCGCTCGAACACCATGTTTTTGCTGCGGCATGCGCCGGACCCAAGTTATGTCGAGAAGCTATTGCCGCTGCTCCAAGACGAGTCGGCTGGCCGGTTCGAAGGTCAGCACCTTTGTGAGAACGCCGCCATGGCAATTACCGGGATCTGCTCGAAGCTAGACCCGAAGATTCCCGATCACGCGAAAACGCTGGAGCGAGCCCGCAGCGCGATGCAGAAGATGCTTCGCGGCCCCCATGGACGGGCCGCCGTAGAATCGCTGGTTCAGATGGAAGGGAATGAAGAAGACCAAGCAGAGTTCATACTGCGGACCGCCCACGACCGGTCGCTAGCCTACGCAACTCGTTTGCGAGCCATCGAGATGATTGCCGAGAGTGAAGACCCTCCCTGGGTGAAGAAGCTCCTACCGTTGTTGGACGACAAGACGCGATCGAAGGAAGAGAAGCTCTCGATCGGCGATCATGCGGCCAACACGATCGCCGCGTTGCTCGGCAAGGACGAGTCGATTGACGATTACACGCCCGCGGCGGCCCGCGCGGAAATCATGCGAAAGGTGCGAGCGTGGGCGGAGGATGAATGATACTCTTCTATGTCGACGCTCAGCGCTGTCTGGCAACCGCCCGGCGCAAAGCGCAGCAGTCCGAACGTGGATGCGTCCTGGAACCCCCAGCCCAGTGGCGTCCAGGTCGAGTACTTCATCCCGTCGCCCGCGCGTAGCCGACGGTTGCGTGCCACGTTGAATCCCCACGGTCCCTTCCAATCGGTGTCCTTGAACATTCGACGCGGAAAGGCGCATTCGATCACCCACGAATCGCTGGTCCGGTTGACCATCCCGCGCACGGGCCAGTTCTCACGGTGCTTGTCCGTGAGGCCGAAGTAGCCGTAAACGAGCGACGAGAATCCGAAGCCTTCCTTCATGCCCCAGGGGTTCAGCATGACCTGGACCACGTCGCGTCGATCGCGCCCCGGATCGAAAAACACCTCGACGCTCTCCGACCACCACAGAAACGCATCTGCCGCTTGGTTGATCGGCACGGGGTACTCGCGCTCCGGATCGGACAGCGCCGCGTCGGTCATGTGCGTTTCCTGCGCGGTGATGCCAAGGTAGACCGCATCGTCCGTTCTGACCAGGCGCACGGTCGTCTGGTGTGGGGCCGCCTTGCTGCCCGACAAGTCCGTAAAGCCGTCGAGCACAGCCGCGCCCGTCCAGGCATCATCGTCGAGCTGGCCGTCAAGCGCAGGCGCCGTCGTCGCGCGTGGGCAATCGATGGTGCGCGTGGCCAGGTCACCGCTCAGCTTCGCCTCGGCCTGCTCGATCCGCTCAAGCAGTCTTTGCCTGCGCCCGATCAGTGCCGAAAGTTCGGTCTTGGTGCGCGCGTCGGAAGCCGCCGGGGTCTTGAGGCATGCGCCGGCAAGAGTGTCGATCCGATCCGTGATGGCCGTCACGATGCGGCGACGCTCGTCGGGATCGTCCGCAACGTACATGGGCCCGCGCTGGTCCGTGGCGCTGACCCGCGAGACGCTGTCCACGTAGCTGAACAGGCGGTAGAAAGCCTCGAACGATTGCGGCCCTACGACCTCGGCCGTCGCGCGTCGCAGCGATCGCACGGGGTCGTACGCGTTCGGATTCCACAATAGATCACACATGGTGATGAAGCTGACCGGCAGGGCGCGCGGGTACGTGGTGGTGCTGACGGTCACCAGTTCGACCAAGTCACCTTGACCGAAGTCGCGATCTCGCGCTGCGTTGTAGTTCTCCGCCGTGAAGAAGGGATGCCCGACCTGGGGCCAGTTGGTGTAGAACCAAAGGCGTTTGGCATCGACCTGGGCTTTGACGGACTGGAGGTGTTGGACGTCCACGGACGGCCCGGGCGTACCGATCCCGGCCCAGAACAAGGCCACGCCTTCGGGCAATCGGCCTTTCAGTCGGTCGCCATACGGCCGATACATGCCGTCCCGGCCGTAATAGAAATTGGGCATGAACGCGAGGCGAGGCGGATCGGTGCCGCGGCCGACGGTCTCAGCGATGCGACGGGCGTAGTGCAGTTGCGCGTCGACGTAAGAGTCAAACCGCTTCATGGCCGCGGCGTCCAATCGCGTCATCCGGTCGTCGTTCATGATGGCGATATGCGACCAACCCGCACGATCCAGCCGAGCGAACTGCTCAACCACTCCCGACACGTCTGCGTCGCTGCCACGGTACACGTTGCCCATGTTCACCATGGCCAGGACGTGCAACAGCCGTCGATCCGCGCGGGTGGCGATCGCCTGTAGGCTTTCGTTCTTCTGCGATAGCCTGCCCTGGTCGTTGAGCGCCAGTTGCTGTGAACCGCCGTTCATCCGGTACCGCCGCGCCTGGTCGAGCCAGTAGTCGCTGGCTCGCTTGACGAAGCGATACTTGATCGTTGGCCAGTCGGTGATGATCGCCTCGCGGATGATCGTGGCGTCATGCCATCGCATGGTCAGTTGCTTGAGCGACTGAACCCCGTGGGATACGCCAAGCGGGCTATGCCCGGTGACGGTGGCGACCGCGCGCCGGCCTTCCAACCCGACCTCAAGGTCGTACCCCTCGATATTGCCCGGCAGCGGATGTCGGCTGTGCGATCCGAGCCTGAGCCGCACAACGAAGTCAACACCATCCCCGTCTGCTGCCGCCAGGGCGAGTCCGATCGACTGCAGGTGTTGCGTCAGGTCGTCTTGGATGCGCGGATCGTCCGCCCCTTTGTCGCACTCGACCGTCGCCTTGGTGACGGCGAAGAACCGGTGCGCGTACCGCTCCCGCTGGGGCGTGGGGATCACCGTGAGGTAGGCACGCGTGTCGAGTCCCTCGTAGTGCGGCGTCACAGGCCGAGGCTGCGCGACAGCCGACGCGGTCGCAAACATGAACGTCAGGCAGATGGCGAGTCTATTCATTGATGAAGCCCCCTAGACCGTCGCATCGCGTGGGTAAACGGGTACAGAACGGATTCTAACGAGGAGGAACTGGTGATTCAAAGGCGGCCATGAGGCTACGGGGCGCCAATGTTGTCGCAATTCGCATGGATCATTGCGTTGATTCCAGCGAATTCCGGCGTTATTCTGAACGGCTGTTTCGCTTCAATCCGACTGACGCGAAGCCATACCAACGCTCAAGTCACGTACCAGGAGAATGCTCAAATGATCAATCGACGTCAAGTCGTCCAGGGACTCGGAGCAGGTATCGCTGCTGCGAGTTTGGATCCTTCCAGTTTGTTTGCCAATACGGCCGACCGCCCCAAAGTCAAAGTTGGCATTATTGGCCATACCGGCCGCGGAAACTACGGCCACGGTCTGGACGTTTGCTGGCGGGCGATGGAGGACGAAGCGGAAATCGTCGGTGTGGCCGATGCCGATGACGCGGGACGGACCGCCGCCCAAACCCGCCTTCGCGCCCCGAAGGCGTTCGCGGATTACTTGCAGTTGCTGGACGAGACGAAGCCCGACATCGTGTCCATCGGCCCGCGGCATCCCGATCAGCATCGCGACATGTTTCTCGCCGCGGCTGAGCGCGGGATCCACGCGTACATGGAAAAGCCCATGTGCCGGACGCCCGCAGAGGCCGACGACATGGTCGCCGCCTGCGAAAAGCACAATGTCAAGCTCGCCATTGCCCACATCACCCGCAACAGCCCGAAACTGGATGTCCTGCTGGGGCTAATTCGCGACGGAGCGATCGGCGACGTGCTCGAGTTGCGGGGGCGCGGCAAGGAAGACGCCCGCCGCGGCGGAGGCGAGGATCTGTGGGTCCTCGGCAGCCACATCCTGAACTTGATCCACGCGATCGGCGGCGATCCGGCCTGGTGTTTTGCCACCATGGAGCAGGACGGCCATCCCGTGACCAAGGCCGACGTGGCGCCGGGGAACGAAGGTCTCGGGCCGCTCGCCGGGGACACCGTTCACGCCGTCTACGGGCTCGACGGGGGCCGCACGGCGACCTTCGATTCGGTACGCGGCGCCGGCACGGGCAGGCCCTCGCGGTTCGGCCTGCAAATCTTGGGTTCGGGCGGCATCATCGAGATTTTGACCGGCTACCTGCCCCAAGTCTGGATCTTGCAGGACCCCGCCTGGTCGCCCGGCCGTAGCGGCAAGACGTGGCAGCCTGTTTCCAGCGCCGGCATCGGCCAACCCGAGCCGATCCAGGGCGACACCCGTCTGCTGGGCAACGTCGTCGCTTGCCGCGACCTGATCCAGGCGATCCGCGATGACCGCCAGCCCGTGTGCGATGTCTATCAAGGTCGCTCGACGGTAGAGATGATCAACGCCGTATTTGATTCACACCGAACCGGCGGGCCCGTGAAGTTCCCGCTGAAGACGCGTGAGAACGCGTTGGGGCTGTTGTGAGGCGTCAAGTCAGCGTAGTGGCTTAGACAAACTTGCCGCGCAAGTTGGGATGCAACAACATTCGAACCCCAACTTCGACCGCGTATGCGAGATGGCTCTGGATGGTGCAGCGGGAACCTTGCAGCACGTTCATGCTTGGCGCAATCGCGGGTTGCGTCGGGCCGGTTAGGGCCGCCCCGTTGGGGCTTTCGGTTCTATCTAATCCCGTTTCCCAGGGTTCCGCGACGTTCGAGGATTCACGTCGCTCCACCCGTGGGCTGACATAGGACCGTGCCTTTGGCACTGAAGAGACCGGAACGAAACTGGGGACAATTCAAGTCGGTTGCATGACCTAGAAATATCGCAAACAGAACACACCATTCCCCACCTCCTATTTTTCGTCAGATGGCAGGTCTATTCTTCGATGAAGAACCCGAATCCTGCGGTGCGGGGATGGATGGACCAGCGTCTTGGCATGGCGGGCACCCAGGCTGTGCGCTTTTTGCGGTCGATGCGGATGAAGTTGAATCCATGGACCGGGTCGTCGCTGCCCTCGATAAACGGGGACTTCTCCTTGGGTGTCACAGCGATTTCAGCGGTCCAGCCGTCCGCGCCGATCTGCGTTTTTGCCTCGGCGCCGTTCCAGTCGATCTTGAAGCCGTAGGGACTGCCGTACCCGTCGAAGAGCCCGCCCGAGGCGGTGACGATGACGGTGGCGGATAGGCGGCCGGGCAGCGTCACTCCAACGCTGTCACCGCCGGTGATGTAGGGAAAGTCGCGCTGGCCGTCGCCGGGGTTGACCGTGTTGCGCTCGGTCATGATCACCTGGTCGCGCCCGACGGGTTCGGTGTTGATCGTCTTCGGATCCTGCTCGCAGCGGAAGGCGACGTACAGCCGCCCGTTTTGCCGCGCGCACCAGATGGTCGTGCGGGCTTCGGCCTCGGTATCCTCGTGCGGATAGGCGAACAGCCGCCCGTCAAAGCTGGGCTCGCCCCACACGTCTTCGATGCGGCCGTCGATGGCGGGCGCGGTGGCCAGCGTACGAATCGTCATGGTCGCGCGTTTTGCCAAGCGACGGACGACTCGCTTGGCCGCGGGCGCGTCTTCGATCTCTGCAAGCAACCGGTCACACGCTTCGTCCATCGCCGCCTGGGTGCGCGGCGCGGCGCCGGTTTCGGGCGATAACGCTGAGTTCATGAGGCGATTGACCACGTGGCGAAGCACCGGCGCGTCGCTGTCCCATTGGGCGAACGAGTAGTGCGTGTCCTTCTGGAAGTGCTCCATAGCGAATTCCTGGAACGCCCACGGCGCGGTCTGGCGTGCCGGCGCCATGTAGTCGTCCAGTGACCCGAACCGCGCCCAATCATCCAGGCGCGATAGCCAACGGGAAAGCGGGATCGGGGTCTTGCGATCGATATCGAGCATGCCCGTCAGTGACTCGGCGGCGGCATAGCGATTGGACGCGATGCGCGTTGCGCCGAAGGCGGTGCGGTAGTAGGCGATGCGTTGCTTGACCAACGGTTGGCGCGCGGCAGCGTCGGCGCGATCCAGCAGGCGCCACGCCTCCTCGCATGCCGGCGGCGGAAACACATCGGTGTACTGCCGTGCCTTGAAGTGGCTGCCCAGCAGGCGGTAACCCCCGCGGCGGTCGTCCGCCTGCTTCTGCGTGCGCCACGCGTGTTCGAGGTAGTCGAAGTAGGCACGCATCGGGTCGGCCGCCGCGGCGAACATGGCGGTATGCCAGCGGTCGAGCAACTGGTCCACGTCCTGGTCCGGCTGCCAAAGCAATCGCTCGGCGACCCACAGCTTGGGCCCGTCCAAGCCCCAGTTGGCGTAGGCCTCGGCATAGAACCCTTCGGCCCCGCATTCGTGGGCGAAGCGCAGACCGTCGGCGAAATCATGCGCGTAGATACGCGGGATGAAAAACCCGCGGCCGAAAAGCCACTCGTAGATGCCGAACTGCCGGGCAATGCCGCTCCACCGACGAATGTGCTCGTTCTGCTGCTTGCGGTACTCCGGGTCCCAGCGGTCCGCCATGCTCATCGTCAAGTAAGGCATGAGTAGCGGGTGCAGCCGGTCGGGGTACCAGGCGTTGAGCGCGCTGTAGACAAGGAACCCGAGGCGCGCGTCAGGGTGCTTCTTCGCAACGCGCTCGGCCACGGTGTTGTAGAAGCGGTAGAACCGATAGCCCACGGCGGCGCGGCTGTCCGGCTCGACGTCCGGAGGCGCTTCCGCCAGGCACTTCTCGCAGTAGCAAAAGCCGCTCGAATCGTTGATACCCAGGCTGAACGCCTTGTCGTTGGGGTTGGCGTCCAGATACTCGATCGCCGCGTCGGTGATGATGTCCACCACATCCGGGTGCGAGGTGCACGGCTGCCAATAGGCCGCGAACCGTTCAGTGGGCACGTAACGCTGGCCGGGCTTGAGGTGACGGTGGAGGCCGCGGCCCTTCTGGTCCTGCTTGTGCTTCGGGATGACGACGGGGAAGTAATCCGGGTGGTCGCGGTACACATCCGGCTTGATGATCCGATAGAGGTTGTGGTGATAGCGATAGCGTCCCCCGCCACCCGATGCACGCACGCGCCACGAAGGTCCGGCGCTACCGGCGTAGCCGCTCCAATGGCGATGCTTGAAAGCCGGGTTCTCCACCCACTTGCCGGTCGGCACGAGCACGCGTTTGTGCTTCGGGCGGTGAGCGCCGATTTGCCCTGGGATCAGGTCCTCGGCTCCCAGGCACCGACGGAGGAAGTCCGCCTGCGCCCAGGTATTGGGCTCGCCCGTATCGGTTGTGCGCACCGGCGCGTAGATCACCGCCCGGGTTGGTTCGACCAGGATGATGTAGCCTTCGGCATCCAGTGTGGCGATATCATGGGCCAGCAGTTCCTCGGCTTTGCGGGTGCACCCGACGTATAGAGGAAATCGGTCAGGCTGCGGACGGTAAGCGGCCTCGGACACGTGTTCGAGCCGGACGCCCGTGCACTGCTCGACGACCTTCTGGACCAAGTGTCCATTGCCGACGATGACGGCCTGGCGTTCGTCTTCGAGCAAAGGGAAAGGAGCAGCAGCGCGACCGAGTACAGGCGCCAGCAGCATAGCCGTGGCGGAGATCATCAGCCTGGCGGTGGGGAGAGTGGTACGCATGGACGTCTCTCGGCGCGGGTTGCGTTCGGGCTAATCCGGACGGGGAGGCACGAACCGGCGCGGGCCGAATTTCGGGCGGTTAGTCATCAGTCCCTACTTCTCTCGGTCCACGTGCTCTTCCTTCATGATCCGTGCCATGTTGGCGACGATATCGGGGTGCTCCGAGGCGACGTTCTTCTGTTCGGAGATGTCCGCGGTAATATCGTAGAGTTCAATCGGACCATCCGGCTCCTTAAAGGTATTCAGACGGACACCCTTCCACTTGCCCTTCAGCACGGCCTTCTTGCCGCCACCCTCGTAGAACTCCCAGAAGAGGTGCTCGTGTTCTCTCTGCTCTCCCTTGCCCAGTAGTGTTGGAGCCATCGAAATGCCATCCGTCTTTGGACAGTCCACACCGGCGATTTCGGCGAAGGTGGGCATCATGTCCTGGAACGCCGAGACGTGGTCGCTTTCTGTACCCGGCTCGATAACACCCGGCCAGTGGGCGATTGTGGGAACGCGGACACCGCCTTCGTAGAGATCCCGTTTCTTTCCGCGGAGTTGTCCGTTGGAATCGAAATACTCCATAACGTGCCCGCCTTCCTGGTGAGGTCCGTTGTCGCTGGTGAATATGACCAACGTATTCTTGTCCAGCCCGGTCTCCTTTAGCTTGTCGAATATCTCCTTCACGTATTCGTCAATATAGCGGATCATGGCGGCGAAACCCTTTTCCGGATCGGGCCAATCCGTGTCGGCAAACTCGCCGTAAGATGGCACCTCCATGCCGTTGCGGCCACCTTCGTTATTGGCGTGAGGTATGTTCAGGGCGTAGTAGAGGAAGAACGGCTTCTCCTTGTTCTTGTCGATGAACTGAATGACCTCTTTCTGGCAGAGGTGCGGGACGAAGTCGACCTTCGTTTCGGCGACACCGTCTCCTTCGTAGACAGTCCTCTCCCTCCATTTCTCCTGCAATACGTTTCTGAGCGCAACCTTCTCGCCATTTCGGATGATGAACTCGGGGTAGCAGTTGTGAGCATGGTTCATGCACACGTAGCCGTAGAAATAGTCAAAGCCCTGGTCGCTTGGATCGCTGAGCCCAGGTCTTCCGATTCCCCATTTGCCGATGCAGCCGGTGCTGTACCCGGCCCGCTTCAACACCTCTGCTACGGTGACGTCGTCCTTGCCGAGCATTTCATTCCCATTGGTCCGAACGGTGCAGTGTCCCGTATGGAGACCCGTCATCAGGACACAGCGGGATGGCGCGCAAACGGTGGAGCCCGAGTAATGATTGGTCAGGCGGAGCCCGGTCGCCGCCATCTGGTCGAGGTTCGGTGTCTTCAGCTTCTTCTGTCCAAAACAGCTCGGGTCGCCGTATCCCATATCGTCGACCAGGACATAGATGATGTTCGGCTTGGTTCTCGACGTTGCCTCTGGTGAGTCCTTCTTCGGGTCCTTCTTGCGGAGCATAACAGACCATGAAGGATGGCGTTTCTGTTCGTCCTTGCCGGTGACGATGTTCGACTTGCGTAGCCACAGGAAATCGAACAACTCCGAGAAGTCGGCACGCATGGTAGGCTCGCGGACGCCGGGCGCCTTGTCGCGGTCGCATGAAAGGACAAAGAACTTCGTGCCAGGTCGCGAGAGTCGGTCGAGTGATGCGACGAAGCCCTTTGCATCGACGTACCGGACGTTATGATAGCAACCGCGGTCAAAAATCAGGTCAAACGGCTCCAACTCTGGCAGCGCCAAGACATCGGCCAACAGCCATCGCACCTTGACGCCGGCCTTTTCGGCATCTGCCGCGGCGATGCTCAGAGCGGTCGGGGCCACGTCGATCGCCGTGACGTCGAAACCTTGCTTGGCCAGGTAGATCGCGTTCGTGCCCGATCCGCATCCGAGGACCGCAACGCGGCACGGCTTGATGTCGCCTTTCTCGACCGCCTCGCGCAGGTCCGGTGCGGCCATACCCGAGTTCCAGGGCGGATGCCGACCGTCGCGGTAGTTACGGTCCCATCGGTCGATCAGTTTCATGCCCTCCGGGCCGTGCGGCAACACACCGGCCGGCAATGGTCGAAGCGGAACGAGGGTCTTGCCGTCCGCGTCGTTGACGGCGATCCGACCGCCACCGACTTCCGGCAGCGGTAATTGAAGCTGATAAGTCCGATCCGCAGAGGTGATCGTCAGATCGAAGCAACCGTCGTTGTTCTTGAGAACGGCTTTCGCCGGGGCAGTGTCTTCGTCGGTTGGAGGGATTTGAAACACGCGGAGGCATCGGGCCGCGGCGTCCGCCTCTGCGGCCGAGGTCTCCAATTCCTTGCCGGGCCAGACAACGTCACACAGTAGCTCAGCATCATCGACATTCAGGTCACCTTGGCGACGGACTTCCCAGCGAAGTGTTCCCTCGCAAGCCTTTGCGTTGATGCTATCCTCGATGACCCAGATCGATGGCTTCAGGAAGATAAATCGTTGAACGAACGTGGGCGAACCCTTTTTGTTCTCGGCGTTACGGGCGGCTGGGAGCGAATTCGAACGATCCGTTACCGCGCAGAGAAAATGGGCGTTCTCTTCAAATGCCAGAACAGGCGATTCCGCCGGAAACGGAGCGACTGCTCCCTTCGCATGGACGGCGACGGTTTGCGATCCAATCTTTGCCACTGCCATGTCGCCAAGGACGGGGCCATCAAGCAGGCGACAGGCGTCCTTAAGAGAAGGGAAATCCTTTGCGACTGGCGATGCGGCGTGGATCTCGCAACTCAAGAAGCACAGGAGAAGGGCGACCGAAAGGGCCACCAAGCCTGGCTGATTCCTGTAATGCCGATTTGAATTCATCGTTCAAAAGCCTCCAATTAGATTGAGCATTTCCTCACGTTCCCGGCCGGGAACGTTGGAACGAGTATAGCAGCGTGCGTGGTCAGAAAACACATCGCCGCACAAATAGCAGGTGGAACATCAGTTTGCCTTGACAAGCTCAACGGCAGTTTTGCCGGCGGGGATACCCAGCCTGTAGATCCCGGCGGGTTCTTTCGCCAGTGTCACGCCCCGGCCTTCCCGCAGTTTCCATGCACCCGGGGCAGCCACGACGATCTCGCCCGCCGGGTGGTCGGCCGGCATGTCAATCGTCAGGGCAGCCGGGCCAACACGCAGGCTTGCACCGAAAGGGGCCGTCAGGGCGAGCGATTTCCCTGTTGCGGCTACCGTTCCTCGGCCGCCGAGTGCCAGCACCAGGTCCGAGTCCCGGTTCCGTATCGAAGCGGCCGTACCCTGAAACGAAAAATCGGCGATCTCTGCCGTCGTGGGTTCCTGAGACAGGAAGGCGTAATCGGTACCCCATTCACTGCGGATGGTAATGACGCGGCCGTCGGGAGAACTGGCGAAGGTCGGGACCTTTTCGTCGGCCCCTCGCGGGAACAGGGCCACGTAGTAACTGCCATCGCCAGGCAGCGTCAACTGAAGCAGATCCTGGTATTCGGAGAAACGGGGCACGTCCGCGGCCGAGGGCCTCAGTCCGTAGCGAACGGTGTGCCGCGGCGTGTCGGCTGGACTGGCGACGTAATACTCCAAATCCATACCGAATTGCCCGAGCGCGGTGAAGCGATCGCCTTTGAGCGAGCGGGGCCGCGTATTAGCAGCCTCCCTACGACTCACTTTCCACTCCCATCCTTCGCAAGCTCATTCAACTGGCGCTGTGCCTCCTGGATCATCATTCGCGAGGCGTCCGGCGAGACGCGGCAGGCACGTTCGACTTCGTAACCGCCTTCGGGATAAGCGTCTGGCGTGGGGACGTAGCCGATCGATCCGTCGGTGTACCCGACGAAAATCGTATCAGTCAGCGGCGAGCCCTCCTTGATTTGTTTGCCGATCTGGGCAAACACTTCACCCGGCGTCATTACCAGGGCCACATCGCTGAATCGTAACGTAGCGATCTCACCGACCACCGCCGGGAGAGGTTCACCTTTGACAATACTCTCCAACGCCTTGTTCGCCTGCTCCAACCGCCGCTGCTCCCGTTTGATCCGACCTTCCGGCGATTTCCACTTCTTCAGTTGGGCCAATTTCTCTTCGATCGCCTTCACGGCCTGACGCCCTTCCTCCTCCGAGCCGAAAGTCAAGGCCGGAAAGTCGATCTGCGCCGACGTCGTGGCCACGCCTACGGCGGCCGACATCGTTATGCCCTCAAACGCCTTCACCGCTTCTTCGCCCAGCCGTATTCCCGATTTTCGGGCCGGTTCGAAGGAGTGGTCCATCAACGCCGGGTTCACATTGCCGCACGCCCCTTGCAGATAGAGGCACTTTGCCCCTGTGGCTTCTTCAACCAGCTCGCGCATCGGTGCGATGAAGTCGCCCGAAATGCCTCGTGCCTTGTGTCGCTGGCAGACCGGATGGCAGGCGTAGTTCACCAACGCCGCCAGCGGCTCGCCGTCGACCGTATCGAGGCGCACGACGATCACCTCGCGGTCCATTGGTCCGTCCGGGTTGTTGCCAAGAATGATGACGCCATCGGGCCGTTTCTCGCGACGGTTGATGCCCACGTCACAGGCGCCGCGTCCCACACCGACGCGAACGGGCTGCACGACGGACGCCGCTTCCTGAACAGCGCCCGACAGCAGATGGAGCAGGTTGGACATATACGCGTCCAGATCGGCGGCGGGATCGTCGCTTCCATAGACTCTTGTCGACGGTCCGTAGTGGGTGTGCGACGCACAGAGAAAGACGGCGGCTGCGGGAATGCCCGTACGGCGTTCGACCTCGGCCCGTACGTCGGCTGTGAAGTCGTCGCCAAAGCCGATCAGATCGGCGGCGACCACGGCGGCCTTCGTGTCGCCGGAAACAAGGACGAGTGCCGTGGCGTACAGGTCGTCGTGGATGCCGGTCGCCGCATCCCGTCCGGCAAAGCCCGACATGGCGATCCCGACGGGCGGAGTAACGGTAATTCTCGCCACCCCAGCACTCAAACCTGTCGACGATTCATCCTCTGGCTCGGCTGCCTTTTCGCCGCCGTATATCCAGGCGGGGGCGAATCCGACCAACGCCATAACGAGGAGAAGGCGGACGATACGTGATAGAAGTCGTTTTAGTGCCATGTTTTCCCCTTTCAATTCACTATTTGCCGACAATCTGGGCTGCGTGGTTGAAACCTACCTGCGTCTTGAAAATCGAGGTGAATGGGAAGCTGGCAGACTAATCAAACATCTCTGGATTGTCGGTGATGGCGACCAGGTCGACGTATATGGATTCCCGTGGTGCGAGCTTCAGGACATGCTCGCCCGCGGCGAGTTCGAATGCCTGGAGACAGATCAGCGACATTTGACGGTTATGAGCAGCCATTGACCAGACCCACGATGTGGCGCTCCGCAACTGCGCCCCGTCCAGCGGTTCGTCATCCATGCCGAAGTAGATGGAATCGTGGGCTCCGATGGGTTCATCCGACTTGACTCGCAGAAGAACGAAGTACTTGCTAGTTTCCGGAACGCTGAAGCGGTACTCGACAGGATCCTTCTTGGCGGGACCGACCAGTCGGATGCACTTGCCGCCTGATGCTGAGGGATCGACAATGGTGTCATAACCTTTGCCGTCGGCAAGCGTTTCTGCCTCGGCGAACGTCACCCAAACACCTTCGCGTTCGGGTTTGGTTGCGGGAACCACATCGGTCTTCGCGTACACCGTGACCGGTCGAGAGTAGCCGTTGTCCAGCCTGATGAGGAACGCTCCCTTGTAGAGCGTTCTCTCGGTCATCCTCTCGGGGCGAGGCGTCACAACGAATGTCAACGTCTTACCCGATTCCAAGACGCCGGTCTCAGGAGTCACGTGGAACCAGTCGAAAGCTTCGTTCTTGGCTATCCGATAGCGGCTCGAGAACTCCTCACCTCCGACCGCTGCCGAGACACTCTTGGCCTGGGCCGATTTGACGTCGGCTGCAGAAAACACCAATTGGTAGCGGTCCAGGCTGACTGGGATGGGCCGCACCGGCAGGATCAGGTCCGATCCGAACGGGATGGCCCCTATGTCGGGCCGGCCTTTTTCGCTGGGAGCAAAGTTGTCGATAGCGACCCCTTGGCCTACCGCGTCCGATGTCTCGCGCAGTGCGAACAGCCCAGCGTCGGCATCGACGAAATCCGGCTTGCCAAGGATCCCATGCTCCTCATCACCCGCCTGGCCCGTGGACAGCAGGTTATAGTCGCATTCCGATTGCGGGCTTCTCGTCCGTCCACCAATAGCGCTTTTGCCGGCAAAGATATTATTCTTCGCAACGATACGCAGGTTGTGAGGAAGACTCAGGTCACGTGACTCGCCGTAGCAGGTGTTGCCGAAGATGAAGGATACGGCACCGGGGCCGTTGGCGTGCGACGAGGTCTTGATCGTCTGCCCGACCAACCCCCGTTCATCACCCATGTTCACCAACAGATTCCGAAATACGTAGGACGGCCCGGACATGCAGCCTTGGATGCTCACTCCGCAGAGGCAACCCTCGAACTTATTGAGAAAGACTCTGACGTTTGTCTGGCCCCCGTCGATCTCAAGCGCATCATCATTGGCAAAGCACATCATGTTGCCGTAGACGTCGCCATCCCGATTGAATCCGCCGTCGAGATGGAAGTTCCCCGCTCCCTCGACCGCGTCGTTCCAGCGGTGTTTGTCGCTGCCGATGAAGTCGTTATAGCGCAGGACGGTCGACCGGGATTTGTCCATGCCCACGGCCTGAGGCCCTGCCGGATGGGAGTAGTACCACGAATTCGCCGTGTTGACCGGGTCGTGGATGTAACATCGCTCCACCACGGTACCGACGCTCTTGCTAACGAGGATCGCGCTGTCCCAGTTGATCGCGCCGCCGCGTTCTGTGTAGTATTTGCCGTCAAGGTCGAATCGCTGTGTGCCGATTCTGCCCCAGCCGGCGATGTCGCAATTCACGACCCTTACGTTCTCGCACCTTCGAATGCTGATGGCTTCCTGCAAGCCGCCACGGAGCGTCAGCCCCTCAAGGATCACATACTTCGCCTTGTACAGTTCAATGAGCGGTCCCTTGCGGTCGTTCCGCACGACAAGTCCCTTCTTGCCTGTGATCTTGATCCAGCCATCGGGTGAACCCGACTCCGTGATGGTGAGCAGCCCCGGGAAGGTCGTCTCGTCCAGGACGATGGTCTTGCCAATGGGGACCTGACTACACCAGGTTCGGAACGCTTGCTGAGCCAGCACGTCACCATTGACAGCAGTGATTCTCAGCTCGTACGGCGTGTCTTCATCCAGGTCGACGATACTGCCGCGGAACATACCATCTTCTTTCACGTAGACTGGCTCACACGCTGTGAGCCACATACCACCGCTTTTGCGGAACTCCACGGCCAACCCAGGCCGGCTGGGGCTCTTGAAGTAGAACGAGCACGCGTTGAATAGCGGAACGACTTCGAATGGCGAGACATCCAGCCTCACATTTCCCCCGGCTGCTCGGTTCTTGATCAGATCCTCCTCCGTCGGCGTAAGTCGCTCGGTGTACTTGACATACTCGTACGTGATGTCTTCCTCATCGCCGTTGGCATAGAGACACGTTTCGATCGAGGCCACTCCTTGCCAACCGAACCGACGGCGCATGTCCACCGCGTAGAGCCCCGGTCTGTCGATCTCGACAGCCACCCTCTTGTCGTACGGATCTTTGCGAATGAGTTTGACCGTCCCGCGGTCCGACGCGGCCAGAACCTTGACGACGAAGATGGGAGTCTTGTCAACGTCTACGGTGAACGTCTTGCTGGCTGTGATCCAATTCGGGGGCCCCGTTTCATCCTCCAGACGCATCTTCCCCCTGTCCACGAACATCTTGCCGGGAGTCGACGCGGACGCGGACCAGCCGCCTTCTGAAAAATTGTCGGCGACCTGGGCATGGCCGGCAGCGTTCGACATCGCCAATGCTGCAAGAACGTTGAGAAGGATTCTGTTCATGGCTCATGTCTCCCCGCTGACTGCAATCGGTGATGCAGAAAATGTGTTGTCTAAACCGGCCCTAGCGCCAACGCCGAGTCGAACGTGTGGATCCTGTCTTCGATGGTCGCCGGCTTGCCGCAACTGCCGCCATGCTAGGCACATGCCAAGACCCTGGCAAGTAGCAGCACGAGACCGAGGAGCCTGACGGCTGGTGGCGCGATGGGAAAGACGTGACAACCGAGTAACCAACAGCTAACATCTGAGTTGCGGAAATCAGCGGATTGCGCCTTTGGCTGCAAATCTGCGGTCCACAGGTGAGCGGCAGAGATTACGGTATCAAGGGAGCTATCATCGGGCTGTGATTGAGCAATACGTGGTCGCAATTCATGGACGCATTCTTGAATTCTCGTTGTCGGTCGCCGCGGCCTATGGTTATGCTCTCGCTGCTTGGCCGATCTTACGGATGCAGCACAGAATCGGCCCGGTTTTCTCCGCCTGCGTCGGGATTGCCGTCCTTTCTTGTCCTTTGTTGATCCCGGCCGACAAGATCATCTTCCGAGCATTCGAGGCGTTTCTTTGCATCGAACTCATGTTCAAGATGCTTGACTACTCGCGACACGAGCGCCACCGAGGAGTTGGCGTCGATCGCTTCGTCGACTACTTGCGGTTCTTGATCCCTTTTCCTCCGATGTTGGTCGTATTTCGCCGACGGGAGCGCCGATTACCAAAGGACAGACCTTGCCGACGAGAAGCAATCCGAGTCTTGTTGGGTGCCGGTCTGTTCGCTACCGGGTTTGTTCTCGTCGATGTTGCCTCGCATATCCCCGCTGTTCGGTCCTCCTTTCCACTGGATCATGCCGCCAAGGTAGTGATCTTCATCGTAACCATCGAAGCGTTGTCGAACATGGTATACGGGGTCGAGCGGCTCGCGGGATTCGACACGACACCGGTGATCCAAAATGGGTTTCTGTCACGCACGGTTGCCGAATTCTGGTGCCGCTATAACACGCGCGTTCATTCTTGGCTTGATTACAACGTATTCCGTCCGGCCGGTGGCTGGCGAGCCCCGGTGCGAGCTGTCTTGCTCACCTTTTTCGTCAGTGCAGTCCTTCACGAGCTGATGTTCGGAATCGCGACGTCGCGGTTCGACGGCTATCAGTTTGCGTTCTTCATGCTGCAAGCGCCGGCCGTCCTGGCTTCCCGACCGCTGCATCGTTTCGCGAAACGCACCGGAATCATTGGGAAAGCCGTCGCGCACAGCATTACAGTCATCTGGATGTCCGTCACATCGGTGTTGTTCTTCCACGGCGTGAACCGAGTTTTCCCCTTCTTCTACGCCAGCGAGCCGTGGTTGCCTTAGATCTACGTCAAACGGCTTGGATTTGCGGTTTAGGGAACGTTTGGAAATTGAGTGTGAGTAAGGAGTCGAGTTCCGGCTTGTAATCCGTGTGGGTGCGCGCCAGGCAGTCCTGGATGGCGCCAGAGAAGGCGGCAAAATCACA
>JADHUC010000149.1 GCA_016784735.1 Pirellulaceae bacterium | reverse complement strand
CGTTACATGCACGTGAAGAAGACATCGCCGAGTACAAAGGCGAATATGCCATGGGCTGGGACAAGCTGCGGGAGCAGCGGCTGGCACGCATGAAACAACTGGGAATTGTTCCGCCGGACACTCCGCTGTCGACGCGGCATCCAAATGTGTCGGCATGGGAAGACGCCGAGCATAAACAGTGGCAGCAGCGACGCATGGAAGTCTATGCCGCTCAGATCACGGTTATGGACACGGGCATCGGCCGAATCTTCGACATGCTCAAGGAGACGAATCGTTTTGAGAATACGCTGGTCTTCTTCACCATCGACAATGGTGGATGTCATGTCGAATACGCGCCGGATCGCAAAGGCGATTACCTGCCGGAGAAGACTCGCGACGGCCGAAAGATGCGTCCAGGGAATCTGCCCGAGATCATGCCCGGTCCCGAAGACACCTATCAGAGTTACGGTTACGGCTGGGCAAATGCGTCGAATACGCCGTACCGCTACTTCAAGCAATTCGACCACGAAGGCGGAATTCGCACGTCGATGATCGCGCATTGGCCGAAGGGAATCGAACGTGAAGGCGCCCTGGTTCGAGGCGTCTCGCATTTGGTTGACATCATGCCCACCGTGCTCGAAGTAACGAAGACTCCGCCGACTGACCAGCCAATCAAAATGGACGGCGAATCATTCGCAGCGTCCTTCGGTCACGAAGACCACGCCGGCCGACAATCCATGTTCTTCGACCACGCACGAGGCCGCGCGCTGCGTCGCGGCGACTGGAAGATCGTCGCAGAAAAGAAGGGAAAGAAATTCAATTGGGAGCTTTACAACCTGAAGCAGGACCCGCTGGAGCTGAAGAATCTGGCCGAGACGTTGCCGAAGAAGGTTGAGGAGCTTGCTGCGATCTGGGCGGCGGAATCGGCCCGTCACGCTCGTCAAGCGAAGATCGAGTGAGGACTCTAGCGGAGTTAGACCGTAGCACGTAGGCCGGATCAAGGAGCGCAGCGACGCGGCTTCGGCCATGGGATGGTTGGAGCCGTGTGGTTATACTGACGATGCCGGAACGGCGCTGCGCTTGGTCCGGCCTACCTGACTACCTGACTTTGGAAGACGCGTGAAGTCCTCAACGAAACGGGCCGCAACTACCCGCAGGTCCAGGAGATTGCTGACGCCCACAAAGGGGCGGGTCGATGAAGCCTTACCTGAAGATGGAAAGATGAAAAGGAGAAGACATGAAGAGACTATTGGCATTCTCAGTTCTTACAGCAGGACTGATTGGTTTTTGCGGCGCGGTCACAATGGCACAAGACAAACCGCTCAAGGTATTCATTCTCGCTGGGCAATCCAACATGCAGGGGCATGCTCACGTTCGAACCTTTGACGTCATTGGCATGGACCCGAAGACGGCACCGATTCTCAAGGAGATGGTGAATGCCGAAGGCACCCCGCGAGTCTGCGAGAAGGTATGGATCTCGTCGATTGGCTGTGCCGAGGAGGAGCAGGTTGGAAAGTTGACGGCGGGCTTTGGCGCGAAGGCGCGTGGCCCCAAGATCGGACCGGAGTTCACCTTCGGCATCTATATGCAGAAGCTGCTGGACGAGCCGATCCTGATCATCAAGACCGCCTGGGGCGGCAAGAGCGTGCACACCGATTTTCGACCGCCGAACGCCGGACCGTATGAATTCAACGAATCACAGTTGGAAGGTTTCAAGAAGCAGGGCAAGGATCTGGAAGCGATCAAAGCCGCCAAGGCGGAGGCGACGGGGCACTACTACCGCCTGATGACCAACCATGTGAAGAAGGTCCTGGCGGACATCAAACGGGTGTATCCGGACTACGATTCCGAAGAAGGCTACGAGCTGGCGGGCTTTGTCTGGTTCCAGGGCTGGAATGATATGGTCGATCGCGGCACCTATCCTAATCGGGATAAACCGGGTGGCTATGACCAGTATAGCGAAGTGCTGGCGCAGTTCATTCGCGACGTACGCAAGGACCTCGCGGCGCCGAAGATGCCGTTCGTGATTGGTGTTATGGGAGTCGGGGGCCCCATCGAGAAATACTCACCCGAACAGCAGCGTTACAGCGGCATTCATCGCAACTTCCGTAACGCCATGGCCGCGCCGGCTGCCCTACCCGAGTTCAAAGGCAACGTCGCCGCCGTGTTGACCGAAATGTACTGGGACATGGAAGTGGTCGCGCTGAGGGGAAAAGAGAAGACAATCAAGGAGAAGAGAGACGCCATCAACAACGCGATAAAGGAAAAAGAGATGAGCCGCGAGGAAGGGACGGCGGCCATCGACGAGTTGTATGCCGAGACCTTTACCCCGCGCGAGCTGGTGATCCTTAAGGAAAGTACTTCCAACTTCGATTTTCACTACATGGGCTCCGCCAAGATCATGGCCCAGATCGGCAAGGGCTTCGCCGAGGCGATGGTTGAGATGATGGATGGATGGAGTGGCGAGTAACGGCGAACGCAATGAACAAGAAGGGCAGACTACGATGAAAGAGAATTACCCTTCCAGGACAGTGCTATTAATCGTCGCTCTCGTGACGGCGCTGCTGGTCGTTCCCGCTGCTGCGGCGGAGATCCCCAATCAACTGCCCGACCCGGACGGCAAGCCGGCCGATCTGAGCAAGCCGGTCAAGGTTTTCATCCTCCTGGGCCAATCGAACATGCTTGGGTTCGGCAAGATCAGCGGCGCCGACAAGCCGGGTACCCTCGAACACGCCACCAAGTCGGAGAAACTCTACCCGTTTCTGGTCGATGACGAGGGCAACTGGACCGAGCGAAAGGATGTCCGCAACGTGCGCGTCATGGGGAGCGGCACCGGCAACATGAGGCTCTTTAACAACGAATGGATGACGATCACGGGCAGAGCCATCGGACCGGAGATCGGGATCGGCCACCATGTCGGGAACCTGCTCGACGAGCCGGTCCTGATTCTCAAGAGCTGCATCGGTAACCGGAGCCTGGGCTGGGACCTGCTGCCGCCGGGGAGCGAGTCCTACGAGTTCGAAGACAATGGCACGGTTTACACCTACGCCGGTTACAAGCAGTCGCCCCTGCGTTGGGAGAAAGACGCTGAGCCTGAGCCGATCGGATGGTACGCCGGCATGCAGTACGGCGGCAATGCCGAGACCTACATGAATGTCGGGCTTGGGATGGGTGAGGCCATGGCGGAACTGTTGCAGCAATAGCCCCGGTGGACAATACAATCAAGAGTTGGAGACAGACGGAAAGGAAACGGAGATGCGTCACAGGCCATTCATTCTCTGGTTGTCGCTCTGGCTGACGATCACGTTGTGCACGGGGACAACCGCCGGCACGCTCAAGACGCATCGCGTCTTTTCGAGCAACATGGTCATCCAGCGTGACAAGCCAATCACAATCTGGGGTTGGAACGAGCCGGGCGGCAAGGTGTCCGTCGATTTCGGCCAGGAGAAAGCCGAAGCAACGGCCGACGCCGAGTCGGGCCGCTGGGAGGTGAACCTTCCCGCTCTGCCGGCCAACGCCACCGGTCAGAAACTGACCGTTACCTCGGGCGATGAAACGATCGAGATGGACAACATCGTCATCGGCGACGTTTGGGTGATGAACGGCCAGAGCAACATGGCCTGGGGACTCAACGCGACCCTGCAGGCAGATATGGAACGCGCTCAGGCGCACCTGCCGTTGCTGCGTCAGATCCGCATCGCGCCCAACGAGTCGTACACACTCGAGGAGGACCTGCCCGACGACAAGGTCGAAGGCTGGAATGTCTGCACACCGGAAACCGCGGGCGGAATCTCTGCCATCGGTTACGCCTTTGCATCAAGGCTGCAGCGGGCGTTGCAGATTCCCATCGGCATCATCGATAACGCCCGGGGCGGTGCGTCGATCGAGAGCCTGGTGCCCCGCCACAAGTTCGACGACCACCCGCTGGCGGCGGGTTATGCGGATTCGGTCGAACAGAGCCGGGCCGAGTTCGACTGGGATGCTGCCGTGCAGAAACTCGTCGAGAAATGGGAGAAAGACGTCGCCCAGCAGCGAGAGAAGGGCGTGGCCGAGGAAATGTTGCCGCCCAGGCCGACCCGCAAAGACCTCCGCTCCTGGAACGTGCCCGGGCGGAGCCCCAGTGACGCGGGCGCGTGCTACAACGGCATGTTCGGCGTTTTCAAGGGGCTGAACATCAAGGGCGTGCTGTTTCACCAAGGGTACAACAACGCCATGGGAACGAGCTGCCGGCCGAAGCGCTATCGCGTCCTCGTGAAACTGATGGTCGACGGTTGGCGTGAGGACTTTGGCGACCCGACACTGCCGGTGGGAATCATCGGCTTTTGCGCCGGCAGCATTCCCCAGACGCGGGAGAACTTCGAGACGTGGTCTGTTTCACCGGGCGCTTATATCCGGGAGGCCCAGCGCCTGGGGCTGAGCGAACTCGAAGATCCCACGAATACGGCCTTCCTGCCGGGGTATGACATTCAGATACCGGGACTTCATCCCCACAAGAAGCGGGCGCACGGTGTCCGGGCGGCACGCTGGGCGCTCAACAAGCTCTACGGCATGGAGATCGACTGGGACACTGCTTCGCTGGTCTCCGCCGAGCGGGAAGGCGACCGCATGGTGTTGACCTTCGACAAGCCGGTGATGCCGGACGATATGTCGACTGTTCCGCGGGGCTTCTCGATCGCCGACGAGTCGGGCAAGTTCTACATGGCCCACGCTGCGTACCCGCTGAAGAAGGACGTGGGGATCTGGAACGTGGCCAACAAGAACTTCGATGCCACGAAGGCTATTGTGTGGAGCCCGCTGGTCAAGCAGCCCGTGGCCGTCCGGTATGCATGGGCCAGAAGTCCCATGGGCAACCTGAAGATCAACGGAAAGGAGTGGTTGCCGCTGCAGAGCTTCCGCACGGACGAGTGGGACTGGCCGGAAAGCGAAGATCCGTCCGAGAGCCTCGTGGACCGCGGCAAGAGTCGGGCAATGCAACAGGAGGCCGCCGAGCGCCTGGAGTACCGCAAGATAGAGGAGGCCAAGCGAGCGGTCGAAATCCTCGATCGGCTCAAGACGCTGGGCAGGGAGGATCCTGAGACCGGTCAATAGAAAAGATAGAACGAGATCCATAGGCCGCAACGAGCGCAGCGCTGTTCCGGAAGGGAGTTAGCATGAGTAAGTCGTCCATCGTCAGCCTACTGGTCGCCGTTTTCTGCGCGGTTGCAGATGCGGAAAGTCCGGTGTCTCTTCCGAAGGATGTCCCGCCAGTCATCGGCACCGCGGCTGCCATTGCTTCTTCGGCTCCGCGAGCTGACAGCGACAGATGGTCCATTGAGTTGGTCGTTCCGAAAGTGGCCTGGGAGGTCGTCGGTGAAGAACGACCAAAACTCGAGTGGCCGGAATTCAAGGTGACTGTCGAGGAAGCTGTCCTGACACTCCAGATGGGATACCATCCTGCAACACAGCTAAGCGAGAACGCTCAGAACCGAGTTCTGGATCTGAAGGGCAGGAGACTTGGTCGCGACGAAGCCCTCAAGCGTCTTGCCGCAAAGACTCCCGTGCTAGTGTCGGTATCTGGCCGGATGCCTGATCCGTTCTACCTGCAATGCACCAAACCTGACACGCTCATCGTTGTTCTCGGCATCCCTTCCTATCCGGCACCGGAATTGCTCCCTTGCCCAACAATAGCCAAGAAGACGTCGTTCAAGGCCTGGGAACTCTACATCTGGGAACAGGACGGCACGATCTTCTACTGTCTGATGGTCGGCACCAACCGGATCAAGACGGACGACGAGATTGCCGGATCAGCGGTCAAGGGCTTCGAAGCGATCAAATCAAGACTCGACCAGTTGCAGGAGGGCGAGTCCGTGTTTGTTCATGGTCGCCGCTTGGCGGCCAGGCCCCCCTCCGCATCGGCGAAGGCAGTCACCGAGTATTGTGAGAAGATTGGATTGAGGGCTCGGTGATCGTGCACATTCGTCTGGAGTACTACACAACAATGTTGCTTCTAATCAAGAGTGACGACCAGATGACGGGCAGGGGAATGGGAACTGGCGGGGAAAAGGGGACTGGCTTCGTCCGCGGCGCCCGTCCTCTGCTGCTGCTCGCGTGCGCGGTGGCATTGGCCATTTCCGTCGCGGCGGGGTCGGTGTACGGCCAGGACGTGAAACTCTGGCCCGACGGTGCGCCGGGGGCCAAGGGCAACGACAAAAACGATACGCCCACGCTCAAGATGTTCCCGCCACCCACGGACGCCGAGGGTCCGGCCCCGGCCGTGCTGCTGATCCCCGGCGGGGGGTACAAACACATCTCGGGCTACGGGACGTTCTGGGATTTCTTCCGCACGCGTCCGGTGCGGTTCTTCTCCCTGAAATACCGCCTGCCCGTGCACGGCTACCGCCACCCGGCCCCGCTACAGGACGCCCAGCGGGCTGTCAGGACCATCCGCGCCAACGCGAAGAAGTGGAGCATCGATCCTCAACGCGTGCTGGTCGTGGCGTTCTCGTCCGGCGGCCACGTGGCCACGACGCTGGCGACGCACTACGACACGGGCCAGGCCGATGCGCAGGACCTCGTCGAGCGATTCAGCGGCCGGCCGGACTACATGGCCCTGTTCTGCCCCGTCGTCAGCATGAAAAGCCACCCGCACCGCACCGCAGTGCGCGCCACGGTGTCATACTGCTTTCCGCTCATCCGGCGTTCTGCCACCGAGCGTCATGTGAGGGCGAGGCATACCTTAGACCGCATTGCTTTCCCCAGTCACGGTTAGCCCGAAAGCAGTCGAAACTCGATGGACCAGCGTGCTACTTCAGCTTGATCAACAGCGCCACCGACTGTCCACTCGGAAGTGTAAGTGTGCGCTGATTGGCGCGATCCGCAGGACTAGCCTTCGCGGCACCGCCTGTGATGGAGAGTTGAGCGATCTCGGAGGGCAGTTCCAGTACGACGGTCTGCGACTTGGTCGAACTCAGTGTGACCTCGATCTGGTTCCCGTCCCACTCGAAGCATTGGATCTCGATCGCGCCTCGGCACAGCACCCCTTCGATCCGGCCCGAAGGCCATGCCGCGGGCAGCGCCGGCAGGAATCGGATTCTGCCGAGGTCGGAAGCCACCAGCATCTTGATGATTACGGCCGGCATACCACCGCTGATGTCCATGTTGAACAGCGAGCGGTGGTTGTGCATCGAGGCAAGGTTGTTGAGCCAGAACCGATTCACGAGATGCTTGAGGCAATGGTAGGCTAGTTCCCCTTCGCCGAGGCTGGTGGCGGCCTGGCCGAGTTGCACCAGCCCGAACGACATGAAGCCACGTTGGTTGTTTTTCCAATGTTTGTCGAGCTTGTACTCGATGCTCTTGCGGAATGCCGCCCGCAGCTCAGGGCTTTGCGCAATCTCTTCCGGCATGCCATCGAAAAGCGGGTAGAGTTGCGAGGAATGGCGGTGGCTGTCCTTGTTCTCGAGTCGGGGCGTAAGCCACTCTTTGATGATGCCGTTGTCATCGATCATGTAGTCGGGCATCTTGGCGAGCATGTTTTCCCAGGTGCGGATTCTGTCCTCGTTGCGCCCGAGTTCACGGGAGGCGGCAATCGTGTTGCGCAGCAGTTCCTTGGCCACCGCGACGTCCATGGTGGCGTTGTATGACGCCTGTGAGTTCGAGTTGCCCGGCGTGTTTTCCGGTGACTGGGTCGGGGAGAAGACGAGCTTGCCGTCGTGGCCCTCATAAAGGTAGTCCTCGAAGAACACGACCGCCCTTTCCATGAACGGCAGGGCGTGGTTCGCGAGGAATTCACGGTCGCCGGTGTAGAGATAGTAGTCGTAGAAGAAGTGGGCCGCCCAGCCGGCGCCGCCGACCCACATGCCGCCGGCGAAGTTTGCGTTCAAAGCGTTGTTGAAGCCGTGGGTCGTCGAGCGTGACGGCAGCACGACGCCGCGGGCCCCGAACAGGTGCTTCGCGTTGATCTCCATCCAGGGGGCGATCGACTCGATGTAGGACGTGTAGGCCAGCATGAGTTCGGGCATGTTGCCCATCAGGTAGGAGGCGATGGCAGACGGCACATTACCGTTGTGGGTGAAGTCGCTGGCCCAACCAGGAACATAGGTTCCGCCCCAGACTCCCTGCAGAGTGGGCGGCAGTTCGCCAGTACTGCAGATGATGTTATAGCGGGCGGCATCGAACTCTTTTTCGATCAGTGCTCGGTTCGGGTTCTCGTAACTCGACAGCTCCAGCAGTTCTTCGGTGGTCCGCTGGTGGTCAGCGCCGCCGCCCAGGTCCAGACGCATCCGGTTGAACAGCTCGCCGTGGATCTTCGTGTGCCTGTCCAAAAGGTTGGCGTAGTCAGAGGGAAGCTCGTCGAGGGACTGCTTCATTTCCTCCATCATCGACTTCTCTGGATCGTAGAGCAAACGGATATCGACGAACAGCAAGATGCGGTCTGCGTCGGTAACCTGGAGCGCGCCATTGTCCTGTGGCTCGCTCGTCCCACCCGTTGCCACAACCCGTGCGTAACTCTCGAGCGCGTGGATGCTGCCCGGATAGACCTTGGTGAAACGGTTGCTGTAGGTCAACCAGGAGTCGCCCGCCGTGCTCTTGATGTCGGAAACGTGTTCCTTGAAGACCTGATCGGAGCGCTTGTTGATGTCGGAATCCGCATTGAACTCGTCGCTCGGTTCTCGCGGTTCCAACGCGAGCCGGCAATCGAGTGCCGATTTCGGTGCGGTGAACAGCAGCACCCCCACTCCCGCGTCGCGTGAAACGAACATGCGGCGTTCGAAGACTCCGCGGTCGTCGGCCCAATGGACCACCGTCTCGCCGGTCTGGAAATCCACCGAGCGAGCGTAGTCGCGGACTTCGCCCTCCGCCTCGGTGCGGATCGTGAGGTCGAAGGCCGGAACGAAATAATCCGGGTACATGAAGCCGTCCTGTCCCGACAGATTGAACTGGAGTCCGCAGGCCTGCTTGTAGAGTCCCCGGTCGATGAGCCGCCGGATCTCGAATAGACGGGCCGATTGATCGCGAGGCATGACCGGAGCGCCCATCGGCAGAAACAGACGCTCATGCGTAAAGATGACCCGCTCGTCGAGCGGACGGCTCAGGGCATTGGCGCCGATCGTGCCGTTGCCGCAAATGAGTCCTTCCTCCCACGTTTTCGCCGGCCGGGAACTGACGAATCCGCGTTTTGGAACCGGCAAGGATTCTGAAGCTGCCGGGGAAGCCGCGTTCAAGGACAGGGTTATGACCAAGGCCATCGCTACCAGGGAATATGCTTGTTGCTTCATCATCATTTCCTATCGCTTTGGCACGTAGATTTCAGGGCGAGTTGTGGTCTTCGTTGCCACGTGATTCGGCAGCGGGCAGTCAGGATCAGCCAGCCTGACACCTCTTCTCTCACGGGGCGCGGAGCGTGGCAATAGAATCTCAAGGTCTCCCGTCGACCCGTGATTCATCACGGGTCGACTCTTTCATTAGCTTGCGGCTCATTTCAAGCAGCGTCTTTCAGTCTCGCCCGAGCTTCTTGGCGATCGCCGCCGAGATTCGTGTGGCGTCGTCCTTCAGTGCAGGGTCCTTTTTCGCTTCCAGCGCCAACTGGAGCATTTCGGCGCTCGCGTACTTGTCGAGTCCAATCACTTCCTGAAGGACCAGTTTCTTCTCGGTCGTACGCTCGGCAGCCTTGAGCGCCAGGGCGCACATCTGGGCCCGTTGCGCGGCCGGCATGTTGAATTGGCGCACTAGACGGATGTAGCCGCGAATTGCACGAATTCGGTACTTTTCGACGGGCGCGTTTTGGGCGACGTCCAACAGAACTGGCCCCGCATCGACATTCATCCATTCGCCGAGCAGCCGCGTGGCGGTGTCCTGGAGTTCCGGACTGACGTCTTTCCCCGCCGCAGCGATCACCGCAAGCGCCTCGGGGCCACCCATGGCACCGAGAATGTCCAGGAGAGTACATTTTGTTGCGATCGGACTGCGCAACATGGCGTCGACGAGCTTTCCTGTGCACGCTGCGCCGTCCGGCATGCGAATGCACGCGGCGCGGAGCGCCTTGACGGCGGTCGCAGTATCTTCGGCCTTCTTCGGAGAAGTAACCGTCGAGATCAAGACGTCAAGGTCCTTCAGCTCAATCGTTTCGCCCAGGGCCGCCAGCGCAGTCTGCCGGACCGTCGCATCGGCAGCATCCAGGGCCTCGATCAAAGCCGGCGTGGCGGCGATGCGCCGCTGGCCGACGATTTCCATCAGCGTCACGAGCATCTTGCCTTCGGCCCTGGGCAGTTGGGCGGCGATACTAGCGTCGACTTCCTTGTTGGGGAATTCGGCCAGCGCCGTCTTGGCTGCGCCGGCAATTTCGGCATCGTCCTCGAGCGCAATCGCCAGCAACGTCGGCACGCACGAAGCGCTGCCCGAGTTCTGAAGCACACCGATCGCCGCGATTCGCACCGGCGTCGGGCCGCTTCTGGCTGCCTGCACCATGGCGGGCGACGCGGTCGCATCGCCCCGGTTGGCCAGCACGTACAACAGCGACGCGCTGCGCTGGGGCGTGGCTTTGGCCATCTCGGCCGCCACGACGTCGGTCACGGCTTTGCCGGGGAGTTCACGGGCCGTCATAAGACCGATCTGGAACATCTTTCTGTCATCCGAGCGGAGTTGCTCGACCAACAGCGGAATGCCCTCGGACCCTCGGGCGAGAATCACGCCGCGGGTTGCCTCGACGATTCGCTGTTTGGGCACGTCGGCCTGGCGGACTTCGTCGTAGATCGCCGCCGCGTCGGTTGACTTGCCATTGGCCAGAAGACGCTCGGCGGCCAGGATGCAGCCCTCGGCCACCGCCGATCGGACCGCCATGGGCATGCCGGCCAACGATTGCCGAAGCGTCTTGATCGCCGGCTCGCCGCCGATCTTGCCCAGCGCCACGGCCGCCGCCGAGGCGACTTCGGCGTCTTTGTCCTTCAACCGTTCGGTCAATCCGGGTACTGCGCCGGCGTCGCGACGAACAGCGATGGAATTGATCACGCCGATCAGCGATCGACCCTCAAGCGTTCCCATCGCATTGCGCAATGCTTCGTCGGCCTCGGGTCCGGGGATCGATTCCAACGCGATCCGGGCCCACGAGATCAACTCGTCGTCGTTCAACAGCGGGGCCAACGCGGGCACGGCGTCTTTCGAGCCGAAGACGGCCAGCTTCTTGCAGGTAATCGCTTTGTCGGGCTTCGACGAATCGGCCGATTGGAGTACGGCGATCAGTGCTTGTTCGTCGGCCGCCCGAGCCGAGAGGTTCGCGGCCATCACCGCGGCCAGCGCGATGCAGCTTACGAAATATCGAGTTATACGCATGGGGGTAATCCTTAGATTTGCTTTGTGGTAAAGAACTCGTTTCAACGCATTGCCGTGAGGCGTTCGTTCAACGGGAAACTAAATCCTCCACGGCGAGCGGAGTGCTTCGCTTCGTAGACGATTCGCCTCGGGGTCGTCGATGTACTCGGTTGTCTTGGAATCGTATTTGAGTTGACGTCCCAGGAACAATGCGTTGTTGGCCCCATGGCACGCGATGTGCGCGTAACAGGCCGCTTTGGCGTTCGTCTTCGGTTGATTGCGTGTCTTGACGCAGTCGAGGAAATCACGCACGTGGAACGTGGCCGGGTAGCCGCCGATTTCGGCCACCTTTCTTCCGGCGAGCAGCTCGGGCGAACTCAACACGAGCTTGCCGCTATCGCCCGCTTCGACCCAACCCGTCTCGCCTTCGAAACGCACAGGGCACGAACCAAGACCGATCCAGCCTTTTTCGCGGAGGACCAGTTCGACTCCGTTTTCGTACCGGCAGATGATCTCGTTGTTCTCCGGCGGATTGTATTCGACCGGGGCATCCGTGTCGCCGACGGCCCATTGGCAAAGATCGACGCAGTGGGAACCCCATTCCAGCACGCCGCCGCCGACCAGCCCGCCGCCTTTCTCGAAGTGGAAGCCGTTCAAGTCTGCCTTGTTGTACGGTCGCCAGGCAGCCGGGCCCAAATACATGTCCCAATCGACCTCTTCTTTGGGTGGTTCGGGTTCGGCTTTTCCCCAACCGCTCATCCTGGCTGTCATGCCCATCGGGTGAGCATAGACTCGCTTGAGCTTGCCGAGTTTCCCGGTTCGCGCCAGTTCGCAGGCGAAGGCGAAGTGCGGCAGGTTCCGTCGCTGGGTGCCGGCCTGGAAGATGCGTCCAGTGCGACGCATCGTGTCGAGCAGGGTCAGGCTCTGTACGACGTTCTTGGTGCAGGGCTTCTCGCAGTACATGTCTTTGCCGGCGCGGGCCGCGTAGGCCGAGGCCGTGCAATGCCAGTTTGGTCCGGTGGCGATCAGTACGGCGTCGATGTCGTCGCGATCCAGCAGTTCACGAAAGTCGCGATAGGTGTCGCAATCTTGATTCCCGTGATGCCGGTCGGCGATCGCCTTGACCTCGCCGCGACGTTTGGCCTTGATGTCGCAGACGGCCAGGAACTGCACATCCGGCTGTTGCAGGAAGCATCCGAGATCATATCCGCCGCGTCGTCCGATGCCGATGCCGCCGACGGTGATCCGCTCGCTGGCCGGTGCCGTGCCGTCCTTGCCCAAGGCGGTGCCCGGAATCAACTGTGGCGCCACCACCGCCGCCCCAGCCGACAGCGTCGTCTTCAAGAAGCGACGCCGAGGAATTCGCGATACTTGTGTCGACATATGTGCTCTCCTAGTCATGTTGGTCCAATCTAGACACAAACGTAACAACTTAGCATAACGCGAAGGCACGCGTCGCCGCTACCATAGTCCCTTTCGTGCTGTCGTGGTAGCTCACGTCCGCAAAACCCTGGTCATCGGTGAAGACAATCACGATGTTGGGCCGCAGCGAGGGAGCAAAGGTGTCAGGATTCTCGTCGAGTAAACCGAATTGCCGTAGCAGGCCAGATTCTCCGCGCCCAAGTCGTCGGCCATGATGCGGAGAATGTTGGGGCGCTCGGCGGCTGAAGCCGTTGGCGCGAGGACCACGAGAAGTATGGGAGCAAAAGTCTTCATCATTTCATCAATGCTACTCCCGCGCAATGGACGGCATAACGCAATCGTTCGATCATTTGTTCGCCTTAATTACTTTGCGGATGCGTTGATCTCATTGACCGCCTCGGCAAACGCTTTGCCGATCTGGGCCATGATCTTGGCGCTCCCCATATAATGGTATCCGGCGTTTGAGGCACCATCGGCGATGGCTCTATCCTCGGACGAGAACACTTGTTCCAACGCTTGCGTGAGCTGCTTCCTGCCTTCGCGGGTGATCCCTTCGATGAAAAGATCAATGGATCCGTAAGGCTCAGCCGTCTTCTTGTCGTAATGAACGTTGGCGTACGCCGCCAACACGTTGACGCCCTTCTTCAAGTGCTTTGTCTCATTTTCTGTCAGCATGATGGCTCGATAATATGGCTGCGTCTTCCACCAGATGTAAGTGTGGATCTTGTGTCCATTCAGGTAGACGTCAAAGCCCTGCCTTGCCAATATGCAGAGGCGGTACGATTCACAGTCGACCGCATCAAGCTCGAAGCTCGTGCGCATCGACAGGAATTCACCGTCACCCCAATCCGATTTGTTCTTCACGGTTGTACGACGATGCTTCCAGGCGCCGGTACCGATCGGTGCCTTGGCTTGACTCCACCCGCTGTCATCAAACGTGGGCGTGTACCACTTCTCCATTCCCGCAGGCAGGGCCACATCACGGAATCGCTTCGTCTCACTCTTGTCCAGCCTGTCTGTCTCCTGCTTAACATCGAAGGAGACATGGGCCCATGTCCGCTCTTCGGGCTCTGGGGTGCCTATCGCATGCCAACCCGGGAACTCCGGCGTATCCCTATCCATTCTGCCGTCTTCAGAAAGAGCATGCGCTGTATCCAGTATCCTGTTGAGCACGCCTCTCTTTGCGCTCGCAGTCACCAGGGCTTCATCCCAATACGGTGCCGTCTGGACGGCCACGACATCTTCCTCGAATTCGGGCAGGGCGGCCGGGGCCGCCATGGCCTGTCTGAAATAGTTGGGTTCTTCCTGAACTCCGCCCACGCCCATCACGCCAATGATGAATGGCATCTCGGGCGCTGAGAGATCTTCGCGCACGTCGCGGATGAAGTGCGCCAGAAGTTTGCCGTATAGATCGTAGCCGCCCGGTTGGTTCCGATTGGGATAGGTGCTGCCGTCACACATATCGTTCCAGCCCTGAAACCAAACAAAGCCGGCCAGCTCGTAACCCTGTTTCGGGTCGTAGTCAGGATAAACCTTCTTGACGTCCTTCAAGACCTTCTTCACGTGGTCGGTCATGAGGCGATAGTAGTGGCCTGTCGCCTTCGCCTTATCCGCCTTCCATTTGTCGAGATCCATGCCGCGTTTCGTGTACTGGTCCACCTGCGGCTGGTTCAATTCATACGGCCCCGCGCTTGGCGGCCGGAAATCGGTGTGCAGACTCTTGCCGCCCCAGGCGGTCTTGATGATCAGGATCGGCCGATCCAGCAGCTTCTGCATGTAGATGCCAAAGGTGAACTCCGGGCCGATCTTGGCCTCTCTCCCCTTGGCTCCATATCCGACCGTCAGCTTGCCGTTGTATTCATCGCCGTCCCCGGTGAGATACGAGATCCATACCTTCTCGCATACCCGCGGCGTACCGTCAGCATTGCGCATCTCTTTGAGGATCGGCGCAGTTTTGGGATCCCTTGCCATGTAGTCAAAGGTACGCACCTGGGCGTGCCCTTCCATATTCGATTGCCCGGCGAGAATGAACACCTTCACCGGCTTCGTCCGATCAGCGGGCTTGCCGTCCGGGTCGGGCAGTTGGTCGGGAACTTCGGCGGCGGCAGGCAGGGTGAGCAGCGCCACTAACAGCGTAGCGAGGGAAAACACCGTTTTGCATCGGTTGTTTTTCATCATGTGTTGTTTGCCTTTCTTCTGTCGTGTAATGGATTGCTTCTTTGGACTGATTGCAGTTCGACCGTGGTCATCGGAGTAGGTGACATTCAGTTTGTCCAAACGTGACGCGTCATTGCATGATTCCAATTGGCAAAGGCTGTTAAACCGCTGATCCACGCTAATGAACGCTAATGGGAAGTACGTAAATCCGACATCAGCGTCAATCAGGGCTCATCAGCGGTTTTTCAGAAAGTGCAGATGTGGGGGCAAAATGGGAAAAGTAGACTGTTCTAAACGATCTCAGGTGCATGTTTCGCAACCTCCTCGACCACAGCTTTCATGTCCGTATTCCGATCTCCAACGAACACGGTGCTGTCTGTTACGACAACCATGAGATTGTCCGACGCTACGACGACACATTGGTCTGTATTGGCCAAGACGATGTTTTCCGTTCCCGGAACCACTGCCTTGCCCATGACGAGATTGCTATCGCGTTTCTCGCCAAGTTTCTCTGCGAGCGCTGCGTGGGTCCCCATATCCTCCCAACTGCAGGGGAGGAGGATGCTGCAGGCATTGCTCGTCTTCTGCATGACCTTGTAATCGATCGAGCCCTTCGGCATCTTGGGAAACAGCTCGCCCAAGACCTGTTCGCGTGCCGGCGTATTCCAAGCTTGGCCGATTTGCGTGAGCAAGGGAGTAGCCTCCGGCAAGTGCGTGTTGAGTTCCGTCAGTATCGTTTCCGCCTTCCACGCGAATTGTCCGGAATTCCAGCAGTATCCCCCTTCGTCCATGTATCGCTGAGCGATCTCCAGTTCGGGTTTTTCCGTGAAAGCTGCGATCCTTCTTACCTCGCAGCCCGGAAAGTCCATGGGCTCTCCCAACTTCTGCCAGCCAACCAGCGTGCTGGGTAAGGCGGCTTCGACTCCGAAGGCCACCAACTGATCTGGGTGCAACTCCAGGAACGTCGCTGCATTAGCGATGGCGGTATTGAACCCGTCGGCGGGTTCGATGATCTGATCCGCGGTTAACACAATCATGGTTGCCGCCGCGCACCTTGTCTTTAGCACGGTAGCCGCAAGTCCAACGGCACTGGCCGTGTCACGCAGACAGGGTTCGTAGACGAAGTTCTCCGAAGGTATCTGGGGAAGGGTCTGTTGCGTTACCGCCTTATACTTGACGTTCGTCAAGATAATGATGCGATCATCAGGTATGTGTCCGCGCAGCTTGCCGACGGCCAGTTCAATCAGAGACTTGCCGTCAAACAGTTTCAAAAAGTGTTTGGGCACATCCCTGCTGCTCAATGGCCAGAGGCGAGTCCCGGCGCCTCCTGCCATGACCACTGCGTAACAATTATCTTTGAGCATGGCCTCTTCCTAATCCAAATCGTGTTACACAATCTTGGGACGCGCTATGTTGTCTCGTGGTCTCCCGACCGCGAGGCACCTATGACCGAAGGTCTCCGAGTTTTTTGGGCGGGAGACCTGCGGTCAGGCTTACTGGGCCGGTCAGGAGACCGGCCCAGAACACGTACCCTCGAATTACGCAACTCAACGTAGGTTGACCTTCACCTGAAATCCGCCCTCAACGGGCTCCGAGGACGCCACGTAGATATACCCGACGCCACAGCCTGAGGGCATGGCGCCAGCATATCTGCGCTGGTAGTAACGCAGCCGCTGCATCACGGGCACCTTGATCGTTGGATGTTCGAAAATGGCAGGCAGCATCTTTCTCCAAGCAGACGAGCACTGGTTGAACGAAGCTCCCAGCGTTTCCACATCTCGGTTCTTGATTGCGGCAAAGCAATCTTGTCCGGACTTCCCAAGCTGCTCGGCAACTTGCTTGGTGGCAAATCGACCGCCATCAAAAGGGTTGTATCCTTCGGGTCGCGGGCCCACGCAATCCACAATCCAGAAATGGCGCTCGAACCACTTTGCGGTGCGCTGGTTCACAATGGAGGTCACCGTCTTGGGTATTACGCCGTTGTGATGTCGGAAGTCGTAGTGCAGGAGACTGACCCCCGGATACACGGATCCCCAGGCGTCCTGGGACCCGCCGATCGGCACTTTTCGTGTGTTTTCCCAATAGTACAGCTCGGTCGCCAACTCGTATTTGTCGATGTTGGCAGGAATGCCCTTCGGGTATTTCTGCATGAGGATCTGCCGAGTGCTTGAGCAGATGCCGCATCGGTCGTGAAACGTAGTGTTCGGTTGAACTTGGACGACAACGACGTATCCGTCTGCAAGGAAATTCACAAAGTTATGATCCCCCCACCCGCCAGCAAGCGCCACGCGGTAGGGGTACACTGGAGACGCCTTTGCACGAGACTGTTTCTTCATTGATTCATATCCGTCGAGAATTGGTTAATGCAGGATCGCGTACAGGACGCCCATGATGATGAAGAGGATCGCCGCCATGACGCGAGGATCGGTCAGCGTGCCTTCCATCTTGCCACGCAGGGCGTCAAGCGGTCTGGTCCAACAGAGATTGTCGATCTGCTTCTTGGACGGCGCCGGGGTCACCAGACTAACGACGATGTATACCGCGCTGGACATGAGGAACAGATACCACCCGACTTGCATGAACGGGATGCCATAGCGTTTAGCAATGACCTGCTCGGTACCGATCAGCGGAATGTCGATGGCCAGGTAGACCAAGCCGATGACCACGTTGAAGAGCAATGCGGCCATGGCGCCCTGCTTGTTGCCTCGCGGCCAGAATACTCCCCAAAGGAATATGGTCGTGATCCCCGGTGCAAACGCCATGGGTATCTTGTTAATGGCTTCGAAGATGCTGTCGAACTTTCCGCCCTGCGTTGACCACAGCATGGCCAGAACGACGACCACGCCTGCCGTGACCCGACCGATCAACACCAACGTGGCGTCAGACGTGTCGGGTCGCAAACGCTTTACGATGTCCTCGGCCGTGAGCGTGGCCGTGCTGTTCAACGCGGCCTCGATCGTGCTCATCAGGGCTGCCAGCAGACCGGCCGCCATCAAGCCCCGAATACCGTCCGGCAGAAGCTCCTTCATCATCACCATCAGCGTGGTGTTGTTGTCGTCCCCAATCTTCTCCTTGTAGAGCACGTAACCTATCACGCCTGGCAGCACCATCAGAAAGACCGGGAGGATTTTCAGGAAACCGGCAAAGATCGCTCCGTCCCGACCGTCCTTCTCGGTCTTAGCGGCAAGGATTTTTTGCACAATCGTCTGGTCGGTACACCAATACCAGATGCCGAGAATCGGATAGCCGAAAAGGATCGAGTACCAGGAGAACTCGCGAAGTCCCATTCTGCCTGGCGCGGCTGCGTCCTTGATTGGCTGGACCATGCTGAGCTGGTCTGGCCGACAGGCGGCCTTGAAGTCGGCCCAAGACTCGACGCCCACGCTCGGCAGCATCTGGATTCCGGCAAAGGTCAGGATCGCTGCGCCGAGAAGCAGCAGCACGGCTTGGATCGCGTCGGTAATCATCACGGCCCTGAGGCCGCCGATGATCGTGTAGATAGCCGTGATCACCGAGATGCCGATAATCGAAGCCACGTAAGGGATCCCGAAGAATTCTTCCAGGACGATGGCCCCGGCATACAGGCTAATCCCGATGTGGACCAACAGCGCAGACATCACGAAGATGAAGGCCAGAAAGGTCCGCGCCCCCGTGCCGTAACGCTTCTCGACGTATTCCGGAAGCGTGCTGATCTTGTTGCGGAAATAGAACGGCGCAAAGACGATCCCCAGCAGTATCAGGCAGAAGGCGGCCATCCATTCGAAGTTGCCGATCACCAACCCGTCTTTGTAACCGGACGAAGCCAGGCCGACGAGGTGAATCGTGGAGATGTTGGCACAGAACAGCCCCGTGCCGATGATGGGCCACCGGAGCGACCGGCCCGCAAGAAAAAACTGACCGGAGGACGTGTTCTTCCTGTAACCGGCCAGGATACCGACCGCCATGATCCCTACGAGGTAGGCCACAACGATGATCGTGTCAATCGTGGAGATTGTGCCGTCTTCCATACGGAACTCCTAGCTTGGTGCAAATAGCCGCTCGGGGCAAGTGCTGTGTCAAACTCGAATTTCAGGGGTAGCCGGAGTCACAAGACTTTGGGCAGTTGTCCCGCGGTCTCCCGACCGCGGGATCCGCATGACCGCAGGTCTCCAGAGTGCAACGGAGACCTTCGGTCGGGTCGGTGGCTCGGTCTGGAGACCGGCCACAACCAGCGACCGGCCACAACCAGTGCCCACAGCGCGAAGACTATTCACTTGTCATTAAACAGTTCGATCATGGCCTTGCCCATACCATGGCCGATCGAGAAGTAGGTTTCCGCATTACTGTTCCAGTGGTAGCTTCGGCCCGACGTCATACGTTTTGCCTCTCTCCGTTTGGAGGAGGTGAACCGCGTCGCTGCCGGCGATGCGGATTCTTGCCGTGTTGCCGAGCAGGGATTTGATACTCGCTTCAACCAGTTTCCCGTCGGCCCACTGGATATCCACTTCGAAGCCTCCGCGGGCGCAGAGCCCTCGGACTGTGCCGTCTGGCCAGGCTTCTGGCAGGGCGGGGAGCAGGTGGATTTCATCGGCGTGGCTCTGCAACAGCATCTCGGCGATGCCAGCGCAGCCGCCGAAGTTGGCGTCGATCTCGAACGGCAACGGGCGGCCGGAAAAACACTGATCGAATAGGTTCGGGTTCATGTTATCGGCCAGCAGCTTGTCGAGCGCCTGGTGAGCGCGCTCGGCATCGCCCAGGCGAGCCCACAAGTTGACTTGCCACGCCAGCGACCAGCCGACGTTGCCCATCCCACGATGCTCGAGCGCGACGCGGCAGCCGTCGGCGAGTTTCGGCGTCTCGCGCGGTGTGATCTCGTCACCGGGATGCAGACCCCACATGTGCGAAACGTGTCGATGCTTGTTCTCCGGATTGTCCGTGTCTTCGAGCCACTCCTGCAATTGGCCGTACCGACCGATCTGGTTCGGGGCAATGCGGGCGCCGGTGGACACAAGCTGCTTGCGCAGGTCGTCATCGGTTTCGAGGATTTCCGCCGCTTCGGCCGTGCTGCTGAAGAGGTGGCGGATGATCTGGTGGTCCATGGCCGGTCCCATGACCAGGCCGCCGTTTTCTGGCGAGTTGCTCGGTCCACTGATCAGCCACTTCTTGTCGCCGCGGGAATCCTCGATCAGCCAGTAGAGGAAGAACACCGACGCTTGTTTCATCAACGGATAGGCCGTGTCGCGTAGGAAGTCCACATCGCCGGTGAATTGGTACCGCCACCATAAATGCTGGGCCAACCAAGCACCGCCGGTGGGCCACAGGCCGTGGTTGGTTGCGTTGATCGCTGCGGCACCGCGCCAGCCATCGGTGTTGTGGTGCAGCACCCAGCCGTCCATTCCATAGTGCTCGCGAGCCACCTTTGCGCCGGTGATCGAGACGTCACGCAGCATGTCGAACAGCGGCTCGTGGCACTCCGATAGATTCGTCACTTCGGCTGGCCAGTAGTTCATCTCTGTGTTGATGTTCGTGGTGTACTTGCTTTCCCACGGCGGCGTGAGGCTGTCGTTCCAAATACCCTGTAGGTTGGCTGGATGGCTGCCGGGACGGCTCGATGCGATCAGCAGATATCGACCGTACTGGAAAAACAAGGCTGCAAACGTCGGGTCCGGATGCTCTTTCAGTCGTGATTGACGTTCGTCGGTCGGCAATTCCGCCGTATCGGATGTTCCAAGATCCAACGAACAACGGCGGAACAGCCGGCGATGGTCGTCTGTATGCGCCTGCCTCAGTTGTCGGTAACTTCGGCCGGCGAGTTTCTCCATGAACGATGCACAGCGTTCGGTCGGATCGGCGCTCACGTCCTGGTAGTTCCGGTACGACGTGGCCGCAACCAGGAGCAGTGTGACGGCATCGGCTCCGTTGACTTGCACCGCTTCGTCGGTCACTTTCGCCGTTCCGCCATCGGCGACGACGCGCAACCGCGCCTCCAACTTCAACCGACCGGGAATCACCTGTTTGATCCGCTTGTAGTCGAAATCTGCCACGCGTCCCCGGATTGCCAGTGTCTCTGCGTCGATCCTGTTGGTGACAATTTCAGCGTGAGGACTGGTCACCGATGCGCGAAACGAAACGGCGCAAGGTTTGTCTGCTGTCAGACGCACGACGATCGCGTGATCGGGATGACTGGCAAAGATCTCTCGCCGATACGTGACGCCTTCGTGTTTGTACGTGATCGACACCAGGGCGGAGTCGAGGTCCAGTTGGCGGCGGTAATCGCTTACCTCCTCGTGATTGGGGAACTCGATGAACAGGTCACCGAACGGCTGATAAGCCATCTGCCGCAGCGGCTCGCTCATCAGGTCCCGCGCGACCTGCTCGGCTTCACGTTGCTTGCCGTCAAGAAGCAATTGACGGACTTTCTCCAAGACCTCCGGACTTGCCTTGGCGTTGATGTAGTCTTCGGGTCCACCGGCCCAGACGGTGTCCTCGTTCAACTGGAGGTGCTCCTTCGCGGGCCGGCCAAAAACCATCGCGCCCATCGACCCGCTGCCGATCGGCAACGCCTCGACCCATTGCGACGCCGGTTTGTCGTACCACAGCGTCATCGGGCCATCATCAGCCCAAACGTTGGACGAGGCGACTAGGCAAAACAAGCCAATCCACCAGGTTCTTCTCGCAGTTGTCATGCTAGTTCCTTTTTCACCGCGGGCTTCTGTTGATGCAGCCTACTGGACGCCGGCTGGAGAGCCTGCCTCCCGGAGTGAAACGCGAAGTCACTCCTCCTGGGCAAGTGTATCCATCACTCTCTTGAGTTCACTCACCTTCTCCGGATACGCGGCGGCCAGATTATTCCGTTCGCCAATATCCGCCTCCAAGTCGTAGAGCTCTTCGACCTGTTTCCTTTCTACGTCCTGGGCATAAGCGAAGACCTTGTGCTGAGCCCTCAGGTATTTCCACTTGCCCTGGCGCACTGCATTGTTGAGGTAGAGGAAGTTGTCGCGCGCACCCTCATCGTTCTTACCCAGCAGCAATTCCGCCTGATCCACACCGTCGATTGAGCGATCTTCCGGTACCTTGAATCCCGCCAGATTGGCAAACGTCGGCATGAAGTCGACGGTGGCAAAGATGGCATCGGACACTCTGTCTGCCGGGACCTTCCCTGGCCAGCGTACGATGCAGGGGACACGATAACCGCCTTCGTAACAGGAGCCCTTGCCGTTTCGCAACGGCCCGGCATCGCCCCAGAAGATGGCCCCTTCGGGATGTCCCTTCTTCGTCTTGTAATACGCGGGCTGGTTCCAGGGACCGTTGTCCGTGGTGTAGATGATCAGAGTGTTTTCTCTGAGCCCCAACTCGTCCACCGCATCCAGCAACCGCCCCGTTTCAAAATCGAACTCCTCGACTACGTCACCGTATAGACTGCCCTGGGATTTCCCTTTGAATCGAGGCGAGGCGTCAATGATGGTGTGCATCATGGTGTGAGCGACATACAGGACGAATGGCCTGTTCCTGTCACGCTTGTTTTTCAGGAAATCGATGGCCTTGTCCGTGTAAAGTCGCGTCAGACTGCCCATATCGTTTGTACTGCCGGCAGGTTCGTTGTTCTCGTGGAAAGCAACTGTGCCGTTATCGTTCGCACCCAGAGCCCCGAAGTAGTAATCAAAACCTTGCGCATTGGGCATGCGTTCAATTATTGGTTTGCGATTTGATACATCCCACTTTCCAATGCAGGCAGTCTGATATCCGACCGTCTTGATCCGCTCGGCCCACGTGATCTCGTCGGCCGGCATGCTCCAGCCTCGGCTGCGCATGGGATAGCGACCGGTCAGCAATGCAGAACGCGAAGGCCCGCAGACCGACTGGGCATAGAAGCTGGTGAACCGCGTTCCCTCCTTCGCCAACCGATCCATGCGCGGCGTCTTGTTGGTCTTCGACCCGGTGCAGCCCAGGTCTGCATATCCTTGGTCATCAGTGAATATGATCAGGATGTTGGGCCGAGGTGAATCACCCTGCCCCGCCAGCAAGTTACGTTGCGCCGCCAGTGCCGCCAGGATTAGGCAGCAAGCAAGAATGAACAGTCTCTTTCGCATCAGTCTCCTCCTCCCAAACCGTCCGAGCCGCCGCGAGTTGCCCATAGTTGTCGTAGGCTGGCGTCGTCGTGCTTGGTGTCAATAACTGCGGATAGTAGATAAGCCAGGTTTGCATGATACGCGTCTCTCGATACTGCGTTAGCATGTGATGTTGGCATTCATTCACGCGCTGTTGCAAGATCCTCGAACCGACTCTTCCCATTTTGGTTGAGCCACAGACTAATCCAGGCTCGCGGGCGGTAACTATTGTAGCATCGCACGCCCCGCCGCGGTCTATCGTGTGGCGATGTTTTGACTTTCGCTCTCCGTAGCCACGATTCCTGGGTTCCGATCGCCCAACGTGCAATTCATCAAGCCCCTTCGTCGAGCCTTGACGCTGGTGATGCGCATACTCTTCCCGCCAGTCTCGAAATGCGTTCGGCATTGTCGTTTGTGGGCGATGCGCTGTGGATCGCGTTGCGCGAACGTATAATGCTGGTTATGGAATACGACGACCAACAAACCGATTCCAAAAAACGATCCGCAGGTCAATTCGCGACGACACATTGGAGTCTGGTGCTCGCCGCCGGAGAGCGTGGCAACGCTGAATCGGATCGGGCACTTGAAAAGTTGTGCCGGGCGTATTGGCCCCCGCTCTATGCGTACGTACGGCGTCGTGTTAGCGACATCCATGAAGCGCAAGACCTGACTCAGGCCTTTTTCGAGCGACTGCTTGAGAAACACTACCTGGCGGAAGCTGATCCCGAACGTGGCCGATTTCGAGCGTTCTTGATCACGGCTTTCAAACACTTCCTATCCAAAGAATGGGAGAGAGCAAAGGCGCAGAAACGTGGTGGTGTTTCCTCAGCTCACTCGCTCGACTTCGCGTCTCAGGACTCAAGTTGGAGTGAAGTGTCAGACCAACTCACCCCCGAACGGATCTACGAACGGCAGTGGGCCGTCACGCTGTTGAATCGCGTGATGAATCGACTTCAACGTGAGATGGAACGGAGTGGGAAGGGGCAGCACTTCCACTGCCTCAAGGAATTCATCGGCGGATCAGGCGAATCGTCTTACGCGACGGTCGCCGTCGATCTGGGGCTCAGCGAGTCTGCGGCTCGCATGGCGGCCAGCCGGATGCGCGGCCGCTACCGCGAGTTGCTGCGAGATGAAATCGCACAAACCGTTTCGTCAGCGGAAGATATCGACAGCGAAGTGCAATATCTCTTCGTGACGTTTTCAGATTAAGGGAAGAACCTGGTTGCGCTTTCCGGAGTTTCCGTCAATACACTATGAAGGACCTGGGAGACAACCATGAGCACAAACAAAACCTGTCCGGATTGCGGGACCGAGCTGCCGTCTGACGCACCGGCGGGCGTTTGTCCGAAGTGCCTGCTGAAGGCCGGCATGAATGATCCAGCGGCTGAATCAGCGGACGACGCGACGCGGATCAATTCCTCGGTGACTGCGGCGGATGCTCCCACGATTCCGCCGAGCGAAAATGGCGGCGATCCATCGAATTACGCTCCTCGGATCGGCACCAAGGTTAAGTACTTTGGCGATTACGAGCTACTGAATGAGATTGCCCGCGGTGGGATGGGTGTCGTCTACAAGGCTCGCCAAGTCCGGCTGAATCGTATTGTCGCACTGAAGATGATCCTGGCTGGCGAATTTGCCAGCGAGGCTGATGTCGAACGGTTTCAAACCGAAGCTGAAGCCGCCGCACAGCTTGACCATCCGGGCATCGTGCCCATCTTCGAGGTCGGCAAGCACGAAGGTCACCACTATTTTTCAATGGGTTTGGTGGAAGGTGATTCGCTCGCAGCGCAAATCGCCGACGGTCCACTACCCCCGAAAGAAGCCGCCGAACTTGTGCGAAGAATTGCTGATGCGATTGAGTACGCCCACGACAAAGGTGTCATCCACCGCGACCTCAAGCCTGCCAACATTCTGATCGATAAAGATGGACAGCCGCGAGTGACCGACTTTGGCGTGGCAAAGAAAGTCGAAGGCGACAGCAATCTGACCGCCACTGGCCAAATCCTGGGGACGCCCAGTTACATGCCGCCGGAGCAAGCGGCGGGACGACTCGGCGAAGTGGGTCCGCTCGCGGATGTGTATTCGTTGGGTGCGATTCTCTACGCCGCGTTAACGGGCCGACCGCCGTTTCAAGCCTCCAATCCGATGGATACGCTGTTGCAAGTGCTCGACAATGACCCTGTCTCGCCACGGCAGCTAGATTCCAAAATCCCGCGCGACGTGGAGACAATCTGCTTGAAGTGCTTGGAGAAAGACCCGCGTCGGCGTTACGATTCGGCGGCGGCACTCCAAGCGGATTTGAGCAGATGGCTGGCCGATGAACCGATCCTCGCCCGACCGATCACTGGTGCGGAACGCTTGGTCAAGTGGGTGAAGCGCCGGCCGCAAGTGGCGTTGTTGACCAGCGTGATCCTGGGACTGATCGGGGTGGTGATGATGGTTGCGATTGTCGGTTTTGCCGCGGTGCTCTGGCAATGGCGCAGCGCGGAAACCCAGCGGGAAAATACCGAGGTTTCGCTCTATTTCAACCGAATTGCCTTGGTCGATCGCGAATTGTCGGCGGGAAACTCCGGTCAGGCGGAACAAGTCCTTCACGCCTGTCGGCCTGACCTCCGTGGCTGGGAATGGGATTACCTGAATCGAGTTTGCGAAGCCGATCACCGAACCTTGCGCGCGGACACTTTCCTCGTCAACGAAACTCTCCATCCGCGCAGCGTGATCGCGGCCGGGAACGGTATTGCGTTTGGCCCTCAGGGGGAGCGCATTGTCTCGACGCACTCGACGCGCGGCGGCGGCATGATCAAGGTCCGGAACGTGGCGACGGGAGATTTGCTACTCGATATCAAAGCGTTCCATGGCGCCAACAACAATGTCGCTGGTGTGGCAGTCAGTCCAGACGGCCGGCAAATCGCGGCAGCGGTCTCGGAGTACGGGCCTTCCCAAGCCGCGGTCGTCAGGACCTGGGATGCGCAGACCGGACGCGAACTGCTGACGCTGCGCTCCGATGCCACGCAGCTCTTGCGCGTGGCGTTCAGCGCCGATGGCAAGCTGCTGGCGTCGGACTCCTTCAAGATGGGAAGACGCGCCGCGATCGAGGTTTGGGATGCGACAACTGGCGAGCACATCCATAGGCTGCCGGACGCGAGCCACATATTTAAGGGGGCGGCTTTTTGCTTCCACCCTGACCAAGATCGGCTGGCGGCATCAAGTGCTGATGGCACGATCAAGATCTATGAGGCCACAAGCGGTCGCGAAACGATGAGCCTTCTCGGGCACAAGGTAAGGGTGGGGAGCCTGGCGTTCAGCACGGACGGCAAGTACCTGGCTTCCGGCGACGGCATGTTTGCACAAGCAACCGTAGCGCATGAACATGAAGTCGTAATCTGGGACATGACAAGCGGCGTCGCGAAACACTCACTTTACGGACACCGTGGTGCGATTCATGCGGTCGCGTTCAGCGCGGATGGTGAGTCGCTCGCATCGGCCAGCCAAGATGGCACCGTCAGGATTTGGAGTGTGACGGATGGCGAAACGCTGCGTGTGATTCACGGACACAGTCAACATGTCATCGATGTGGCGTTCAGTCCCAAAGGACGCCTGCTCGCCTCAGCCAGCGTTGATAACACAATCAAGCTGTGGAATATGTCCGGCGATCCCAAGGGGCACATCGTCTGTCAGCACGACGGCGCCGTCACCTGCGTGGCTTTCAGCCGCGATAGCCGCCGACTCGCCTCGGCCAGTGCGGATCGGACCATCAAGATCTGGGATGCGAAGACCGGAGTAAGCCGCGCCGCGTTAAAAGGGCACGAAGACACGGTTCGCAGCATTGCCTTCAGTCCCGACGATTCCTATCTGGCGTCGGTGAGTTCAGATCAAACGTTAAGAATCTGGGAGTTGCCCAGCGGGAAGCAGATCCATTCGATCCCAGCGCACTATGGTGCGGTCTACGACGTCGCCGTCAGTGCTGACTCGAGTTTATTGGCCACGGCCGGCGAAGATAACATGGTAGCGATTTGGGACCCCAAGTCCGGTAACCAGCTTCACAGGTTTAACGTACCCTTTCCGCAAAGCGTGGCCTTCTGCCCAGATAGCCATAGGCTTGCCGCTGCTATTTCGAACCAAGTCGTTCACTTCTTTGACGCCGACGGCAAAAAGGAACTCGGCTCGCTTTCCTCTCAAGTCGGGGGGCTGCTGAGTGTAAGGTTTAGCCATGATGGCCGGCGCCTCGTCCTGGCCAGCGCTCAGAATACGGTCAACGTCTGGGACGTGCCCTCGAACATTCGAGGAAAAAACTGGTCGCGGAACGACCACTGGGCGTTCACTCTCGATGGCCATACGGGTGTCGTTCCTCGCGCGGTCTTC
>JADHUC010000148.1 GCA_016784735.1 Pirellulaceae bacterium | reverse complement strand
CTGTGAATCTGGCGGCCGCTCTGGCCAAGTCTGGCCACCGCACGCTGCTGGTGGACTTGGACCCGCAGTGCAACGCCACCACCGGTATGGACTGCGAGCCTACCGACCGGCACGCTTTAGTGCTGGAGGAACCGTTGCACGGACGGCTTTGCCAGACGGCGTCGCCGAATCTGCAACTGCTCCCCGGCAGCCGTAGTTTCTGCGACGTGGAGTACCTCTGTCGCGACAACGAACAGACAGCCGCAACCCTGGGGCGCCATTTGGCGGGCAATACCAACACGTTTGACTACGTGCTGATCGACTGCCCGCCATCGCTAGGCGAGTTGACTCAGGCCGCCCTGGCCGCTTCGAGCGAAGTGCTCATGCCCATCCAGTGCGAGTACTTCGCCATGGAGGGGCTGACGCAGATGATCCACGTGATACGTCGGATCATCGGGCGGCAGGCGGCGCGATTGGAGTTCGGTGGGATCCTGCTGACCATGTACGATTCGACATTGGAATTGACTTGCGAAGTCGAAACCGAAGTCCGGGAATTCTTCGGCGACATCGTATTCGATACGGTCATCCCTCGGGACGTCACCGTTTCGGAGGCTCCCAGCTACGGTCAGTCGGTTATCGACTACGCCCCACGCTGTGTGGGATCACGGGCATACGTTGAGCTTTGCATGGAGGTATTGGACCATGAGTAAGGATAGACGATTGGGAAGAGGGCTTGCGGCTTTGTTGGGTGCACCACTGGATGAGCCTCGAAGCGACGCGAGATCTGGACGCGAGCAAATCGACGCACCAGCCGAAGCGCGAGAAACGGTGGCCGATGCGGACACAATGCCCGGCGCAGGCAGCGGGGGCTTGCTCGATCTGAACGTGTACGAGATCGACGATAATCCCTTCCAGCCGCGCCGCGACTTCAGCGAACCGGAAATCGTTTCTCTGGCGGAGAGCCTGAAAGAACACGACATGCTCCAACCCATTCTGGTGCGAAGGGTTGGCGACCGGTATCAGCTCATTTCGGGCGAACGCCGGTTGCGCGCCGCCATTCAAGCCGGCTGGTCCACCGTGCCCGCACGACTGCGCGAAGCCGATGACCGGCTGGTGGCAGAGCTAGCAATCGTCGAGAATCTCCAACGCAAAGACCTGAATCCAGTCGAGAAGGCATTGTCCTTCAAGCGGTATCTGGAGGAGCACGAGTGTTCCCAGGAAGACTTGGCTCGCCGCTTGAAGATCGACCGATCCACCATTGCCAATCTGATGAGGCTCTTGGAACTGCCCGAACAGGTCTTAGACGCTCTTCGCCGAGGCGAGTTGTCAGCCGGACACGCCCGTGCGCTGTTGCCGCTGGGCGAGGAGTCGCTGCAGGTCGAGTTCTGCGATCGGGTGCGTCAGGAGGGCTTGAGCGTACGAGCCATTGAATCCTCAGTCCAGGAGAAGATTCGAGAAGAGGATGGGCCCGTCTTGGGCGTGGTTGGCGGCGACGGCGCCAAGCGAAAGCGAACCCGCAGCGAGCATCTTGCGTCTTTGGAGCAGGACCTTCGCGCGGCACTTGGCACCAAAGTGGAGATCCGACAAGGCAGCCGTGGGCGCGGGAAGATCGTAATTCACTTCGGCGGTCACGAGGAATTCGAACGCATTCGCGAGCTGCTGGGCGACAGCGGCGATGGCATCATCGAGGCGCGTGCGGCTTGATGTGATCCCAGTGATGGCTCGATGGCCAATTGCGTAGCTGGCGTGTGATCGTTAGATTTAGGTTTGCTGATTCGCAGGAGAACGGACCTCTTGGAATTGCGGGGCGTAGCGCAGCCTGGTTAGCGCGCCTGCTTTGGGAGCAGGAAGTCGCCAGTTCGAATCTGGCCGCCCCGACTCTTTTCACCACATTCTGGGTGATTGCGGTGCCCAGCATCCTCTTGGCTGGATTCCCCTTATAAGGGTGGCGCTTGTGTTCGGGTTCCGATGCTACCCGGGCTAACATAGGACCATCCCTTTGGGATTAGCTCTCGTAAACTCGGCTCGCACGAGCCTCCTTCGCGACCGATCCGACCAAAAAAAACGCGTCGAGTTCGCTGAGCAAACTCGACGCGTTTGGCGGAAAATCGTGTTTTCCTGCAACTACGCGGCCGCACGGGTCCGCATTACTCGCTGCTCGTGCGGCTTCAACTCCTCCCGCAACACCAATACACTCGAGGGAGCCTGAATGCCGACCCGCACCTTGTCTCCCGAAACACCAACCACGGTTATGATAATCGAATCACCCAGTTTGATTCGTTCGCCTTCTTTCCTAGACAAAACGAGCATAGTCCTAACCTCCTTGCTGTGAACTCGATGAATGGAATGATGAAGTCTGGGGCGCTATGCAAGGGTCGGGGCGCGAGCCAGCCGAATGCGTTGCACTCGTTCCCCTGCTGAGCTGTAAAAGAGCACTGTATTGCTGCTCGTCTCCCAAATCGCAATTAGCTTGACGCTCCGAGGTCCGTGCAGACAGAAGTTGATTCCGCACGGTGCTTCCCTTTTGACAAGAATTCGTTCAGTCAGTTGAAAGGCCCCAACCTCCAGTTCGTTTTGATCGCAAAGTTGTTCTTGTACGTAGTCTCGTAACTCCTCTAATGTTGTCAGATAGGTAGAGTGGCCCTGCATTGTGCGGGAACCTCCTTTGCTATTTGATGAACGCCGAGAAGAACGTTCGTTGATTGTGAAAATAGGAAGTCTTTCATTAGAAAGTACTATCGGCAAGTTGGGGCAACTAGCTTTGCTTTGAAAGCATAGGAATTCTCGACAAAATGTGACGAAGCGAACGACCGGATGTTGTGCGCAAGAGAAACCGCCAGTGAAGATAGTAAGGCTGCGCGAAATGGTGGTTATGGGTGCGTGGTGGCAAGTCAGGTGCAGTCACAACTGATTGCCTAGACTCGATTCGTAGAGAACCTGTTCGACGCCTCGCACGGCGGTCTCCACAGAGAATCTCTCCTCCACCCACGCCCGAGCGGCAGCGACCAAATCTAGCCACTTTTCGTAGTTCGACATGGCGTCGTCAATGGCGTCGGCCAGCTCTCCGGCATTGGCCGGCGGCACCAGCCTCCCGAGCCGTCCGTCGTCGAGCAATTCACGAGGGCCAGTTGGGCAATTGGCGGCCAATACGGGCGTACGGCACGCCATCGCCTCCAGCAGCACGTTCGGCATACCTTCGTAGATCGAAGCCAAACATACTAAATGAGCAGCACGAAAATGGCTGAGTGGGTTCGGTTGGAAGCCATCAAATGACACATATTCTTCGAGGTTCCGCTCTACTACGATCGATCGCAGCATTTGTTCTTGCGGGCCCTGACCCAGAATATGCAGTAGCACCTGTTTTCGCCCCCGTACGTTCACCAACTGGTCGATTGCGGCAAGCAAGTGGACGTAGCCCTTCTGTTCCTGAAGCCGACCGGCACTTACGATGTGAAATCGATCCGCCTGGAAGTCTGGCTCGCCTTCGGCGGCTAGGCAATCCACGCGAGCCAAATCGATTGGGTTTCGAATTACTGCCACTTTGTCTGGTGACAGGGCGTAGTACTCGATCAGCCGCCGCCGAAGATCCTCGGAGACCGCGACGACTTGACGTGCTTCCCGGTAGGCTTTGCGAAGCAACCGTTTCTTCAGCCATTTGAACCGCGCGTCAGAATGCTCCAGGTCGTACTTGGGATCGGCGACCGCAACGGAGACAAACGGTACGCGCGCGCGGATTGCAGCGGGAGCGGAAACAAGCGTCATCACCAATGTGCGATCGTAGACGACATCCGCCTTCTGCTCGTTCAAAATGTGGCTCAGGTGTCGTACCTGCCAACGGTGAATCCGCCCGGGGTAGTTCCAGCGTGGTAACTCATGGTTTTCCCAGAAGGAAAAGACCGGGACATCCTCGGGAATCTCCGGCAACAGTTCGCCCGTTCGATAGACGAGGTACAATGACGGGGTGAACCTGGATCTATCCAGTTGCTTCAGCAGTTCCACGACCTGCCGTTCGCTTCCTCCACCGGCCATCGATCCGATGGCAAAAAGAACGCGAGTCCTTGCGCACATCTGGCTCACTCTTCGCTTGCGTTGGCTTGGTAATCGGTCTAGCCGGGGGCCAGCCCACAGTTGATACGAGGGTTCTATTTCGACATGGTAATGATAGACTGCACCAGACACCCTGCAAAGCATCCACGTAAACCATGTGTGGCATAGTCGGATTTCTAAACTGGCACGGGCGAAGCGAGGTCGAACAGACTGACGCCGTAGCCTCGATGACGCAGGAGTTGGGGCACCGCGGGCCGGACGATAGCGGAACCTGGGTGGACGCCCGGTATGGGATGGCGTTGGGGCATCGCCGCTTGTCCATCGTGGATCTGTCGCGACATGGCCACCAACCGATGCGCTCCGCCTGCGGTCGATTCAGGATCGTCTACAACGGCGAGGTCTACAATCACGCGCTGTTGCGCAAGGAACTAGAAAGTCTCGGGCACCGTTTTCGAGGGCACTCAGACACGGAAGTCCTCGTGCAGTCGTTGGCCGAATGGGGCATACGGGACACGGTACGGCGACTGATCGGCATGTTTGCGTTTGCCGTATGGGACCAGCAGCGTTCGAGAATGACGCTGGTGCGGGATCGCATTGGAATCAAGCCGGTCTATTACGGTTGGGCGAACGGGTGCCTTCTCTTCGGTTCGGAATTGAAAGCCATTCGCGTTCATCCGGAGTTCCGCGCGGATATTGATCGGGGCGCGGTGGCTCGATTGCTCCGACACGGCTACATCCCTGCGCCTCACTCGATCTACCGCGGCATTCAGAAATTGCCCGCTGGCACGATGCTTGTTGTTTCACGGGAAACAGCTTCTGGCGACGCAGATCCGATGCCGTGGTGGGAGATGGACGAAGCTGTCGGCGAGGGCCTAACCACGCCGTTTCGAGGATCTGCCGACGAGGCCGTGTCGGAGCTGGATCGGCTGTTGCGTGATTCCGTCGCCGGGCGCATGGAAGCGGATGTCCCGTTGGGCGCCTTCCTGTCGGGCGGCATCGACTCGTCGACTGTTGTCGCACTGATGCAGGCTCAGAGTACGCAGCCGGTCAGAACTTTTTCCATCGGCTTCAAGGAATTCGGCTACGACGAAGCTCCTTTTGCCAAGGCCGTCGCCAACCATTTAGGCACCGAGCACACGGAATGCTACGTAACGTCGGCCGATGCGCGCAATGTTATCCCACGACTGCCAGAGCTATACGACGAGCCGTTTGCGGACCCTTCGCAGATTCCCACCTTTTTGGTTTCTCGGATGGCGCGAAACCATGTCACGGTTTGCCTGTCGGGGGACGGGGGAGACGAGTTGTTCTGTGGCTACGATCGCTATCGGTACATGAGCCGCCTCTGGCGCCGCATCGGCTGGTGTCCGCCGATGATTCGACGGGTTGCATCGCGTCTGGCCAGCGCAATAGCTGGCCCTCTTGGATCTGGGACGGTTGCACGGAAGCTGCGTACCTTGGCCGAATTGACGTCTCCTACCACTCCAGGCGAATTGTACGGGAGGTTCAATACCCATTGGCGTCAAGTGGATTCCGTGGTTCTGGGGCTGGATACGGACGAATCCAGTCTTCCGTTATTGGACCACGAGCCGGGTTCTCGGAGTTTCCTTGAGCATATGATGCACATGGATTCGGTGACCTATCTGCCCGACGACATCTTGGTCAAACTGGACCGTGCGAGTATGGCTGTTGGCTTGGAGGCCCGCGTGCCCGTGCTCGATCATCGTGTTGTCGAGTTCGCGTGGCGCGTGCCGCTGGAAATCAAAACGCGTGGCCGCGAAACGAAGTGGCTCTTGCGACGAGTACTTGAGCGGTATGTACCACGCGAACTGATAGATCGTCCTAAGATGGGCTTCGGGGTGCCGATCGACGTTTGGCTGCGCGGCCCCTTGCGCGAATGGGCCGAGGAATTGCTCAGCCACGAGCGATTACGGCGACAAGGTTTTTTCGACCCCGAGCCAATTCGCAGCAAATGGCAGGAGCATCTTTCCGGCCGCCACGACTGGCAGTATCTGCTTTGGGACGTGCTTATGTTCCAGGCTTGGCTGGAGCGGTACCATGGCTGATCGAATCGTCGGTCTGGAGTTCCTTGCGCAGCCACTCGGCCAAGTATTCCCCAACGATCCGATGCCCTTCGACGCTGTAGTGTCCGACGCCCTTGGGCGTGTTATATGCGCCGTGGAGGAACTCCTGGTGTTTCTCGGCATGAGCCCGCAGAAATGGCGCGACGTCGGCCACGGGAAAGCCGCTGCGTTCGCCCAACTCGACGATTCTTCGATTTGGGTATGAAAGATCATCGATCCCTTGTTCGTCCATGAACTTCCTTCGAACTCGCGCGTCGGGATATGCCTGCAAACAGGTGCTGAGAACGACGACGCAGAAGCGGGCGTCGTGGCGGCGCGTTTCCTTGTGCATCTGCTGGATCATTCGCTCGGTCATCTGCCAAGCCATAGTCCAGTCCTCTGTCTTTGGCGCCGAGTAGATCTCGGCCGACTGGCGTGCATGGTCGAGCATCGGTTCGTCCTCGCCGTTCTGCGGCGGAGCGTCCCGGCGAAACCCGCGCTGTTTCACATGCTTCAATAGCTGCAATAGGTAGGACTTGTTCACGATCGTCGCCTTTGCGCACTCGTACCGTGACGATCTGGCAAGGTAAGGAGCTGAATCGCGGAACGAGTTGTCCAGAACGAGTTCGCCGTTGCGTAACTCGAAAAACGGTCTCACGCCACCGAGCTGCGGATCGGCTTCTAACGCAAGCGATTTCGCGTTGTCTCTCACGTCGTTCTGCGGCGTGAAGGCGAGCAGGACCACTTGAGGATCGTATGCCCATACATCGCGTCTGAGTCGCAGTAGCTCTTGAGTCGTGGCGTAGCCGGAGACGCCGAAATTGATGACTTCGAAGTTCCTGCCCTCGATGGCTTGACGTTGATTCAATTCGGCCTCCATGACCGACCATAAAGCATCTTCGACTTCGACCTGAAATGCCTCGCAGTACGAGTCGCCCAAGAGCGCAATGCGAAACGCGTCTTCAGGTCTTGGATTGCGATGATTGCCGTCGCGCAGTCCATCCCGATTGATGCGAACATACGCTCGGCCTTCCTGCAGCCACCAACCAGAGGCTCCAGGCAGGTGACGCGATGCCAGATCTGAATCGTAGGTGTAGAGCACGGGATACGAGATGCCGGCCACGTGCAGAGTGACTTCACACAGGATTACGCCAATCACCAGAGCCGCGCAGAGAAGCAGTGCTTTGCGAATGAAGACACGCGATCGTTTCGGGCGTGGTGGCACGTTTCGTGAAGAATCTGAGCTATTCTATCAGTTCCCCGTCCGGCCGGATGGACAAGTACCACTTCTTCCATTTCTCCGCAACGGCCTGCTGCTGATCCGGCGTGGGCGTTATCATCTTTTCATTCTGCACTTTAAGGTCAGGCATGCCGAACCCGCTGAATCTGCGGCTGATGAAGCGTAGACCGTCCCGTGCAGACATGACAACACTCCCGTCCTCGTCAGTCAGTGCGTAGATCAGGGCAGGAACATTGTCCAATTCGCGAGCCTCGGCAAGCGTTCGCACAGCCACACGACGGGCATTGTAGTCCTCGTTGCTGACCATCTCACGCAGGCGAACGAGTTGATTGGTCCGTTTTTCGATATCGTCGTGCAAAGACATCCCCTCAAAGGCGTCCGGATCGAATTCCTTGTTGTCGGCACTCTCGACAATTTTCAACAAATCGTCGACGTCACGCTGTGCCTTCGGCGTCACGACCTTTCCATCCTGCATCGTCGCGTTGGTGATGTTCTTCGGCAGCCCCTGACCGCCAACAAGGACACCTTCGTTCAGGATGGCCGTCCCGATCGACTTTTGGGTGCTCCGCACCAGAAACAGAATCGCAAAAGACGTGTCAATTTCGCCACCATTGGGACCAGCCCAGCTCCCATCTTTTTTCTGTTGATTCATTAGATACGTGACACCCGTGTTGTACCACGCCGGCTCGGCCTCTGGCTTCTTGCCTTGCACCAGGTCTCGAAAGCTCATGTGGCGTTCGAGACCGTACAGGTAGTAGTACGTCCACATGGCATTCTGGTTCTGGGGGCCGAAGTGCCTGCTGACCCACCCGTCGCCCGCCACACATGCCCGTTGGATGGCGGTTGCATCAATGCCTTGCGCTTGGAGTCGCGTTTCGGACTCGGCTGTCGTTTCCACTAGCTCCAATGCGGGCGGCAGTCCGTCGTCCTTCTTCTCCGCCTTCGCCTTGAACCCAAGCAGATAGGCCGCCATATAGAGAGATCCCCCCCCCGCTGTTGTACAGGAAAGCGTCGATTGGCGTGAATTCGGGTCTCCGATATTCGGTTTGTAGCAGAAACCACCATCTTGCGTCTGCGTTTGCATCAGCCAACGTGCGGCTTGAGCCACAGGTCCTTGGGGAGCCCTCCGTCCGTAGCTGTCGGCTGTCCAAAGGGCCAGCATGCCGTATTGAGTCAGCGACGTGTCGCTATCCTTCACGCCGGTTCGCCGATAGGACCAAGCGCCGTTCGACTGTTGCAGTTTCAGTACGTCATTGTATAGAGCCGTGATTTCACTCGAATACTGATCCGAATCGACTTCGCAAAGAAGGATGCACGCGACGGCCTCGGCGTAGCCCTCGCTCCCACCGCCCTTGCTGACCACCGTTGCCATTTTTGTAGCGGACGCGATGGCTTCCTGGATTCTGGGATTCGATGCCGGCCGACCGGCCTTCACCATTGCCAACCCCTGCAAGCACAGCGCGCCCTCACGGGACCCCTCTCCGGCACCTTCCAGGTATTTCAACCCCGCCTCGACCATCTGCTTGACCTGGGGACTCCCCGGCTTGTAAGCCAAGGCCGTATGCGAGTGACATAGCACATTGAACGACACAATCAGGGCCACCGCGTAGCGGAAGAAGGCCGCAAAACGTTGGGTTCGCCGTTGCATCTGAACCACCCTCCCGAAGACTGAAATCACATCCAGGCTATATCCAAGACTACCGCCAAAGGCGGCATGTGTCAATGAATGTCGCACTTGCTGGCCTTGGGGGTGACTGCTATAACGAGGTCCGGTGGATGCGCCCGGTAGCGAGTGTACGGCTGCTCACGAGGACGAGGGACAATCCCCCCGAAAAAAGCCAATGCGATGCTGGACAAGCGATGTGCTGGGACTGACGGTGATCCAGCCAGCCATCCAGGAAGACTATCGTGGTTCCTTCGTCGAAACGTTCAGTCGCAAGACGTCTGACGAATTGGGAATGGACGTTTCCTTCGTGCGCGACGCCATTTCCACGTCGTCGCGGCATATTCTCCGGGGGCTGCACTACGACGACAAGACGTGGAAACTGATCCAATGCCTTGCCGGACGTATCTACTTCGTGGTCGTCGACATGCGTCCTGGCGCAGAGACACATCTGCGATGGGAAGCGTTCATCCTCTCTGAATTCAATCGTCTCCAGGTGCTCGTGCCGCCACTGTACGGCAATGGCCATCTGGTCTTGAGCGACTCGTGTATCTTTCACTACAAGATGTCGGAGTACTACGATCCGTCAACGGAGAAGACGCTCAAGTGGGACGACGCGGAGGTGGGAGTTCACTGGCCGATCGAAGACCCGATTCTCTCGGCGCGAGATCGGACCGGGTGCAGGGCTGAGGCCGCTCGGTCCTGACGCCGGAGCCCCGTCAGTTGTCACGGAATAACAAGTCTCTATTCGGATCAAATTAGTATCGTCCCCGCGGAGGTGTACTTAAGACGATGTCCGTAGTTCTCGTGACTGGCGCTGCAGGAAACATCGGCTCGTTCATCGCCGATCAACTTATCGAACAGGGCCACTTCGTCGTCATCGTAGACAACTTCTACAATGCGAAGCTGGATAACATTCGCGAGCACTTGCATCGCGGTGCAGCCGCTCTGGAAGTCTGCGACATTGCGAACTACCGAACGCTCCAGCGAGTCTTCGCCAAGTGGAAGCCGGAATACGTTTCGCATCAGGCATCGATGATGATCATGGACTCGCGCGAGTTCCCGTTTGATGCGATCGATGTCAATATCAAGGGCACGTTCCACGTGATCCAGGCGGCCGTCGAGCACGGCGTGCGGCGAATGACCTTCGCCTCGTCGGCATCCGTGTTTGGAAATCCGCGGTATGTGCCCGTCGACGAGGAGCATCCGTTCGACAACCAGACGCTCTATGGCGCCACCAAGATCGCCCAAGAGGCCCTCTACCGAAGCTGGGCTTTCCGGCACCAGATACCGTGGTGTGGCTTTCGCTACTACAATACGTACAGTGAGCGCCAGGGCATGGGAGCCTTCTATACGCAGGTTTTCCAGAAGTGGATCTTGCTGATCGACAAGGGCGAGCCGATTCAGATCTACGGGGACGGCCAACAAACCATGGATTTGATCCATTCGGAGGACTGCGCTCGGGCGAACGTTGCCGCGATGTTCCGGGAAGACGTGGCCAACGAACTGTTCAACGTGGGAACCGGCATCGAAACCAGCCTGAACGAACTGAAGGAGATGCTGTTCCGAAAAATGGGCAAGTCTGTGCCGGTCGAGTACTTGCCGGACGACGAACACCTGGTGCGGCGACGCCAGTGTTCAACGAAGAAGATACGCCAGATGCTCGGTTTTGCACCTCGGGTTTCGTTGGAGGAGGGCATCGAGCGATACATCCACCATATGAGGGCGACCGACTGAACGCGGACGAAACGGCGTGCGGTTGTCCTTGAGTTGAATGAAACGGGCGTGAGCCATGCTGTATGATCGACGACGCGTTTCGGCACGGGCTCCCGTGAGAGTGAGCTTTGTGGGCGGCGGTACCGACTTTCCGGATTTCTTTCGGGACGGACGGACGGGACACGTCGTGTCTGCGGCCGTGGATCTGTACTGCTACGTCGATCTGAAAGACATGTTTGATGCGAACGTTCGAGTTCACCATGCGCGCATCGAAACGGAACCAACAGCCAGCCGAATTACTCACCCGTACGCGCGCACGGCGTTGGAGGCCCACGGTCTGTTTCGAGGTGTTGAACTGGTCATCACGTCCGACGTAATGACAACGGGCTCGGGACTCGGCGCTTCGTCCAGCGTCATGGCTGCCTTGACGTGCGCGGCGCGGGGCCTTCGTGGCGATCCCGAATTGTCGCCGGCGGAGCTTGCGCAAACGACGTATCGGCTTGAGACCGAAGCGGGAACAGTCGGCGGTCTTCAGGACCAGTACGCGACGGCCTTCGGCGGCATCAACTCGATTACGTTGTCTGAAGAAGGCGTTGCAGTCCGGCCTTTGAAATTGGCCGAGGAGACGATCCGGGAGATGGGGGATCGAATGCTCCTCGTGTACACGAACCTTTCGCGACAGCATAACGAAATCCAAACGCAGCTTCGTGAACGCATCACCGAGGGGGACAGCACGCGCTACCTGGACGCCATTCTTCAGCTTTCCTATCAGTTCTTGGAAGAGTTGGAGAGACCGAGCGTCGATTTCGGTGTGCTCGCACAGATCTTGGACGAGTCCTGGGCGCGCAAACGCGAGTTGACCGACGCGGTCAGCAATCCCTACGTCGACCAGCTCTACGCGTTGCTGCGACAGCACGGGGTGATTGGCGCAAAGCTCCTGGGGGCCGGTGGTGGCGGCTTTATCTTGGCCATCGCGGAAGCCGGCGCACAGGAAGCTGTCATGCACCGGCTGTACCCAAATTTCATCGCCCTCACGATCCGGCCGACAGATGAAGGTGCCCGGATCGTATGGCGGAATACTTGACGTGGGGCATGTTTCCAACGTGCCCAGAATCGAAGAGGCACGTTGGAAACGTACCCCACACCGTCCGTTGGACATCATGCGACGCAAAGCAGTCTTCCTCGATCGGGACGGAGTCATCAATGAAGACTCGGGATGGATTCGCCGTCGCGAGGATCTAGACCTGTTTCCGTTCGCCGGCGCCGCGATCCGGAAACTCAACGCCCGTGGCTGGCTGGCAATCGTGGTGTCCAATCAATCGGCGGTGGCCCGCGAGCTTTGCACGCACGACGAAATCAAACGGATTCACGAGGAATTGCAGGTTCAACTCGCTCGCGCTGGGGCGCGAATTGACGCGATCTACTACTGTCCGCATCACCCGGATTTTGGCCCGGTGCGAGACTGCGACTGCAGAAAACCAAAGACGGGCATGATCGATCGCGGCGTCGAGGAGTTTGGAATCGATCGTGACCAATCCTTCTTGATTGGCGACAAGACTTCGGATCTGCTTGCGGGCGAGCGGGCAGGTTTGAAGACGATCCTTGTCCGCACGGGCGAGGGTGGTCGGGATCAAGCCTATGACGTGGTCCCGGACGTTACGGTGGCCGATTTGACAGAGGCCGTGAACTGGATCCTCTCTGACGACATCGAGCAGACGGAGCGAAAATGAATGACTTCTTGGGAATTCTGTTCTGCGGTGGACGCGGACGCAGGCTGGGGGAGATCACCAAGTACATATCCAAGGCGTTTGTGCCCGTATTCGACCGACCGGTCTTCCGGTACCCACTTGCGCAGTTGGAAGCCTCGCAGCGAGTGGCCGAAATCCTGGTTCTTTCCAACGATGAAAATGACCAAAAACTGCGTCAGACGGGTCATCGCACCTTGGTGCAGGATGACCGGCGCGTCCGCGACATGTTCACGGGATTGGCGTTCATCCGCGAAGTGACTGGTGACGAACGTCCGGCTGTGCTCATGCCCTGCGACAACATCAGCGAAATTTGCGTGGACGACGTCATTTCGGTGTTTCTGGACGAGGCGGCGGACATCGCCATCAACGTGCGGAAGATCGACGACCGCGACAAGCTGCGAGAAATGGGTGTCTTCGACCCGAAAACTGGGCAAATGGAGTACCGTCCCAAAAACCCAAAGACGGATTGGGGCGTGCTGGCACCGTATGTCGTTGCCACCGGACTGGATCTCTCGGCGGAAATGCCCGAGGTGCTTAGGCTCCACCGGTCGGTGTGGCGAGAGTATGATGGCGTGTGGTTTGACGTCGGGGACGTTGGCCAACTCGCGGCTGCCAATGCGTGGGGAAATGGGGTCGAGTCTTGACTTAGAACTTAAGGCGAGATATCATCGTGCCATGGCTCGACCTTTGCGAATTGACGTTGAGAACGGACTTTATCACGTGACAAGTCGCGGTTGGGAGCGGCGCGTCATCGTGCGCAATGATGCCGATCGTGAGCACTGGGTCGATTTGCTGGAGCGCGTGGCAGTCCGATGCGGCTGGCGAGTCTTCGCATGGGTGCTCATGACTAACCACTTCCATCTCTATGTGCGGACACCACAGCCGAACCTCTCGCCCGGTATGCACGATTTGAACTCGGGCTATGCCAGCGCGTTCAACCGTCGGCATCGTCGTTCCGGGGCGTTGTATCAAGGTCGATTCAAGGCGGTTCTGGTGGAAGATGAGTCGCATTCGTTGGAATTGACGCGTTATGTGCACTTGAATCCCGTACGAGCCAAGATCGTGGACGCCCCGGAGCAATACGCCTGGAGTAGCTACGGCGCCTACCTGGGCGTGTATGAGAGTCCGACGTGGTTGGATTGTCAGGCGGTGCTTGGGCAATTGGGAAAGCACACGAACCGTGCTCGGGCAGCGTATCGCCGTTTTGTGGAGAGCGGTATTGGCGGAGTGGCGAGTTCGCCGTTGGCTGGAGCAGCGGGCGGTGTGTTGCTGGGAAGCGAAGGTTGGTTGGAGCAATGGCGTCAAAGGCTCGCGGAGCAACCCGATTCTCCGACGATTCCCACGCAGCGTCAATTGGCATGGCGTCCAAGTGTGGAGGATGTGGTGAAGGTCGTCTGTGGCGAGCTGGGCGTAGATCGCGCTGAGTTGGTGGCACGTCGGCGTCGAGGCAATGACGGCCGTTTGGCGGCAATTTACTTGTCCCGTCGGTTGACCGATGAATCGGTTGGCGACATTGGCCGGTATTTCGGGGATGTAAGCACCGCCGCGATTTCTAAAGCGGTACAGCGTGCGCAAAGTCGGCGCAACCAGGATCGGGCTTGGGATCGCCAATTGAAGAAACTGACGGCAGCGTTGCAGAACTCAGGGCTTTCCAATGCGAAGTGATCCGATAAGTTCTAAGTCAAGACTCGACCCCACCGTTTCTGCCCTGAAGCTATTAGTACTGGGTGCCAACGGACAACTCGGTTCGGATTTCACCTACTACGCGGATCAACTCGGGTACGAGACGGTCGGGTTGACCCACGAAGACGTGGAAGTGACCAATCGGGATCAACTGTTTGACGTGCTAGGCCGAATGGGTTTTGACGCGATCATCAATACCACGGCCTATCAGGGCCCGAAAGCGTATCGGGATTCGTCGCCGGCAGCATCCTATGATGTCAACGCCCATGCACCGTACCACTTGGCTGAATTCGCCGCTGAAAACCACAAGGTGCTGGTTCATATCAGCACGGATTTCGTCTTTTCGGGTTGTACACCTCCCGAAGCACACGCGTTCACTGAGCAGGATCTCCCGCAACCGGCCAATCTCTATGCGGCATCCAAGCTCGCAGGAGAGAGTCTTATCCCCTTGGCCACGGAATCCTATTTCGTGTTCCGACTTGCATCGTTGTACGGCGCAACGGGCAGTCGCGCGAAGGACCACTCGAACTTCGTCAAAACGGTCGTTGGCAAGCTTTCGAACAACGAACCGGTGCGGATCGTTGATGATATCCGATCGTCGCCAACCAGCGCGAAATCCGTTGTTTTCAAGATTGCCGAAGTGATTGCGACGGAGAAGTACGGTCTATATCACCTGGCCGGTTCCGGGAGTTGCACATGGTACGAATTCGCCGTGGAGATTGCCAGTCAACTGAAGCTTCCGGTCGACCTGATCGAACGATCGAGCACGCGAGAGGTGGCACAGGAGGTGAAACGCGGCAACAATACTTCACTAAGAAACCAGAGGCTTGTTGACGAAGGTTTCGAAGACCTTGCTCCCTGGCAAGAAAATCTGCGTGAATACTTGCGTGAACGGCGAATGTAGATCTATGTCATCGCAGTCCTTGTGTTTTCTGTTCGTTGGCTACCTCGAAGGCGGCGGGGCTCAGTATTTGCATGGGCTGACCGCGGAACTGGGCAGACTGGGCCATCGAGTCGAGTTCCTTGCTATCGACAACCCCAACCCCAATCCCGTCTACGGAGTCTTGCGCTGCACGCCGTGGCAGTTTGGTCGGGTCGGCCGGTCGATCCTCGAACGTCAGCTCTTTTCGACCATTCGTCGAGCTGGCGTGGACGTGGTCCTGGTGTACAGCCCGAATCGGTTCATCCGCGCCTCGACGTTGGCGAAACTCCGAAAACGTGGTGTCACGAGCGTGCTCTGGGAGGATGATCTGGCGCTCCGCGAAGGGTTTCAGGTCGAGGCTGCTGCTGAGTTCGACCTGATCGTCGTAACCGACTCGTATGCTGTTCCTTTTCTCGAGAACGTCCTGGGGCATCCTCACGTGCATGTGCTGCAGGGGTGCGCCATGCCGGGAGCATATCCAGTGCAGAATCTGACTGCTGAGCAGCGTGAGGAATTCGGTGCCGAGGTGAGCTTCATCGGCAAGTACTTCCCGCATCGCGAACGTTTCTTCCAAAGTCTCGCTCGCCCCGTGAGGATTTGGGGCCCAGATTGGCAGGAAGAATCCGCTCTGCCCGATCGAGCCGACATCGTATCACTGGATCCGAAAGACAAGTCGCTGGTCTATGCCGCGTCCAAGATCAATCTTCACTTGCGTGCGGGGCACCAGCAGGTGAATGGTTTCTCGTCGCGGATCTACGAGGTTCCATTGTGTGGCGGCTTCATCTTGGCGGAAGCGACGCAAGATCTAGTGGATTGCTTTGACGTGGACCGCGAAATCGCCGTCTTTCGGACGGCGGAAGAGGCTCGGGGCAAGATCGAATTCTTTTTGGGCAACGAAGACGCGCGCACGCAGATGTCCGATCGCTTGCGGGCGCGCATTCTGAAGGACTACACGTTAGAGAAAACGGTGGCGCGATTCCAGAACCTGCTAATTCCAATCGTTCGAAGGTCGAGCTAACTCGTATTGTGCGACTCGGCATCAAAAGTCCGCGATGGTCTGTGGCACCCGTGCCTGACGTGCGCGACACCAAGACTCACGTGTCGGGCTTGCGTCGACAGACTGTCACTCTTTCGTCATGTACCACATTGAACGGGCCCCGTGGACGAGTCGTCCAGTGTCGCCGTCCAGATACTCGTCCACGGCCTTCCGCACCCCCGGGTACGTCGACGAGTCAAGTTCGCCGGGGGTACCATAGTCGTCGACCACGATGATTCCTCCCGGCGTCACTTTTGGGACGAAGTACGCCAGGCAGAACTTCGCGCCGGCGTAGACGTCGCAGTCAATGATGACCAGTGAGAACGTTCGGTCTGTGCCCGCAAGTGTCTCGGGAACGGTGTCGACGAAATCGCCTTCGACAATCCGAACGTATCCATCGACACCGAAGAATCGCATGGTTTCTCTGACCGCACGCGCCGACGTATCGCGGAACCTCTCTTCTGTGGCGTGGCACTCGCCGTTTTCCGTTCGGTCTTCGTTCAACACCTCTGGGAAACCCTCGAAGGAGTCAAAGCTCCAAATTGTTCTCGATGAATCCATGCCCCGCAGAGCTTCGGCCATCAGGAGCGTACCCCCGCCTTGATAACAACCAAGCTCGACGATGTCTCCATCAAGGCCCTCGGTTCTTCGCACACAGTCCAGGACGAAATCGACTTTCTCTGGTTGCCAGCAACAATGGGGCCGAAGCGTTTCCATCTCCTGAATCGTCCGCGATCTACTCCAGAATAGCCTCTTCCAACGAGTGGCTTGGATCGTGGCAAGTCGTCGATCACCTCGATTCAACACAAGGAAGAAGGAGTAAAGCGGACTGGCCAGCGCTTTTCCGAAGTTTCCTACCGTAAACCTGGGTGCTTCATTGACCATTACTCACCAACCTAAGCCTTCGAATCGTTGCCGCCACGATTGGTCAGCATTCTGAAGAACCGCATGGCAAACTCGTCGCGTTCGAGTGTCATCACGACCACATAGACGGCCGCCCCGCAGGCCGCCCCAATGATTGAACCAAACGGGATGCCCAATCGCGCGATCGGAAAGGCAACCACAACGGCACAGGTCGACGCCAGGAGCGAACGCACCAGAGAGCCGGGCATTCCGGAAAGAGCATCGCTCCCCAACCGCCTGACGATCAGCACCGCCATCGTCGCTACGTTTGCCATGTAGTACAGCGACGTAGCAATCACGATTCCGGCAACGCCCAAACTCGGCGTCAGGGCGACCTTTAGGATCACTCCCAACGTGAAGCCTGCACATCCAATGATGGTTGGCGTCCGCGTGTCGGAGAGCGCAAAAAAGACTTTCGTCGCTATCTCGCCGAACGCCGCCGCAATCACCATTCCCAAATACAGTGTCAGCAATGTTGCCACAGCCCGAGTATCGGTTGCCGTGAATTCTCCGCGCTGAAACAAATCTCGGATTACCCATTTACTATAACACGCCAGGCCGACTGCGATGGGCGGTAGGATGACGCAAAGGCACCGCACGGCGTGTGCTACCTCGGCGCGGAAGGCATCGAGTCGCCCGGTTGCCCGTTGCATCGCGAGATTGGGAAAAGCAACAACCGATAATCCGCTTGTGCTGATCAGCAAGAGAGCTGTCACCAACCGGGAGGCGTAACCCAAATGTGAGACGCTACCGGTCGCCAGACTTGAGGCCAGATGTCGATCGACAAGTGGATCCAGGCGGAAGTAGGCAGCGCCACATATCAAAGGCACCATCAGACGAAAACATCGCTTGGCGGCGTCATCAAACTCGAACTTGAGGCGAAAGCCGCGGAGCGGGAACAGGATCTGGATGGCGGCGGCTACAATCGAGCCCAAGAGAACAGCGTATCCGATGGCCACGATGCCACTGTCTTGCCACATGATGGCTGCCACGAGCGTCGCCCCAGTGCCGACCACCGGCGCTATCGCGGGGATAATGAAGTGTCTGTGGCAGTGATGAACGGCCTGGGAGTATGCGAGTGAACCGTTGGTGAAAATCAGCCAGGCCAGTATTGCCACGAGTTGTGCGGTCACTTCTGACTGCTCGACCGAGAATCCGGGATAGAGGATCCCCGTCAGCGGACGCGCCAGCAAAGACACTGCGGTCGACAGCGAGACCGTTCCTGCGACCAGCACCGTGAGGACGCTGTTTGCAGTTGCCCTAGCCTTCACCGGGTCATCGGCGCTCAACCGTTCGGTGAGTACCGGCACAAACGCGTAGCCGAGCGAGCCGACGAAAATGGAACTGAGCACCGTTGGCAGGGCAATCGCCGCTACGAAGGCGTCCATGTCAGCCGAAGCGCCGAAGTGCTTGGCCAGCACGACCTGAAAGCCAAACTGCACGATCAGTTGAGCGAATGACCAAAGACTGACCCAGCCGGCTGAACGCAGCGAGGTCTGAGTGTCGGCCATTGGACGGAACTCCCTTGCTCGACCGCGCGTCGTCGACTTTCGTTAGGAAAGCCAAGTACGTTCCACAAAGCCGGTGTCGACGTGGCCTTCGACAAACTTGCTGTGCGTCAGTATTTGCTTGTGGAACGGCGCCGTCGTGTGGATGCCCGTGACTCGCAACTCGTCAAGGGCCCGTAGCATGCAGGCGATTGCGTCGGTCCGCGTCGGCTGATGCACGATCAACTTGCCGATCATGGAATCATAGTGCGAAGGGACCGTGTATCCGGAGTGGACGTGCGTGTCGAACCGCACGCCGAGCCCGCCTGGGGCGAAAATCTGCTCGATCGTGCCGGGATTCGGTTGGAAGTTGCGTTCCGGGTCTTCCGCGTTGATGCGACATTCGATCGCCACGCCGCTGCTGCGGACGTCTGCCTGCGTGAACGGCAATTCCTGCCCGGCCGCAATCATGATCTGGGACTTGATCAAGTCCACGCCGGTCACCATTTCCGTCACGGGGTGCTCGACTTGAATGCGTGCGTTCAATTCGATGAAGTAGAAGTTGTTGTCCTGATCCACGACAAACTCGACGGTGCCCGCGTTTGTGTACTCCGCGGTCTTGACCAACCGTACCGCTGCCTCGCACATGGCCTGGCGGGCCTCTTTGGGCAGATTCGGCGCTGGGCTTTCCTCGATCAGCTTCTGGTGGCGGCGCTGAGTCGAACAATCGCGTTCCCACAGATGCACTACGTTGCCATGCTGATCTGCCAGCATCTGCACCTCGATGTGGCGCGGCCGTTCGACGAGCTTTTCCAAGTACACGCTCGCATTGCCAAAGGCGGCTTTGGCTTCCGTCTGCGCTTGCGACAAGGCCGCTTTCAATGACAGGTCGTTGGCAGCCACTCGCATGCCTTTGCCGCCGCCGCCGGCCGTGGCTTTGATCAGTACGGGAAACCCGATTTCATGGGCGACTTCCAGGGCTTCCTTTTCGTTCTGCACCAGGCCCTTGCTTCCCGGCACGACGGGCACGTCGGCTTGGCGAGCGATGGCGCGGGCTTGGTTCTTGTCGCCCAGTTTCTCCATCGCTTCGGGCGTGGGGCCGATGAAGTCGATCTTGCAGCTTCGGCAGATCTCGTTGAAGTGGGCGTTTTCCGCCAGAAAGCCGTAGCCCGGATGAATGGCTTCCACATTGCCCACTTCCGCGGCGCTGATCACTCGATCGGTCTTCAAGTAACTCAAGGCGCTCTTCGCCGGACCAATACAGTACGTCTCGTCCGCCAAATCCAAGTACGCGCTGCCGCGGTCGGCATCGCTGTAAACGACCACCGTCTCGACGCCCATCTCGCGGCAGGCCCGGATGATCCGTAAGGCAATCTCGCCGCGATTCGCGATTAGGATGCGTTTATACATGTCAGGGGGATAAGCGCGTCACTTGCTTGTGTCGACCTTGAAAAGCGGCTTGCCATAGTCGACCGATTCCTCGGCTTCGACAAGCACGGCCAAAATGCGCCCGCTGATTTCGGCAGGAATCTCGTTGAACACCTTCATGGCTTCGACGATGCAAACGGTCGTTTCTGGATCGACGTGGTCGCCGACTCGGACGTAGGGTTCTGCATTCTGGTTCGCACTGGAATAGAACGTGCCCACCATGGGGCTGGTAATGTAAGCGATGTGTTCCTGGGACTCGTCGGCCGGTTTCGGCGTCTCGGTCTGCGCAGGCGTCTGTGGCGCCGGGATCGCAGCGGAAGGAATCTGGGTTTGAGGCACCACGCCGCCGGGCGTTTCGACCAAGCCGCCGCGGCAGAGACGAATCCGTTGACTGGATTGCCGCAAGTCGATCTCGCTGAGATCGTGTTCCTTCATCAACTCGATCAGCCGGCGAATTTGTTTGATGTCAAAAACGTCGTCTACATTCGGATCCGACTTCGCCATGGGTTTCTCCGACTGGCACTGGCCCTACAAATGGCTCGGGGCGTGAACAACAAGCACATCATCGCCATGCCTGTAGCACACGCCCCGCAATCAGGTGGACCTGGATCACTAAAGGACGCAGTCGCCGAATTCTTTGGGGACGCTGCTGAGCACTTCATGACCCGTCCGTGTCACTAATACATCATCCTCGATACGCACGCCACCCCAACCTGGCAGATAGATGCCTGGTTCCACGGTGACGACCATGCCGGCCTTCAGCTTCCGTTCCTTGTTGGCGGCAAGGTTAGGTCCTTCGTGCACCTCCAAACCAATTCCATGCCCCAGGCCGTGTCCGAACCGCTTGCCAAACCCGGCGTCCTCAATCACTTTCCGGGCGGCCGCATCGACCTTCTTCATCACCGCGCCGGGCTTGATGGCGGCGATTCCCGCTTGCTGTGCTCTAAGCACAACTCCATATATACGTTCGAGTTTGGGCGAAATTCTACCGGTCACTAGAACACGCGTCAAGTCGCTCACATACAGCCGCCCCTTGGCACCCCAATCAATCAAAATGAAGTCGCTTTCCGCGATGCAATGGTCCGAAAGGGTGGCGTGCGGCAGGGCCCCGCGTGGGCCTACGCCGACGATGGGCGTAAAGCTGCATCGCGTGCCGCCGAACAGGCGGATTTGGTTCTCCAATTCCCATGCGATTTCCTTCTCGTTTCTTTCGGGCCGCAGTGATGCGCGTACAACGGCGAACGCCCGTTCGGCGACGTTGATCGCCTCGCGGATTTCCGCTACTTCGTCTTTGTCCTTGATTTCGCGAAGCTGCTCGACCAGATTCGTCGTGGACGCAAGTTCCACTTTCGGCAGCTTCTTGGTCAATTCGGTGCAAAAGGCGACCGTCATGGATCCGCCCTCGATCGCCAGACCGCGGATCTTGGCTGCCTTGATCACTTTGACAACGGTGTCGATCAGTTCGGTACCCGTGGGGCGAATCGCCACATCGACACCAGGACACTCTTCACCCAACTGCTGCGTGTACCGAGGGTCGCTCAGCACGATCTCGTCCTTGGGTGTCAGCAGCAGGAAACTGGAGTCCCCGGTGAAACCAGTCAGATAGGTGACGTTCGTGAAGTTGGTAACCAGGATGGCATCGGCTTCGGTCTTTCGGAGCAGCCGACGTAGGCGGTCGCGTCGTTGGTGGAATCGAGGCATGGGTCAGGTGTCGGGTGTCAGGTGTCAGGTGTCAGGTGTCGGGTGTCGGGTGTCGGGTGTCGGGTGTCAGGTGTCAGCGTGGGAGATGCGTGTGCGGAGCGTCCTTCCTGGACTAGGCTCGATATCCAAGGACGATCCCAAACCGCGGACGTATTCGGAGCTTGCCCCTCGAGAATCCAGAGTCGTGCTTGGTCCGCCGCCAGGTCTCCTCTTCCCCGACACCTGACACCCGACACCTCATGCCTAGCCACTCCGCGACGCCCCGACGCTACCCCCTCGTCATATCGCAGCTCAGCCCTCCGGCCGCCGGGACGTACATGGTTCGAGTGTAGTCCATGACCATGCGATGGGCACTGAACCGCCAAGCCAGAGTACCGATGGAATTCATCATCATTTGAATCCATCCGCGCGGCAGGCCGTCCACGTCGCGGTCGTAGAACGTCGGAATGACCTCATTCTCCAATGCAGCGTAAAGCGACTCGGCATCTCGAGCGTCGGTCTGTTCGACCGAACGGTGACTTCTGCCCTTGCCGATGGCAAAGCCGTTCGAGCCATCGTAGGCCTCGGCCCACCAACCATCCAGAATTGACAAGTTCAGCCCGCCGTTCAGTACTACCTTCTGGCCGCTCGTGCCGGACGCTTCCAACGGACGACGCGGGTTGTTCAGCCATACGTCGACGCCCTGTATCATGTGACGACATACGTTGATGTCGTAATCCTCGATGAACGCCACACGGTCTTTGAATCGCGGATCTCGCCGACAATTGGCGATCGCACGGATAAACTGCTTGCCTTCTTCATCTCTGGGATGCGCTTTGCCCGCGAAGATCAACTGAACGGGGCGCTCGCCGTTGTTCAGGATGGCGTCCATCCGGTCCGGGTTCGTGAATAGCAGTGTGGCACGTTTGTACGTTGCAAACCGGCGGCCGAAGCCGATCGTTAGGATGCTGGGGTTGAGCATCGCTCTGGCTGCTTCCACTACTTCGTCGCCTTCGCCGCGGCGACGGCATTGGCGACTGACACGACGACGGACAAACGAAAGCAGCAAGTTCTTCAACGCGTTGTGCGCTTCCCATAATTCACCGGGATCAACGTTGTGGATGTTCCGCCAAGCTGCCGGCTCGCCCATTCCCGTAATCCAACGGTCGGGAAAGTGGCGATCGTACAGTTGCCGCATCTGCCACGCCAGCCAACTGGGCACGTGAACACCGTTGGTGATATGACCGATGGGAATTTCCTCCTCGACTCGCCACGGCCAGAGGTGGGCCCACATTCGGCGCGAGATATGTCCGTGAAGCTGGCTGACAGCGTTTGCCCGGCGAGACAGTTTCAGCCCCAATACGGTCATGCAGAACTTCTCGTGTTCCTTCTGCGGATCGACGCGGCCCAGCCCCACCAACTGCTCGTAGGGAATCCCCAACTGGTCACGCAATGGTCCCAAATGTTCTTCCACCAAGCCGGCGTCAAAGAAATCGTGCCCGGCCGATACCGGCGTGTGAGTCGTGAAAACGGTCCTTCGGGTGACCTGCCGCAACGCTTCGTCAAAAGGCAAATCGTCGTCGTGCATGCGTTCGCGAATGACCTCCAGTGGCCCGAACGCGCTGTGCCCTTCGTTCAAGTGATAAACGCCAGGGGTGATCCCAAGTGCTCGGATCGCCTTGACGCCGCCGATACCCAATACCAGTTCTTGGCGGATCCGAGTTCGCTCGTCACCGCCGTACAGACGGCTGGTCAACCGGCGATCATCCGGCTGGTTGCCTTCCACGTCGCAGTCCAGCAGGTACAACTTGACCCGGCCGACGTGCATCAGCCAGACTTTCGCGTGCAGGCTGCCGGTGCGAGTATCGATGCTCACCATAATCGGCTTACCATCCGCATCGACCGCCGGCTCCATCGGGAGGTTCTCGACCTTCGTATCCAGGTACTCTTCCTCCTGGTACCCGTCGGTGTTTAGGTGCTGCTTGAAATAGCCCTGGCTGTAGAACAGGCCGACGCCGACCAACGGCACGGCCAAACCACTGGCGGCCTTGACATGGTCACCCGAAAGCACGCCCAGGCCCCCGGAGTAGATGGGGATCGATTCGTGAATGCCGAATTCAGCAGAGAAATACGCCACCGGTAGCGCACCCAAGATGCCGGCGTTGGTGGTGCCCCAGGTCTTGCGCGTGTCCGAAAGGTACTCTTTCAGCCGCCGGTAGTGATAGTTGATCCGGCTGTGCAGCACCATCTCCGCCGCGCGGCCCGCCAGTCGTTCCGGCGTGAACTCGCTCAGCAGAGCGATCGGATTGTGGTCCAATTGGCGCCAGCGTATCGGGTCCAAGTCACGAAACAGGCTGTGAACTTCCGGATGCCAAGTCCACCACAGGTTGCTCGACAAAGCCAAGCACTTGTCGTACAGAGCCTGAGCGGTCAACTCGCTGGCAATCTCGCCGTTCTTCTGGGAAAAACGATTCAGCCTGATCTCTTGGTCCTTGGCCATGAGCATCCCTTCCTTGTCGAGAAGCCGCCCACACGGGTGGGTCTCGCGTGAAAAATGTCAACGATCAGCGGTTTTGGTACTCGTACCGCCCCCAGGTTGTCAAGTGGGACCGCCCGAATGTGTCCCCGAAGTGTCCCTACGAGCAAAGAATTGCGCACAGAAGCACGGACATCCCCGGCTTCGGGCCGTCTGCTCTTCTCTTACTCAGTCCTTGATGCATGGCCCGCCCACAGAATCCCGCAGACGGTCATGTGTTGACGTTTTCTGACTCCGCCCATGACCAACCGCACGAATCACATGCCTCGGCACTTTCGGGTATGCGACTCCCACATCGGGGACATTCGAAAGAACCATCCGTGGCAGCGGAACGGCAATCTCCTTCCGCTGCGAGCTTGGCCTCGACGCACGGATGCGAACGAGCGATCCCCTTGAGCGTAATCGTGGATTCTGTGACCTCTGTGGCACGAATGCGCGTCGCCAGTACGAGATGCGACGCCAGGGATAACGTCAGAAAGCCGAGGGCAAGAAACATCAACGTCTCGGTTTGGTACATAGAATCAAGCAGCGAGCGATGGTGTTGGACGATCCAAAAGACAACGTAAGAAACGTACGCGGTCAATGGACCGCTCAGAACGACAGCCAACACGAAATACCTCAACCAATGACTGCGATGTTTGTCGCAGACGGGAAGGGGCAGGAGTACCCGCTCTCGTGCGAAAACGCCTACGACCTGGAGCAGATAGACAATCAGATGCAACTGAAGTGCGTTCAAGATCGAAACAGTCCACCATTTTCTTGTGCCGCGTTCGTATTCCGACGCGCGCAAGCACTTTGGCGGTTGCTTGAATTGCCGTTCGACAGTACTGGTCGCGGGCGCGCCACACCGCAGACACCTGGCATCGTTTCCGGTGAGTTGCTGAAACTGGTCGATCTGCAGATGTAGTTTGGCCATCGAGGAATGGCGATGGTTCAGTATTGCGGCCGAACATTTAGGACCACTTGACGTTCATGGTTCCCGCAACCTGAGTCTGGCCGATTTGGTTATGCCTTCAAGAATCGGTTTGTGTTCGATCCAGTTGCTCGGGATTGCCACCTGAAGCATCACGACGGATGTGAGTGTCTTTCCGTCATGCTCAGTTATCGTTTGTTCTTCCGAAATCGCAAAATGGTCGCGTTTTGATCGAAGATCATCAATATGGGATTGAAGAAGCTTTGAACCCGTTGGCCGTGTGCGATCTGCGTTGAGCCAATCCCAGTTCCCGTGTTAGTGGACATGGGAAGCGATTCGCACATAGAAATCAACTGAGACGTATCCGATTCCTTAGCTGGTCAGCAAAACCCACATGTTGGCTGGTACGTTCGTTACTTGCTGCCCTCATTCGGAAACGCGGCCAGTGCCTCGTCGGCCTCGGCCAGCAGCAGCGAACGGTCGTAGTCTTCATCCCGAGACTTGATGCGGCGCAGGATCAGGCCCGGATCATCCTTCAGGGCGGTGATGGTCGTCTTGGTCTCGGGGCAGACGGGAAACATGATTCCACTGTAGGCGTTGGGAGTGCCGCACAGGGCGCCGAATTCGTTCGGGACGACCAGCGTGACGGCTGAGAGCATTTTCGTGTGCTTTTTGGCAAAGGCGCGCACCCGCTTGAGGATCGCCTCGCGGCCCTCCACGATCTCGAGTTCATTGGTGAACATCCGGCAGGAATCGTAAATCTTGTTCAGCTGCGAGGCGATCGAATCTCCTCCGTCAGACTCGGGTACCTTGACGGGCGTCAGCAGGCGGAACTGGTACCGTTCGCCATCCAATCGCTTCCCCTGCTCTTCAATCCCGATTTCCGCTCTGGGAGAACTGTCGAGCCGGTTCGGCCCGGCCACGAGCATGATCTCGGCGGAGTGGTCGCGCATGTACTCGAGGAAGTGCGTGCTCTGCAGCGCCAGCACGAGTTCAAGGCGTTCAACCTTGTCTCCGCGGATCGTCTCGCTCACTTCGAAAACCAGCCGGTAGGGCTTGCCAAACTTCTGTATCCCCGTCAGCGGCTTCTCGTATTCGATCTGCTCGAGTTCGACGATCTTTCCGACATGCACGACGCGGGCCAGTCCTGCGTACGCCTCGGCGGAGACGAAGATCCGCCCGACTTGGGCCGAAGCCGAGACCGGTGCCAACGCCAAGAGCAAGGCCGCAAAGCCTTGCCGCCATCGCGCGGCGGTCGGCTTCGATCGATTCTCTCTTTCAAAACTAGCGTGCGCGGGGAGCACCAGCAGACTTTGTAGAGCTGCGCGAAATCTCATAGGGGCATTCATTTCTTTCTTGGCAGAACGATCTTGTTATCCACGGCTTATTCGAATTCAGAAGCGTATTGTTCGTAAACTGCAGGTTCGTTCAACGCCTTCGCAGAGTCGTTCATGATGTCGTAATCGGAATCCGAAAACCAGATAATCAGATACGTGTTGTTGTCAAACGTGCCGTTCTTCTTCAGTTCCAACATGGCGTTGAGGATGGCGCGATTTGTTTTCGCAACAAACGCCACCTCGTATTCGTCGAGCTGAAAACTGTCGGGGTCTCGCGAGTGGGCCGACCTGAATCGCTCAAGCGATGATTGCAGTCCTGAGTTGCTGGCCTCGAAACCCTCGTGGACATAGTTTTGCCACTCATCGACAGAGTACCGGTAGTAAGCGTCGTCGGTTTTCTCTGGAGCGATGTCGGACTCTCGATTAAACGCCACGACGAGCCCTTGCTGCCCATCGAAGGAAGTACTCATAGCACGACCGCCGCGTCCTTTGAAATCGACCCCGTGTACAGCACGGCGAAACGCCTAGGACGCAGTTCGACGGCCTTTCGATACACCTCATCGCGGTCTTTACTGTGAAACCGCACCTTGCCGCTAAGCACCTCCAAGGCCTCGTCGGTCTGTGGATCTTCCACCAGCAACCACTCACCGACGAATCTCGATTCCATCTCGTCCACGGTCAGTATCTCATCCATCATGTGGTGTCTCCGAGTTTCTCCCATTTCAGGGCCAGCCCCGCAGGTCTGTGGTCCCGGCGCGGCCAGACATATCGCTGCCTACATTATAACGTTGTCAATGGCCCAGTCACGAGTTGGCGACGTGCGCTTCATACATGTCACGCCGCGTTTTCTCGGCGAACGACACGGATCACGCGGGCGGCGCGAGTGACCCAACCATCATCCAAGACGCGAACGCCGCCTCGCGTGCATCCGATTGGTACGCCTGGCATGGCGTCTAGTTTTGTGGGGTGCAAGTCCCCTGTACGAGAACGAAGGTCTTAAGGAAGGCAGTATACCAACTGTGACTCCGATCGACAAAGTACTAGAGGCCCGCAACTGCGTGAGGGTG
>JADHUC010000147.1 GCA_016784735.1 Pirellulaceae bacterium | reverse complement strand
AGCGTCTTTCGGCCCGGCTCGATCAGGGTGCCGGCAAAATTGGCCAGGTTGCCGCCCGATCCCAGCCGGGTGCGCCACATATACCGGCCGGTCAACAGGCCGTAGCGGGAGGGGACGCAGTAGGATCCCGAGGAATGGGCGTCGGTGAAAATCAGGCTTTCTCTTGCCAGCCGGTCCAGGTTGGGCGTGGGGATTCTGCTGTCGCGGTTCAGGATGGCGACATCGCCATAACCCATGTCATCGGTGAAAATGATCAGGATGTTAGGCCGGAGCGTCTCACCCGGCGCCGCCGAAACGTCTTTCTGTGCGGCGATCGGCGCCAGCACCAACCAGCAGGCTAGGGTGAATAATGTCCTTCTCATGGTGTTCTCCCAAACGGCCAGCGGCCGCAACCAGAGTAGCGATCTCATCCGACAGCTTCAACAGATACTTGATAGCCGGGTATCCTCCTTGGTCGGCGTGTGAATGTGCCATTTGGCGGATCACTTATACACGAAAATTAAGACTTGATGGAACCCCAGGACGACAGCACCGGCGTCAGATGCACCAACACGTTTGCGCGCATGACTAACCGTCCTCAGTCAGTAACCACGGTCCGCCAACTCAACGAGGCGATTGCGACCGAAGCGTTCAAGCGTCCATTCCCAGCCTGCGTCGGTGTTCACGACCGCGGTAGGAAACGGCAATTCGCGAAGTACGTTCGGTGACGCACCTCCGCAGCTTGGGCCAAGCTCACGCGTGGCGCTCAGGTCGGGCTAGAGACCGCTCGCCAGCACGCTTACAGCGACCGTAGACGGCCTCAAGCGGTGAAGATAGCACTTCGGTAGACATGCCACTGGTCTCTGGCCAGTTTCGGTAAGACTTTCCTCTGCCGGGTTTTTTGCGCCAGCGTGGTTTGGCGGGAAAGCCATCGAAAGGCTGGAGCAAGCTACGAGGCAGATTCCTGCCGATGCCCCCGGCCGGCATCGCAAACACCCGGCTGGCGCAGACGGATTCTGATTGCAGGGAGATCTTGTTTCGAAGATATTGAATGAGTGTGGATCACATCGGCAAGGCCGCGTACTGTCAATTGACCAGACGTGCCGGCAACATCGCGACTAACAACGGCTGAGTAATCTCGGTTTACGGAGAGAGCCGCCAGTCGCTGTTTCTCGAAACGGTTGCCGAACAAGTCTCATTGGAAGACGCCGCTAACTCAGAGTAGCTGCCGAGTCGGCGATTCGGTTTCGGCGACAGCTACTCTTCCATTAACGGCCGTCAGCTTTATCTGATCGACATATCGGGCATTGTCGAGTCGCCACCGCAGAAAACGAACCGCCAATAACCACGATTTGCCATTGTCTTGTTGCCATTGAGGAGACCTATGCACGATAGCAAGCTTGAGGGAAAAGCAGCCATTATCACGGGGGCAGGGCGAGGGATAGGACGCAGCATCGCCCATGCGCTCGCGCGAAAAGGCGTCCGTGTGGCCCTTGCCGCACGATCCGCGGATGAACTGGAAACCGTGCGGGAAGAGATAGAAACCGCAGGGGGGAAGGCGACCTGTTTTCCCACGGACACCGGCAACGAGCAGGAAGCGGTGGCCCTGGTCCGAAAGACCGTGGAGCGTTTCGGCAGGCTGGACGTGCTCGTCAACAATGCTGGTATGGGCGTATTCGGGCCTCTCGTCGAAACATCGACGGATCAGTGGGATGAAGTCATGCGCGTGAACGCCAGGGGACCGTTCATCCTTTGCCGGGAAGCGATTCCCCACCTCCGCAAACAGACGAGGTCCTACATCGTAAACATCAGCTCGGTGGTAGGCGTCAAAGGTTACGAGAACCAGTCGGCCTACGCGGCATCGAAGCATGCCCTCATGGGGATGACCAAGGCCCTTGCCAGGGAGGTGCGAGACCTGGGTATCAGGGTCCACGCGATCTGTCCGGGAGGTGTGGATACAAGACTGGCAACCAGTGCACGTCCGGATCTGGATACGTCGGTCCTCATGCAACCGGATGAAATCGCGGATGCCGTGCTCTTCCTGGTGACCAGGGAAGGCAATGCGGTTGTCGACGAGATTCACCTACACCGGGAGTCGTCCACTCCTTGGGCGTAAGATCAATGTACCTGCCCCCAGAGCCGCCTTTTGATTCACTTCCAGCCGCCGGTGTGTAACAATGGTCTTTGGCTGCTCGACGTTCTCCGCTCCGTTCGGGGCGGCGTCGGCAACGCTTCCCGTTGGGCGAGCTAACGTGAGTTGTGCGACGTCTCGCAAAATCATCTCTGCCGAAAGCTGACCTATGAAGGAATCGATATTCGTCTTAGCTTCGATGGCTGTGTTTGCAGTTATCGGAATGCTCACAGGCTATCTTCACGGGCACGGCGAAGATGCTGGCACCCTGTGTGGAGGTCTTGGTGGACTCATACTAGCCATCGTCGTACCGTCGATGCTTGGTACGTCATTCATGACGAAACGCAAGATCCTCCAATACTTCGTTGCTGTGATGGCACTGGCATTACTGCTCGTAGTCGTTTGCCGGATGTACAACGTCGTGGGTTGGTATTAGCCCGCTTAAACTCGGCCAGTAACTGAGAACTGCCGCCCAGCATGTCGGCAGGGTTGCTGCGCAATCGTCGCTTTGGTTTCCGAAGCCGTCCGGTTTGTTATAATTGCGCGTTATTCAGGGTCGCTCGCTTCGTTCACGGCGGCGACGGATGTTCCTCCCGTTGGGCAGCCCTCTCAGCAAGACGCAGCAAATGCGCATCGCTATCGCATCTGATCACGCCGGGTTTCGATACAAGATGACGTTGGCTCAGTATCTCGGCACGCTTGGCCACGATGTTGTCGACTTCGGCACCAATTCAGATAAACCAGTCGACTATCCTGACTTCGTCAAACCTGCTGCAGACTCTGTAGCGCAGGGCAACTGCGATCGAGGCATTGTGTTGGGTGGTTCCGGCAATGGCGAGGCCATTGCAGCCAATCGTGTCAGGGGCGTTCGATGTGCGGTATGCTGGAATGAAGAGACGGCACGGCTCGCTCGGATGCACAATGACGCGAATATGATCTCGCTTGGGCAGCGCCTAATTCCCGAAGATGTAGCACGGAGAATTGTTGACACGTGGCTCTCAACGCCCTTCCAAGGTGGACACCACGTGCAACGCATCGAGAAGCTAGACGAATAGTCTCAAGGCGACAGGAAGATCGCTGCCCAAGGCACGGCCGCAGGGCGGAGTCACCTGCGCCGTAGTGCAGACCGCGGTGGCGTTGGTAAGATACACCGTGGTTCAAACCTTGTTTCCTTCGGCACGGGCGGTGACGGCCGTGCTGACGGTTGGCCGAACTAGACGAATGCTCTGAGGTAATGCTGCCATGCACGACTTGATTCTCCTTGCACAGCAGTCACGTTACGACCGCGGACTCTCAATCTTCCAATGGGGCTTGACGGCCGTTGGTGTTGCCATCCTTCTCGCCGCCGCTGGGGTCATCTTCTCCAGGTCCAAAGACCCGGCAAAACAAATGTCACCCGTGGTCAAGGCTATCGCCGCGGTGGTCTTCGCGGCACTTGGTTTTGGTATTATTGGCTACGCTTGGCTGGGGTTCTGACAACGGCCGCGGCCGGCCAACGGCGCCTGCCCGCTGATCCGCCATCCATGCCGGGGATCACTGCCATCGCGAAACCGAATGTCGTCCGAGATTCATCCTGCTGGCTCGCGTGAACTCCGGATTCTCAAGGAGTTTGGATGTCGGCTGAGTATTTTGACCCCGCGCCGTCTTGTTGCATGCCGCTGGACTCCAGGCTTCAGCGTATCTGCCCGCAGCCTAGAGGCTGGACTCCGGCAAACCCCACAGCCTGCTAAGCAGGTGTCGTCATGCGCTGCACGTCGAGCACCCACTCAGGAGTTGTCTGCACATAGGCTTCGACATGCTTGCGACGAGTGAAGTAATAGAAGGCGTTCAGGCCCTGGAAGATCGCGCTAAGCACGATGACCGTCCCGTAGATCGCGACGACGAGAACCTTGTACAGATAATCGAACTCGCCAAGCGAGCCGAGTGCGTTCGCAAGTTCGGGTTCCGCTTCCATTTCAGCGGCGAATGGGCCTGCGCTGGTGAGGCCCACGAAGAGCGTCCACAGGCAATACACAATAATCAACGTCAATAGGCCAACCTGATTCCAACCGAGCAGCGTGGGCGACGATGAATCGAACTGCAGCAGCCGCTTGCGTCCTCGAAACTCATTGTATGCGATGACGGATAATCCAACGGTGACGAAGAAACCGGGAAAACTGAACAGAGCGAACGGCGCGGACAAAGCGGCAAAGATGCCGGTCACCCACCCGTTGAACGCGGCCACGCCGGCCGCTTTGCGGATCTTTTTCGCTCGCCCGTTAGCGAGCGCCAACTCGTGGTGGTGCTCTTGTGTTAATGGTCCATCCGATGCGAGGACGATCGTTGCAGCGTTCACGCCTTGCTGCTCCCTGGGATTTAGGAAACTCTAGATTCGGCACCTCGCAGTCCCCAATGACCGCGGCTAGGGAAATGTACGTCGTCGCCGGACGGGACGCAAACGCGGAACTTGGCATCATGGAGGCCGGCATTGCTGAGCACGCATCAAACATCAGCGATCGGGGCGACCAGTTGGATCCGGGTGGTTAGGACGGAATTTTGTAAAAACTCGCCCTTTTCGACCAGCGGATTATGCAAGGTAACTCTGCGCCCGGAAGGTTGAGAATCTGCCGATTTGTGCATTTGGCACACCTAGTTCGCGGGGCGGAAGAACGGGCGAATTTTCAACACGACTCCCATACGTCGCCCAAAAGTCCGACGCCGAACAACTGTTCATGTTGGGTCAAAGAGCCTCGTCCCTCAGTCCTTCAAGAGTTTCTCTCTGAGGACCGCAGCGATGTGTTCGTTGTACTCGCCGGTAGTGGTACGGGGGGCGATCCAGTTTGCGTAGTCGAACTCGGGATATGTCAGCGGTTCACTGGGTCTTCGATGGTAGTTGAAGAAGTCGCGGATTTTGGCGGTGATTTCCTCGTTTTCGTATTCGCCCAAATCAATGTCCGCAGGCTCTTGCTCCACATCGTGGTGTGACGGCTCGAACGGGTACGGCGGGACGTTAGTCACGAATTGCTCTATGCCGCAACCTACGTACACATGAAACGGCTTGAAGTCGAACGCTGCGTTCAGTTGCGGTCCACCGCCATAGTCGGCCACCCAAACGTTCTTGTGCACGGCGATCACTCTGCCGGGCAGCGTAACGGAGAGATGAACTTCAGCCTCTGGATCGAAACGCTTCAAGAGTTCAATTAGCTCTTCAACTCGCATGACTTCTCACTCGCAGCCAACTTCAAGGCTTCCATTCGTCAAAAGATCGCGATCCAATCCCCGTCAAGCCACTGATCCTACCCGACAGTCCCATCTTGTCAGAATGCTGCCCCGTTTTCCATCCGTCTTTCCGAGGTTACGGCGAGCGCAGACGCGTTCAAACGGGCTGGATGGCACTTCGGTCTTTGTCCAGTTGGGTTTCACGCAAGGATGAAGTGCGGATCTGGCACCGGCCCGGCAGAGCGATTGGCGAAGTCACTGTACATGAATAGATGAGTGCCGCGCTGGAAGGGATCGACGAACCCAACTTCCGTGTTATCGGCACGCCCGCCTCCCACCAACCGATGGATCGTCAGAGCATGGGGAATAATGCCGCGCCGGTGGCGGATACGTCCGAGGACCACGATCGGACGTGACCGCATCAACTGTGCCAGACGCGCGATCGCAGGAATCCGGCTCACAGCGTGCGGCCGCATATGGAAACCGCGCCCCAGCAGTCGCAGGTTGGCAATGTCCCCCTGCGCCAGCGACCCGTCAGTACTGATGGTTACACCATTGAATGCTGCAATCGCCTTGACCCTTTGCACGCTCATGTTGACGGCCATGGCAATCGCTGCCGCCCAGCAGTCGTTGGGATTCAGTTGTACCAGCGGAGTAATCCGGTGAACTACGTTGAAGCCAGGCATTCTACCTCCTCCGTTTTCTACTTGATCAGTTGATCATGCCCGCAGGTCTGACAAGCCTCGCGACGCCATTCGATGTTGCCGCCCGGCGAGTGGCCGTTTGCCGTCTATCTGATGATTGCCATTTAAGGAGACAAGAGGCCAAGAAACCAGAAATCGCGCCCGCCTCCGGCGGGAGCGTTCGCTGCGGGAAGGTCATTTTCGCGTCCGGAGGGGGCGGCCACTGCTCATGTTTCTTGGCCCATCGCTCCCGTTTCCGTGCCGCTGGAGGGATGCACTGTGGAGATCGAGCTATTCAACCGCTCCTCATCCCGCCGTCAGTCTCCTGAATATCGACGTAGCTTGCGTCTTCTCGGGAAACGCACGGGGCTCGGTCTTTGGACTAGCCCGGTTGATTCTCGGAAAATACCACGGGCGTAGAGAGCAGTTTCAGGCACCGTAGACGCACGCAGACGGCAAGGACGGTACTTTGGTCGTCCAGGGCGGAGGACGTGCGTATTTGGGCGGTGAAAGTGAGCTGAGTGCCGGGGATCAAGGCGGTTCCGTTGTCGATGAGGCATCGAGTGATCCAGCTATACACCATGACCGAGCCGTCCAGGCAGGTCCGGCCAGACCATCATCCGTGGCATATCGTCATCTTCGCCCTGTGAATGCGGAGGCGGACGGCGTTGGCTCCCGTCTTGCCCGGTCAAGGTAGCGATTCGCTTCGGCGTCTCCGACGAACTCTTCGTTGACCGGATTCCATTTCAGTGGTCTGCCAAGCCATCGGGCGATGTTGCCCAAATGACAGACCGTCACCGCGCGACAGCCGGCTTCTGCGTCGCAAATGGGCTTCTGCCGCGTGCGGATTGCGCGAAGCCAGTCCGTGTGATGGTTGGTGCTCCGGTGCAGGTGCACCTCGTCCGGGCCGATCGGTTTGTTGGCGATGCTCGCAGGGTTTGTCTCTAGGTGCCGTCCGTCCACGGCGATTGTGCCTTCGGTGCCGACAAACAACGCACCGTGTTTGCCCACGCCTTTGGCTGGGTTGTGGACGACCTCGGTGCCGTTTGCGTAGACGTAGGTGAGGTGCCGGGCGTTCTTGCCGTCTGGTGGGATGATCTCCACGGGCCCGGTTCGCTCCGTGCCCAAGCCCCATTGGACGATGTCCATGAAATGTGCGCCGGCGTCGGTCATCTCGCCACCCGAGTAATCCCGGAATAGCCGCCATCCACCCGGCCAGCCCTTGATGATCTCACCGTTATAAGGACGCCAAGGTGTCGGCCCGAGCCACATGTCTCAGTGAAGCCCGTCAGGCACGGGCTCCGCAGCCAGATCGCACCGGTGGGAGGTCCTGGCCGCGTACACGCGAACCTGTTTCACCTGGCCGATCCGCCCGCTACGGACCATCTCGCAGGCGAAACGAAACCGTTCGCTTATGTCCGAGCGTTGCTGGCTGCCGGTCTGAAACACTCGTTTGTATCGGGTAGCGGCTTGGACGATCACGCGTGCCTCGCGAATCGTCAGCGACAGAGGCTTCTCGCAATAGATGTCCTTGCCCGCCTTGGCCGCCTCGTGGACCATCACGGCGTGCCAGTGGTCCGGCGCTGAGATCACTACCGCATCGATGTCCTCACGGGCCAGCAACTCGCGAAAATCGGTGTAGTTGCGAGCTCTGCCATCCGCGGGTTTCGGCAGCCTCGATTCGATTACGTCGCAATAGGCAACGATCTCGATGTCCTTTCGGGCGCGAAGCGAGCCCGTTCGAAACGCCCCGCCCATGCCACCGGACAGATGCACCTTGCCACGGTCGCCCAGGCCGATCATCCCGATGCGGATTCGCTCGTTGGGTGCGTTGTCGTAGGCCGCCAAGGCCGAGGAGGGGATTACGAGTGGAGCACCCAGCGACCAGCCACCCGCGCGTTTCAAGAGACTACGCCGCGTCATCTGCCGGTCCGCGGTCATGGTGCGACCTCCCTTAACTACGCTTCTGGCGGTTTGTGCGCGACCGAATTGTAGTCAGCATCTTCGGTGTCTGCCAGCAACCCGAAGCGAAGCGACGGAGAAGCTGCTGTATTCCCCTCCCCCGTACGTCAGCTCTCTTACAACGAGCGCAGACGCACGCGAACGGACTGGGGCGATACTTTGGTCATCCAGGGCAGAGAACGCGCGAAATTGGGCCGTGAAAGTGAGCTAAGTGCCGGGGGGCACGGCAGTTAACGTCACGTCGGTCAGAGCCCAAGGTTCACAAGTGCATTTCCGCCGCCGCTTCAAGTTCCTTCTCTTTCTCGTCCAAGTCGGCAACATTCATGTCCTCCAGCAGCAGCCCCGTGAACCGATAGCGCTCGCCGCGATGATCCCGGTTTCTCCGGCAATCCATCCATGGTCTCAGGCGTGTCGTGCTAGATGGTTGCCGGCGCGGGCTGCATGTCGTAAACGTGACCCCAATACGCCGGAGATACAAATGCAATAGGGCGAGAGATCCCGTCTCGCTTCAATGGGGCCGCGACTTCTCAGCCGCGGAAAGCGGACGACTCGCGTCTAGCTCCCCACCGGGTGGCCCACGTCGCGGCCGGCGGGGGGAAGGTCGCCAGCGAAAACGGCGCCACTCGTGAGAATTTGGGGGGAACAACTTCTGATGCCGATTCGCTGCGTGGGTCGGTGCGAACGGTACAGGCTAACAATTGCGTTTCTTGCTTGGGGGCGACCGACGCGAAACGGCGAGTTTTGGCTCTCAGGATATCGGCTTGATAAAAAGCACTTCGGCGCGGTTCATCCATCTTTCGCGCAGGCAGAGGCGGAACCAGCCGTCGCTGTTCCGTGGGTTCACGCGCACGCCGGAACGGTCGCCGAATTCCTTCAGGTCGTACTGCGCCCAGGTCTTGCCGAGGTCGGGTGAGAAGATGAAGCCGGTGTCGCAGGGGTTGGCGCCGCCGTATTCCGGAACCACGATCACTCCGTCGTCGATGGTCATCGCGGCCAGTTCGTACTTGGCGTCGAAAATCCGTGTGTGTTTTGTTTTGTCGGCCAGATCGGCCGGGTCGCAGCGAAAAATGCCGCGGTCGTAGGGCTCGTCGGGGGCCTTCGGGCCATTGGCATCGGCGACCCAGTAGACCTGCCCATCGACGAAATTGATGCCGCTGGATTTGTAGCGTGAGTTGGCGTCCGACGACACTTGCACCTGCCAGTCCCACGAGTCCGCCGCGGCGTCGTAAGTGCCGCGCAGCCAGTGGCATTCCAGGCCGTGGCCCTGGCGGCGGTCGAGGTCACCGGTGCAGGCGTAGAAGGCCTTTTCGGCCGGGTTGTAGGCCACCGAGTGGACGTGGCGGCAGAGGACCGGGTTGTCGGGATCGCCGAGGAAGGTTGCAGGGTCAGCGTCCTTTTGCTGGAAGTGGGGATTCTGCCCGAACGAGTAGGCGATTTTCACCGTCTCGCCCTGGTCGGTCGAGTAGTAAATGTTCGACGGCGCCGCGCCGTGTCTGACATTGCAGTAGTTACCCCAGATCAGCATTTCCCCGCCATCGACTTCGACCGTGTGAATGCCATCGAGGGAATAGAAATACGAGCCGGGTCTCTTGGGATCACTCGGAGTGTGCGGCAGGTAGGCGCTGCCGTCGCGATCTTTGACAATCAGCTCTCGGTAAGTCTTGAGGTTGTCCGTGCTCACATAGATTTTCGACAGCGTGGCGAAGACGATATTTCCGTTCCCGAGAATGCTGCTGAACATGATGTTCTCGGCATCGGCAAAATCGGCGCTGTGAGCCCAAGTCTTGGCGTTGTCTTCGGAGAACAGAACCTCTCGATCACCGCATGCGAAGGCCTTGTTATCGCGCTGCGTGTCGATGTACGGACCGTCGGGTGGTGCCAGTCGGTACAAGAAGTGATCGGTTTTGCCGTCGCCATCGGTCGCGGCGAGTCCGCTGGAGTGGGGGAGCAGAATGCTGCCGGCAGCGGTGGCTGCCGCGGCGGCAAGGAATTGACGGCGGGTGGGGGGGGTGTCGTGTTTCATTTTCAATTCCCGGATCTGAAGTACGCTTACCTGATTCCACAGTTTACAGAGTTTCGCATGGTTTACCACCAATTGCGTTGGGGGGCTCGCTATTCGCGGGGCGGGCGCGATGGTGTCGGTCGGTGATTCAGGTCCCGTCCGGCAGACGGGACCTACTGGTGGGAGTCAGTCCACGTCGATTTGCCGGAAGATTGGTAGGTGGCGGTAGTAGACTTCAAGGCTGCAGGTGGCTAAAGCTGTCATGTACAGACGACCGCCGGCTCCTGCGTGGCCGCCGTGCGGTGTCCAGCTCCCGGCGTGTCGGCCGCCTTTTTCCTGGGTGTTGACGAGCACATCGCGCATTTTCAGGTTCCACCGGTCCCAAAGCGAGCCGCCGACGTGATGGAGGGTCTGGGTGGCGTAGTACCAGTAGTACATGTTCGTCTCGTGCGTGCTCGGCATATGGTTGTCGGCCAAATACTGCGCACCTTCCATCAAGGCCGGATCCTCCTTTGTCCACCCCAGATAGATGCGGCACAATAACGCCTCGGCGGTCATTATGTGCGTTGCCCGCTGCCTGGGCTGATAGCTGTACAGCGCGCCGTCTTGGTGCTGGGCGCTGTCCAGGTAATGGCCGGCCAATTCAAACGTTTCGTCGGGCACGGTCAGGTTTGCCGCGCGTGCGCTCTGCAGAGCCATCAGTTGCCAGCCGACCACGCTGGTGTCGCTGCGCCGTTCGCGGGGGCTGCATTCCCGGTTGGGTTTGTAACGCCAGCCTCCGTCGGGATACTGTGCTTCGACGATGAAGTCGACCGCCTTCTGTGCCGGGACGCGCAGTTCTTCGTCTCCGGTCATCAGGAAGGCTTCGCACAATACAATGGCACCTTGGCCGTGTGCGTACATGCCTGTGTTGCCGCTCGAACCGGCTCGCAGATCGCCGTCGTCCTTCTGTTGGCTGACCAGCCAGCGCAGCCCCTTGGACACCTCGTCTTTGTAACGACCGGTCAGGTGAGTCTGTCCGGCGCCCAGATACGGCAACAGAGCCAACGAGGTAGCGGCCGAGTCGCTTCTGGTACCACCGTCCAGCCGCCAGCGTCCGTCCGACTGCTGCTGCTGGGCCATCCACCGCAGGCCTCGGGCCACTGCGGCCTCGGTCAACGTAGTGCCGCCCTCTTGTTTGATCACTTCCACGCGTACGCGGGGATCGCGTGCGGTCAACGCTGCATGGTTGCCGTCGGGCCTGCCGATCCGTCGTTTCACCTTCTCCAGATCCGGAAGATTCGGATCAGCCGTGTCCACGAGCCGCAACTCGCGGGCGTCCTGGTCCGCTCGAATCATTGCGTCGCGAGTTCTGCGGTTGTCCAGGTCGAGTTCCTCGGGGACAGGAAGATCGAACTGAACTTCGTCTGCCGGGTTCTCGATTTCTTCTTGCCCCGGACGGCGAAGGTCTTTGCTCACGGTGGCGTTCAACGTGATGTACTTGCCCTCGTCGTCGTTGGGCATCGTCAGCAGCCCCAACAACGTGAGCAAGACCAGATGAAAGACCAGACTGACCAGCCACGCGGGCGTGTCTTTGAACAGACTGGTCGTCCACGCACTGGCTCCGCGTTTCCTGGCCATCCGGCGACGGGCCGCATTCTGCGCGGCCGCTACTCGTTTCCGGGCTTCACGCCTTCGCGCCGCCTCGGCGCTTGCCTGTCCGGCAGCCGCTGTCTTTCTGCCTGGCGGAGCCGTGGCGGGCGCTGCAGATTTCCTGTCCGGCTCTTTGGCCTTCTGTTGACGCCGGTCGCCGGGCGAAGTCGGCGGTTTGGCGCGGGCTTGAGTTCCCGTCGTCTTCGCGCCTGCGGGCTGTGAAGAACGCCTCTGAGCTTGCCGCTTGGCCTTTTCACGCTGCTGGAGCAAACGCTTGGCCTCGCGTTCCTGCTCCTCTGTCAGCTCGATGCTGGTTCCGCATTTCCAACAGTCCGCGATCAACAACCACAGTCGAATCGACATGGGCGCGCGGCAATCTGGACAGGCGCACATCAGTACGTCGCCTTCCAGCCAGATCGAGCCTCTGCCACGCGCCACCTCCCCTTCCGTAGGTGCCGATGCCGCCGGTGGCGGGGCGAGATTGGCGCCTTCGGGGATGTCAGGCAGCGGTTCCTCTGACGAAAGATCGATAACCGGCAGTTCGTCTAACGTTGGAAGACCGTCCGCAGCCTGATCGTCTGATTCGCCCAAGGGAATCAGGCGAAAATCCAAGTTGGAGTCCGATGCGAGTTGCGTTGCCATGCCGGTCTTCTCGATACCGAATCGCGAAACTGACGTCTGGTGTGGAGCCCGCCGGATTGCGAATCTGGCAGGAAACCTTTAGTGTAACAATTTCCGGCGCATATCCTCAAGCGAACGGCGCCTCTGCGGGTCGATTCCCTCACGCGGCTGGGTTGGTCTTGGCTGCGGAGCGGTACATCGAACCGCGTGGCAATGCTCTTCGCCGCTTCGAGGTCCCGTCCGGCAGCCGGGACCTACTGGGAGCGGACAACGTTGTCCGCGCAGGTTATACTATGTATTCGGCATAGATTCGGGCCAAGTCCCGCTGAAATGCACTCGCCAATAGGGGGGCTGGCTGCCTACGAAAGACGTCATTTGCCGCGTACCGAGCGTTCGCGGTCAGTGCCAGTTCCATTGCAGTAACGATTGCGGAGAAACCGATGCCCGTCGAGTTCCAGGACGCCATCACACAATTGGATACGAACATGCGCAGCGTGGTGCTGGGCAACCCGGGCGCGATACGCATGTGCTTGGTGGCGGTGCTATCAGGCGAACACGTCCTGCTGGAAGATGTGCCGGGTGTGGGAAAGACACTGGTCGGCAAAGCGCTTGCCAAGAGCTTGGCCGGCGATTTCTGCCGGCTGCAGTTCACGCCGGATCTGTTGCCGAGCGATATCGTGGGCAGCAGTCTGTTCAACTCGAAGACGTCCGATTTTGAATACAAACGCGGGCCGATCTTTGCCAACGTGGTGCTGGCCGACGAAATCAACCGGGCACCGCCCAGGACGCAAAGCGCCCTGCTGGAAGCCATGAGCGACCGGCAAGTCTCGGTTGACGGCGTGACCTACAACCTGCCGCAGCCGTTCATCGTCATCGCGACGCAGAACCCGTTCGAGTTCGAAGGCACGTATGCCTTGCCGGAGAACCAACTGGATCGATTTCTGTTGAGGATTTCGATGGGCTATCCGGATCGCGAGGCGGAGCGTCAGATCCTGTCGTCGCACCGCGAGGGCGAACCAGTGGATCGGCTGGAACCCGTGTTGGACTGCGAACAGATTATCGCCCTGCAGCAAGAAGTACGCCGCGTCACGGTCGAGGAGTCGATCTACGACTACTTGCTGGACATCGTGGAAGCCACAAGGCACTGCGAAGACCTTCACGTTGGCGTCAGCACGCGCGGCGCGATCAGCTTGTACCGGGCCGCGCAGGCCTCGGCTCTGATCGACGATCGCAAGTTTGTCGTGCCGGATGACATCAAGCAACTAGCCATCTCCGTACTCTCCCACCGCGTAGTCACGAAAGGCTTCATCCAAGGCGACAATCGCCAAGCCGCCGAATCGATTCTCGAACGGCTGGTCGACGAAGTTGCCGTTCCCACGTAGATCATGGATTTCCTGCAGCTTTCCGGTAAATCGGTCCTCGTTTTCGGCGTGGCCAATCGCAAGAGTGTGGCTTACCACATCGGCCGTACGCTAGCGGAAGCCGGTGCCCGTGTCGTTCATGTCGTTCAAAACGAAGAACGACGGGCTGGCGTTGCGAAGTTGCTGGGCGAAGCGGATGTCCATGTTTGCGATGTCGAAAACGAAGATCAGATCGAGCGACTGCGCAACGAGCTAACCGCAGGCGGCCACAGTTTTCACGGGCTGGTACATTCCATCGCCTTTGCCGACTTCTCGGATGGCATGAAGCCTTTCCACGAGACCGGCAAGCGCCAATTCCTGCAAGCGGTCGACATTTCGTGCTATTCATTGATCGCTTTGTCCAACGCGTTGAAGAATCTGCTGGATCCCGACGCCTCGGTGGTTACGATTTCCATCTCGACCACGCGCATGGCCAGCGAAAACTACGGTTACATGGCGCCGATCAAGGCGGCTTTGGATTCGTCGTTGGCGTTCCTGGCGAAATCATTCAGCAACTTTTCGCGCGTGCGGTTCAACGCGGTGGCGCCGGCGCTGTTGAAAACATCGGCATCGGCTGGTATACCCGGCTACGTCGACTCGTACCTATATGCCGAACAAGTGATCCCTCGCAAGCAAGCCGTGCAGACACAGGAGGTGGCCAACGTGGCCGCTTTTCTGCTCAGCCCCTGCTCGTCGGGTATCAACGCCCAATCGATCGTGATCGACGCCGGGATGTCGATTAACTACTTCGATAAGCAACTTGTCCAGAAAGCGATGAGAGAGCAATGAAACTGTCAATCGCATTCGTCGTGATTGTGGTCCTACACTGTCCTTGCTTGGCCGAGACGCCTGACGTGCCGGCTCTGACCCGCGTGGTCAACGCGGTCGGTCCGGAAGGGGCCGGCCATCGCGAAGCCATTTCCGCTTGGCAGCAACTCGCACGAGCCGATGCAGCGCAAATCCCCGAGATCCTCGCTGGCATGGATGGATCGGGAAAACTGTCCGCGAATTGGCTCCGCAGCGTGGTGGAAGCAATCGCGCAGCGTCAGTTGGCGAACGGAGGCAAGCTGCCTCAGGCGGAGTTAGAGGGTTTCCTGGCGGACGCTACACACGCGCCCAGTGCGCGCCGACTGGCTTACGAGTTGATACGGCGAGTCGATCCGTCTGCCGAGCGCCGTTTGATCCCGGCGCTTTTGAATGATCCAAGTCTGGAATTGCGTCGGGACGCTGTGGCGCTCGCGTTGACCGAAGCGAAGGCCGTAATGGATGCGGGCAACAAGCAAGACGCGATCGCCGCCTATCGCAAGGCCTTGACGGCGGCTCGCGACATGGACCAGATCGACGAGGCGGCGAAACAGTTGCGCGATTTGGGCGAGACAGTCGACTTGCCAACGCATTTCGGTTTCATCCGGCAGTGGAAGCTTGTGGGGCCGTTCGACAATACCGACATGGGCGGTCACGACGTTGCCTACGCTCCGGAGTCGTCGCCCGATCCTTCGGCCGAGTACAAAGGCAAAGAGGGCGTCGTTCGTTGGTTCGATGGCGCAACGGATGACGAATACGGCAACGTCGACTTGAACAAAGTTGTGGGGAAGCTGAAAGGCGCCATCGTGTATGCGTACGCTGAGTTCTTCGTCGATGAAGAACGCGATGCGGAATTCCGGCTTGGATGCACCAACGCCAACAAACTCTGGTTGAACGGCCAACTGCTGTTCGCCAATGAAGTGTATCACACCGGCTTCTTCATCGATCAATACGTCGGCAAAGGCCGTTTGAAGAAGGGCAAGAACATCATCCTGTTGAAGATCTCTCAAAACGAACAAGAGGACAAGTGGGCCCAGAATTGGCAGCTTCAGTTTCGCGTATGCGATCAGTACGGTACGGCGATCTTGTCGAAGGATCGCTGAGAGAGGTTGGCCAACTCGTTTAACCGCAGGCCCAACGGAGACTGCTGAAATGCTAGCGGAAACCAACGTGGGGTAAGCTTCCAGCTTGCCAACCTTGTGCATTATTAATTTCCACGTTTTCCTGAACTACGTATTTGGCAAGCTGGAAGCTTACCCCACGACTAATTCAGCAGGCTGCAACGGGCCGCGCGCGGGGTTCGACGTTGGCTTCGCGCGGCCCGTTGGGCCTGCGGTTAAACGACGAACAAAACTGTGCATCCTACAGCGAGTGGAAAGACATAATGACGAATCTAGCTTCGTTTCGAGTTGCTCTTATCGGCTCGGTTTTCTTGATGGGCGGCGCTGATTGGCCGAAGTTCCGGGGACCGGATGCCAGTAGTGTTGCGGCCGACGCAAAGTTACCCGTTACCTGGGGCGAGGGGCAGAACATCGTCTGGCGAATTGATCTGCCGGGGCGAGGTGTGTCCGGTCCGATCATTGTGCGCGACCGTGTGTTTATCACGGCGACCAGTGGTTTTCGTCACACCCGCTTGCACGTGCTGTGCTTTAACGCGACGACGGGCGACCGACTGTGGGAACGCCAGTTCTGGGCGACGGGACGCACCTCGACGCATAACAGCATTTCCGGCGCCGCACCCACGCCGGCCAGCGACGGAAAGTACGTGTATGCGTTCTTTTCGTCGAACGACCTGGTCTGCCTGGATTTCGACGGCAATCTGCTTTGGTATCGAGGGCTGGCACACGACTATCCAAAATCGGGCAACGACGTCGGTATGGCCTGCTCGCCGCTGGTTGTCGACGGCGTTGTCGTGGTCCAGGTCGAGAGCCAAAGCGAGGCTTTTGCCGTAGGCGTAGATGCGTCCACGGGCGAAAACCGCTGGCGCGTCGAGCGGTCCAAGGTGGCAGGCTGGTCTTCGCCGATCGCGATTCCAGGCAAAGGCGGCAGGAAGACGTCGGTGTTGCTGCAATCGCGCGACCGCCTGACGGCTCACGAGCCGCGCAGTGGCGAGGAGCTATGGCGGTGGGAGGCGGAATGTGCAGCCACTCCGTCTTCGCTTGTCAGCGGCGACGTGTTGTTCACACCGATGGGCGGCCTGACCGCTCTGAAGTTCTCGGACGAATCCAGTTCGCCGGAGGTTCTCTGGGATGCCTTTCGTATGCGGCCGGGGGCGCCAAGCCCGATTGTCTACGATGGCCGCGTGTATGCACTGAGCGGAGCCATTCTGAAGTGCGCCGATGCCCAGACGGGCGAACTCCAGTGGCAACTGCGATTGAAGGGCAACCACTGGGCCACGCCCGTGGTGGCGGGCGGGCACATGTACTGCATCAACTTCGACGGTGAAGCCCGCGTGGTCAAGCTGGGCGGCGCGAAGGGTGAGATCGTTGGCGAACACGCTTTTGGCCAACAGATACACGCATCACCGGCCATCGTCGACAATGCCATGTACGTGCGCTGCGACAAGTACTTGTGGAAGATCGCTGAGGTTGACGGATCCTAAATCCCAGGTGTACAAAGCCGGCGAATACACCGGGTTGCGCGTCTGGCTGACGCAGAGAAACTCTTCGTGTCTTTCGAACGGCCTGCGGACGTCGTGCGAGAAATCGTTCGGCCTGCGTCTATACTCCTTCCAGGATCAACAGCCATCTATCTGCACTCGTCGTCCGTGTGGCGGTCGTCTGTTCGCCAGACTCGGTACCGCCGGTTCGCCAAACATCGCGAGACGGCTTCGAGTGCGCGCAGGTGCTCGTTGGGGTTGTCCGGAGGGGACACTAGCAGGAGGAGAAGATGGACGGGTTGGCCATCCAGGCTGTCAAAGTCGATTCCTTCGCGGGAGTAGGCCATCGTGGCGACGACGCGATCAACTGCCCCATGTTTTGTGTGCGGGATCGCAATGCCCCGACCAATACCAGTGGAACCGAGTTGTTCGCGTCGGATAATTGCGTCGGCCACAAGTTCCTGCTCGGCCTCGGGAATGACCCCGGTCTCGGCCAGACTTCCGACCATGGTGCGGATGGCCAGATCTTTGCTGGGAACGTTCAAGTCGGGTAGGATCGATTCAGGAACTACAAACCGAAACTCGTCCGCTAGATGTGTCAAGTCGAATCCCGTGTCGAAACGGTCGCCGAAAGGCAACGACCCTTCAGCGGAGGGGCGCTGGCCATTGCCTCCGTCGGACCATGGAGGATGTGCCTCGATTGGGTTGTGAGCTATTCGGGTTGTCGTCATTCTGTGTGTGCCTTGTTCGAAGTGGTAGGTCATCTGAGAGCGGAAACGGCGTTATTCTACGTACCGCTTACCGATGTCCTCCGCGGGAGTGGTGGAAACCGCCCACATAAAACGTCGCTTGAAACGAAGAAATCGGAAAAACGTATAGAAAGAATGGGCGGGAATCCATGATTCGCTGAGTATTTATGGGGATCTTCGAAAACTGCGCTGGGTGGGAGCGTTTATGGGTCCGAAATCAGATCTCGAAGACCGGATTATAGGCTTGTTGCTGGGGGATGATGGAGACGTCGAAAATGGGATTGAGCTGATACACGACAGTTACAGCGACTCGATTGGCTGCTGGATCCAACGGGGCTTCGGTAGCCTTTCGGCTGAAGACGTTGCCGATGCGTGGCAGGAAACACTGCTGTGTATCGCCCGAATGGTCGTCGACAGGCAATTCCAGGAGAACGGTTCGATCTTCGCCTTGCTTTGTAGCATCATGAGAAGGCGCAGCATAGATGTGCTGAACGCCAACAAGAGATACCAGAATGCGCTGGAGCGCTACAGACACTGTGTCGAGCGCTCCGACGAAGTGGCGAATGTCGACCCGTTGTTCCGCGACGAGGTGTTTCACCTGATCTGCGAGGCGATCGAGACGTTGCCGCCCAAACAGAAGACCGTGTGGGATGCCTACCGGAATTGCGGCGTCGCCGTGCGAAACCTGGCGGAGTTGGTCGATGCCGTGGAGGAGGCCACAGGCGTCAGACCGAGTGAAGACTCGGTGCGGCGTGCCCGGCAAGAAGGGCGGGACAAGATTCGCGAGCATCTTAGACGGAAGGATTACGAACCGTGAATGCATATGAGAAGACGAGGGCGAAACCGGACAGCGAGGATACAGGTGAATCGCTGGATCCGCTCGTCACCGAGATACTGCGCGACGGCCCCGACGCGTTGAACGCCGAACTGCCCGACTCGAAATCCGGTGGACAGCAGCTTGCCGGCCCCTTTCAAGCGGCGTTTGGTGCTCTGCGTTCCAACCTGGGAAAACGCGTGTTGGCCAAAGCTCGCGCAACAGAGCTTTTGTCTGAACGCACCAACTCGCAAGAAGGTGGCGGTCACGCCCTTGTGGCCCCGGATGAAACGTCGTCTTTGACGGATTTCGAATGGGACGCTCGCGAATCAGAACGCGGCGAAAGCACGTTTTCGACGATCCGTGAAGAGTTTCAGACCCTGAGTGAGAAAACCGACGAGGGGGACACACTGAAAGAAGATCCATCGGAAGAACAGACCGTCGGGCGGCTGAGCGCCAGGTATCGAAAGATTCTCGCCAAACGGCGGATTGGGCGAGCGCAGGGCTATGCGTTGCGAAAGCTGCTGGGCCGAGGCGGCCAGGGCAAGGTGTTTCTGACCAAACGCCGCGGCGCCGACGAGTTTGGTTTCGTAGCTGCGATCAAACTGTTTTCACCGGAGCCTTACCCTACCGTCGCCAGGTATGAAGCGGCCATGCGGCGAATCGCCCGCGTCGCGTCGCTCGTGGCGCAAGCCCATCATCCGAATTTGGTGGACGTACTGTTCTTCGACCGGCGGTACGGAATCCGCATGATGCTCATGGAACTAGTGGACGGCTTCGATTTGCTGCATTTGTTGAAAACCGAGATGCACGACAAATTGCGGGCAACGGCGCCGGACTATCTTTGGGATGAGATCAACAAGGATCTGGTCACCTACGGCCGCCGGCAAGTGCGCATGCGACCTGGTTTTGCCGTGGCGATTGTGCGCGACTGCCTGGCCGGTTTGGCCCTGTTGCATCGCCGTCGCGTCGTCCACGGTGACATCAAGCCTTCGAACATCATGCTGGACAGGATAAGCGGTCACGCCAAGCTGGTCGATCTCGGGTCCGCCTTCGATCTGGACGACACCTTGCGGCAACGGTTTTTTACTCTAGCCTATGCAGCGCCAGAGGTGCTCGAACGACGGCAGTGGACGCCGCAAAGCGATTTGGCCAGCCTGGGTTACGTGCTAATCGAGTTGCTTTCAGGAGAGCGGCTGTTCACCGACGTCAAGGCGAATACGCCTTCGCAGCAGCGGGAGCCGTTGGACAAAGCCGAGTTGCTGCGGAGAAAGGTAGAGCTGCCCGAGTACTTCCCCGACCTTGTACCCATCGACGTGCGGGAGAGCAAACGACTAATGGGACTCTGCCGCGGACTTGTCGACCCAGACCCCCGGAAACGCTTTCCCAACGCCGAAGGCGCCGATCTGGATCCGCAATGCGGGGCTTACGCGTTTCTGCAGGAACTTGTCAGAGGCGATCTTGACCGCGTGTACGAGAAAGGCATTCGTGATTGGATCGAAGCTCTGAAGTGAATCCGGCACGCCTCGTGGATTTGCACGCAGCCATACTCAGATCAGAAAATCGGCCACCATGGGCAAGTGGTCAGATGCTCTCTTGGCGGTTTCCGTGCGTGAGGCGAACGAGTGGTGCAGTTTGACGTCGCCTCGGTAGTAGATCCAGTCCAGCGTTCGCATGGGCATGATGGCTGGAAACGTTCGAATGCGCTTGGCCACCGGCTTGAAGCCCACCGGTTCCAGTAGCCGTTTCCCCAGCTTCCCCCTGATGTCGTTGAAGTCTCCCGCCGCGATGGCCGGAGTGTTCTTGTGGGCGTGCGTCAGGACTTCGCTGTTCAGAAACCGACGAACCTGAATCATTCTTTCGAAGCCGGCCAGCCCAAGATGAAAGTTGAATAGCAGCAGCGTGTGGGAATGCCCACGGACTCGCAGCCGGCAGTGGGCCGCCAGGGCCCGACGGCGTTTCTTTAGCGGGACGGTCAGATTCAAGTGACGGACGTCGTACAAAGGAAAACGGCTGAGGATCGCGTTCCCGTAATGACCTTCGCGCAGCGCCACGTTGCGCTGGTATTCCCGGTGTGGAAGTCCCAATGCGTCGCTCAGCAGATCCACCTGGCAATGATGACGCGAACGTGGCGCGCCGTCGTCCACCTCTTGAAGGAAGACGATGTCCGGATCACAGTGCGTGATGGCTTCTACGATCCTTCCAAGGCGGTACCGGCGATCGACGCCCCCGATGCCCTTGTGGATGTTGTACGTCAGCAGTCGAAATCTCATGGCTGTCAACGAGGCAATTCGTCATCTGTAGTCGTGCCAGGATACACAAACCTGCTCACAGTCTAGGGAAGGCCATGGGGCAAGCATAGGGTGGGTTTGTATCGCAGCCAGAGGACAAGAATGGGGCCAGATCTGGCATACTCGATTTGGCGAAAAGGACGGGCGCCGTCCATGTGCAAAAAATGCGAATCGCGCGCATCTTCGCGGGACAATCGTCGCTACTTCCTCACGAGAAGCAACCGTCTAGGAAACCAGTTTCATCCAGAATCAACCGCCGGCCCCCTCTTTCCCCAAAGGTCCAAACGTCGGCGAAATCAAATGTGGCGTCCGCTGAATCCTGGAATCCGGAATCAATAGCGTACGTGTGACCCAATCCCCTTCTTTCAGCCAGCCTTTCGTTCCTTCAGCGATTGGCGGAGGCGAATCTTCCAATATCCCGGATTGATTCGCATTTCGTCGAACATGCGGGCCGCGACCCCACTTACCGGTCTGATGCCTTGCTCCCAATTCCGCAGCGTGCCGAGTGAAACGCCAATGAAGTCCGCAAAGATCTTCTGGCTGCAATCCATCGAGATTCGCAACTGCTTCACGTCCTTGGCTTCGTAGACGCGAGACCGAAAGTCCACCGTCACCGTCCGATGGCGGTACTTTGCTCTGACTTCCTCGGCAGGCAGTTCCTTGAGGTCGTGGGCCAGTGTCTTGAATCCTTCGAGCATTTCTTCGGCAACGGTCGTATTGCGATTCTCATTTGCTTTTGCCATTTGCCTTCCCTCTCGATAGCAGTTTGCCCAAATGCGCTTCAATATCGTCGATCACCTTGTTGAATGCCGGTTTCATGCCTTCCGGTCGGTTCACGACAGCCAGAATCAGGAAAACACTTCCACGGTCAGGCCGAGCATTTCGCCGAGGGTCTTGAGTTCTTGGGTGTAGTCGCCGTAGACCCATTGGAGGTGATTGCCGTAGGTCATCCGTCGCCTCATGAACTCGGCGGACTGGCCCTCTGGAGGTCGGATGACGGCCTCGACCGAGCAGCCGATCAGGTCCTTGCCCCAGCCGCTGGAGCCGACCAACGTGCCTTTGAGCACCAGCAGCTTCGTGGCGGTCGGATCGACTCGGGCCACAGTGACGGTCTTCTCCTCGTTGTCTAGAAAGTCGATGACGGCCTTGGTCCCCCAGCCCTGTTCGACGAACCGGCCCAACTGAAACGGTAAATCAGGCTGGTCCAGCCCGTTCATTTTCATGCTCGGGGCGCTATGATTGATCCGAAATGTGCCGCCGGGTCTGGGGTCCGAGTTGCCCTGGTGACACGATTTGTTCGACACGCTCATCAGCAACCGCAGTGCCAGCAGGATTCCGAAATCCGCCTCGCACGACGCGGCAATCCCTTCGTTCCCGAACATGGCGAGTTGCAGGCAAGGTACCACCAGCCACTTCTGCGGCAGCAAGCTGGGGCAGAACTCGAAGCAGTCGATGGTAAAGGCATTGCAGCCGTGTCGGGCCATGAGGTTTCTGATACAGCGATCGAAGACCATGCTGCGGAGCACGAAAGGCTCGTCGATAAACAGCTTGTCTGCCTTGCGGATCAATTCCCCCGCGGCTTGCTCCGCTCGATCGGCTTCGTCGCGATCGCCCAGCAGTCGTTTCATCTCGTCGGCCATTTCGCGGTACGGCATTTTCTTGACGACTACGCCGAGCCGCTTCTGGAGGTCTTCGAAGTCCCAAGGATTGCCGACCGAGAAAGGCGCGACGCCGTTGGTGGGATAGAGGACGCTTGTCTGGCGAAAGACCTTCCTCGCCCGCAACAGTGATAGCAGCTTGGGCAGGTCCAGGTCTTCACCGGCCAGAAAGACCTCGTTTCCCTTGGCGAGCGTAAAGGCGGCAATGTCGATGTTCCGGCAACTGAGACCGTTCAATACGATCGGCCTGCCGAACATGTCGCCGATTTCGTACGACGCGCGCGAGTTGCCGGACGGATAAATGAAATAAGCGTCCGTCTGGCGGCTGTCGGGGGTGAGTTTGGCGATCTGATCGGGCTTAAGCACCCAGTCTTCGGAAAATGTCACGTGGGCCGGTTCCAGCAGACGTACGTCCTCCGTTCCGCCAATGCCTTTGGTCTTGAGCTGTTTCGACCACTCGGCGAACCGTTGCTCGGCTCTCTCCCTCTCGACTTGAGGAGTTACGGAATTCCACCGGCACGGCCCCTGCCAGACAGCGGAATGGATGACGTTGGTCATCACGGGTTTCACGCAAAGCTTGACGTCGCGCGGATGCAGCGGCATACGGTCTGCCGCACCTGCTGGCGCGGTCTCCCCCGGCGAGTCCGCCGCAATCAGCACTCCCTCGGCCGCAGCGCCTGCAACGACCGTTCCCAACCCAGTTGCCAAGAAATCTCGCCGGTTCATGAGACATCTCCTACGCAAGGAATCTACCAAGAGCCGCGCCGGCCCGCCCCCCAACGGAACCGCCGTGATTGTCAATCGGCGTCGGCGCTAAGTCAAGCTACCCGAGCATCGCCGCCAGCCTTTGCCGGCGACACCCGCTCTTGTGCTCGCCCCAACTAATCGAACACGGCTTCGTCTGGGCGTTGGCCGTTGATTAACTCCAGAATGTCGGCCCATGCGACGCGGGCTTGTTGGTCGCTCGCGTCAGGCGGTACGTCGGTGAAGTAATCGTCCCGGATTCCCATGAACTGTTTGATTTCGCGGCTCTTGTCCGGTGGCAGATCAAGTGTCAGGCCGTCCATCTGCCAGTCTTCGTCGGCCAGCACCCAGCCTTGGACTTCCAGGATGGCAAGTTCCCATGTCTCCATGACGACGCATTCCGGATACGGCCAATTGCCTTCCGCGCCGTGTTCTCGAATTGCTTCGATGATTTCTTGGCGGCGCTCGGTGTCGCCTTCTTCGCTCTCGGGCGACGTTTGTTCCATGTCGATTTCGCACTCAACGCCCACATGCATTTGCGCGTAGATCGCACCGACAGTGGCATCGAGCAATGCCGTTGCCTTGGGAGGTCCGACCGACGCGGTGAGCAGCGGCCTGAGCACCTTGAAGAGCATCACGAGTTGCTGCTGCCAGGTCAGTTGATCGAATAGTGGAATGCCGAATTGGACGCTGGACGCCTCGCTCTTCTCCGCGCGGATCGCATCGACGAGTTCCCCCGCCGTTTCACAGATCAGCCGAGATTCGGCGCCCGTCAGCGTGCGTGTTCCGTTCGCAGTGTGCCACATCGTGTTAGCCGCCTCATTTAGCCCGGATTATTCACGAGGTTGGTGTCTATTCTTGTAAGGCGTATGATGACAGGGCGTTACGGCTATCTTGCCTAAAGCGCGGCGCATTGTAACCCGAAGCGTAAGCGAGGAAAGGGCCCGGAATTCCTCGCTCACGCTTCGGGTTATGAATAATCCGGGTTAGTCCATTCCCAGAACCCGCTGCACAGCATCTCCGCGACAGTTGGCACCTGGTAGAATACAAGCAGTCGGATGAAAGGTGATTGTAACTGAGAAGTTGAAGCCATGCCATATGCGAACTATTCGCTGGAAGAAGTCGAATCGCGCGGCGAAGAGGTTTGCGAGCAGCAGATTCGCCAAGACGTTGAGGTCGGGAACAAAGGCAAGTTCGTCGTGATCGACATCGAAACCGGTGAATATGAAGTGGACGACGATGATTTGCAGGCGCCCAAACGGGCATTGGCGAAACGATCAGATGCCGTTCTCTATGGACTGCGCATCGGATATCCGGCGGCCTACACATTGGGCGGACACATCACGATGGAACAGGGATGATCTAAGGCACAATACGCAATTGCGAAGCCGTCATTGGTGCAGGTGTGCCCCCACCTCGTCTGCGTCCTTTCCATCGCTTTTCGATGACGCGCCCCAGCGCGTGCGACTGTCTCTTCCTCCAGGTTCTTCTTCTTTCCGCTCCAATCCCGAGTCAGCCAAAAGAAGATGCCTGTCCTTTTTCCCCGGCCGATCAGTAGCAGGGCAAAATGGAGTAGGGTAGTTGCGAATAAGGCGATGGCTAGGCTATAGAACTCGAAAGCGCACAGCAGACCGATTACGATGCAGAAGGCAAAGTAGAATCGACGGCTGAACGTGTGTTTTGCATTCCGTACCATCGAGAGACGCAATCACCTTCAGGAACAGAACGACCACGATCAGCGGGCGGCGGACCATGGGCAAGTCGCCCGCAGCAGTTCACAGTTCTCCATCAGTCTATCACGTCGGAGCGGTTACACGTAAGCCGCTCCGTTGCATCGCCTAGTTCGACGATTCGCGTTGATCTCCATTGGATGCTTCCAACGAGTAGAGCCATCGGGCGACGCTGGTCACATGTGTGCCGGGAATCCACCTTCCGGCACCTGCTCGTTTGACGGAACCGGTGATGCCAAGTCTACGTTCCATTTCCGGAAGGACGGCCTGTCGATCATCAGACAATGGTACCGCAATTCGTAGTAGCCGACTACCGTCCGGTGAACCTTGCACGACGACGAGACCAGGGTCGCAGGCATTGCGACGCAAGTGCGCGTTGTTCCAAAGGTGTCTCAAGGAGGTCGGAGGCCAACCATCCGTAGCCGTCACGGCGTAAGCGTTTGCGATGGTGAAGTACCCGATTAGGAAGAGTCGAGAGCCCTGCCGTTGTTCCTGTGGCCGAAGTCCAGCATAGAAGACAAGGATGTCGCCACAACTCAAACGCAGGAGTTGTCCGCGTTTGTTTGGCGTTGGGTCGCCATACGTGAAGGTTTCGAATTCGGGATCAAGGTGAGCAGGCCCATTGCGATACTTGGCCGGAACGAACTGCTCAATGTCCACCGCCGATCTGCATGGGACTTGCGAAAACACTAGCGTCCGAGAGGACGTTTTCGTTGGGTTGTCCGGGATAGGTACATACTCAAAGGTTCCGTCTGGAAACAGTGGCCCCAATCCACCGAACCCAAGGTCCATTCCGATGCGAAGGAAGAGTATCCGATCTGCCATGAGCGTACCCATCAAGGAAGCCTTTAGCGGCATTCAGGAGGCATTCTGACCACGGTACCGCCACGGCCTGTTCTGCGTGAGCGTTGCGGTGTGACAACGCGGTCAAAATCGTCGCCATTATCCGTCATGCGGGCGGCGCAAAGTTCCAACAGTCGTTCCGCTTGATCTGTCTCCAGGTGCAGGCCCGTGTAAAGACGGCCATGTGCGACTGGATTGTCGATGGTGGCATCGGCGTTCCGCGGGCTCAGGCAGCCCGAAGATCCGTGAACGCTGCAAGTCCGCAGGAACGCCAGTATCTCCGCGTCGATTTGCGGGCCACACGGACCCAGCCAGCGGCCTATCCAGCCATTCACTTGAGCACACATGAAAAAGACATCTAGCTCGCGGGTTCTCAGGTCAGCCTTCCATTTCGTCCCGTGCATTGCGTCGGGAATGTGCTGGTATTCTGATGTAGGGAAAGGCCCTGTTCCGTGGACAGGCCGCACGTGTATCGGCCCTTCAGGGCCGCGGAGTTCTGGGAAACGCTCGTACGCCTCGGCGAACCGCATGCGTTCCTCAATCTGTGCCACGAAGACAATTCGCCGCGTCGGGGTGCTGCTGGGAGAAATCCCAAAGACGTAGTCGCCGGGCCGCATTCTGGGGCGCATCGGTTTCTTGCAGGGTCCGAAGTACAACCGATCTCCCCACTGCGTCGGCACATTCCGGAACGCTTTCTGTACATAGCCCCGCGTGAGCGTCGTCACAACGTAGATGAATCCTCTGGCCATGATTTGGGCCTCCGGGTTCTGAGGTCTAGTCGACGAACGTTTCGGTTAACGTGGCGGCGGCCAAAAACCGTTGCTTCAAGTCGGACGTCGACCGCCGCTCACGTTCAACCGGTTGGTACGCCTGGCACGGCGCACAACTTGTGGGGTGCAAGTCCCCTGTACGAGAACGAACTTCTTTCAGAAAGGCAGTATACCAACTGTGATTTGGAGAAGCCAAGTACTAGGTGAGGGCAACTGCGGCCCGGGTGACCGGGCGTGGGGAGGAAGCCTGCGAATGCGTTCGTTAAGCCGACATTCGGTTCGTCGTCGGCCGCATTCTCACCAATGCTGCGAGGTTACGGACAGAAACTCGATACAAGGCCGGTGGGGATCGGTGAGTGGGCCCAGCATCACGAAACCGTTGTCGTTCGTCCCCCTTGGTAAATCGAGAGCTTGCGCAGCGAAGGTTGTGTGTCTTATCCGGGGAGATCTGTCGAACGTACCCGTGAGTAGGGCTTGCCCGAAAGGCGGGGCGATCGTAGGGGACTGCGGTCGTGTTCGGCAGAAGTCAGCCGAGGGCATAGTACGAATCCGCCATACGCCACTGGCGGTCGAAAGGCCCAAACCATGCAGAACAAGGAGGAGCTACCGATGAATTCGAATCGAGGGGCAGAGCAGCGAACGCTCGACTTCGTCCGCGAAGATGACCAGTTGCTGCCTGAAGAATTACTCCGCTCGGAGTTGACCGATTCGGCGAGCGTCGATCAGCCAGCCTTGAGTGTTATCTCAACCGATGCTTTGATGGAGCAGGTTGTCGATCCGGCCAACTTGGACCGGGCTTGGCGTCAAGTAAAACGCAATCGGGGCGCCCCTGGCCCCGACGGCATGACGATCAAG
>JADHUC010000146.1 GCA_016784735.1 Pirellulaceae bacterium | reverse complement strand
CAAGTCTTCGCGGGCCCACCGGAATCCACTTGCCAGGCAATCACGCAAGCATCGTTCGAATGACACAGCCTACGAGTATCGAGAGCCCGTTTCGGTGGGCCCGCGAAGACTTGGCCCACCCTACAAAGACTTTGTTGGGGTCTTCTTCTTCGGCGTTTTGGTCTTTCCGGCGAGCTTCTGATCGTGGTGGCCGTGGCAGTCGATGCATACCGGGGCATTCTTGTCTTTCCCCTTCAGCGTCTTGGTCGGTTCAGGGCGATCGCAATCGTGGCATTCGGCGCACAGTCTGTCGACATTCTTGCGAGCGAACATCTCGTCGGGCTTCACTTCATTGTTCTCGTCCGCCAAGTGGCCTTTGCTGGGACCGTGGCACGTCTTGCATCCAACGCTTTCCTTGAAGTGCGCAGTGCCGACGTATTCGTCTTCCACGTCGACGTGGCACAGCGAGCAGCCGGCAAGCGGGTTCGGCTGAAGTGGGTATTTCCCTGGTAAACGGGGCTTGGCCTTCTTGCTCGTCGTGCCTTCCTTCGGCTTACCCGTCGCAGCTTCTTTCTTGGACTCGCCCGATTTGGCGTCCTGCGAGGCAGTCGACGTCGATGCCATAAACTGCAACATCTCGCCGCCGGTCATGACCTGATTTGGCTGGCACGAGCAGAACGTGAGTGCAACCGCGCTAACCAGCGTCACATGCCACATCGTCCGCCTAGGCATACAGCCAGCCCTCCTCAAGCCACCTGTGGCCTCCACACGAAGTCGCGGCAGCGATCTGCAGGCGGTCGCGGGCTGCGGGTGTCAGCTTTGTCCAGGATGCGCTGAAGTTCTCCTTGACCTGATCAATGGTGTGTACGCCACAGGTGCAAATGTCGACCTGTTTGTTTTCCAGGACGAATGAGACCATGTCCCGCGGCAGACCGGCGTCGTCACCTTCCAGATCCTTCTTCTTCAAGAGCGAACCGCGGGCAAAGGGCTTGATGGTAATCACCCCCATCTGTTTCTTCTTGGCTGCCGGCAAAACCGTCTCGGCGGCGCGGTGACGGACGTTGTACGGTATCGAGACGATATCGAAGTAATCGCCGTATTTGTCGATGGCCTGCAGGAACAGTTCGGGGGTGAAGTGACAGCCGAAACCCGTGAAACGGATCTTGCCCTGCTGCTTCAGCTTGTCCAATGCCTCCATGGAATAGGACATGTCCCAGTAACCGGATTGCGGCGTGTCGTTCTCGGTATTGCACAGCAAGCACAAGTCGACGTAGTCGGTCTGCCACAGCTTCAACCGCTCTTCGGTCCACTTGTAGATTTCCTGTTTGTCGTTCTCCACGCCTTTACACTTGTGCGAAACGCGGATGCTGACAATCGCCCGGTCCCGCGCTTTCAGCCGCTTGAGCGCCTCGCCGGGCGTCGAAGACTCGTCCAACGGTGTGCAGGAATCGAAGAAATTGACGCCCATGTCCATCCCGGCGCTGATCATCTCCACCGCCTCGTCGATGTTCACTTTGCGGTAGCCGCCTTCGCGGGTCGGAACCTTCTTGTAAGCCCAGCTATGACCTCCGAAACCGATCTCGGAAACGTCCAGGCCGGTCTTGCCGAGCGTCCGGTGGGCAACCTTCCCTTGGCTTGGTTCCTTCGCCGTCAGACCCCCTTGTCCCAGCAGCGACGACGCCACACCGCCGGTGACGGCGCCTTGTCCGACTCGTTTCAAGAAACGCCGTCGTGTTGACGCGGAACTGCTTTCTGCGTTCGATGCTCGGCCTGCCATTGTGATGATCCTCCTCGTATTATGTGTACGTTCGTGGGTCTATGAACAAAATGCAACTGCGGCACTACATCGCGACTCAAGTGGCCTCGCCAGTTTCGGCGAACAGGTCACGAAGTGACAACGTAAAACCCGGCAGCACGTCGCCGCCGGTAAGTGTTGCATCAGCATCGAGGACCGTGCTTTGGTTGGGCGCAGTGTACACGGTCACCGACCGGGAAGCAGGATCCACGTACCAAACCAATTCGGTGCCGGCTTCAAAATATTCGCGCAACTTCCGCTCCATCTCCGCTTCCGTGTTGCCCGACGAGAGTACTTCGACGGCCAAGTCCGGCGCGATGGACGGGATCGGAACCTGAGGCAATTTGCCGCCTGGGAACCGGTCCCAGCGAATGAAACAGACGTCGGGGATGCGAACTTGTCGGGGTAGGATCCTCAGTGTGCCATCCGCTCCCAAGACGATCCCCAGATTCCGAGTTCGTGCGAACTGCCGCAAGGCTTCAAGGATCGCGCCGGCCAAAAGGGATTCCAGATAGCCCATGGTCTTCTCCACTAGAACACCGTCAATCAATTCGCAACAACGCCCGGTATGCCCTTCCGCTCGGATCACGTGCTCCTCGGTCGCCGTGCCGGGAGGCGGATCGACGCGGATGCGGTTCAGAGGAACGTTCCCAAGCTGCTCCAGGAGATCTGCCAACGTGCCGACCTCTTGTGCCGGTAGAGAAGTCACGGCTGTCATGGTTGCCCTCGTAACGGGAGGCGACGGCGGCCAGAGGAGCCTACGCATCGATCGGGTAGTTGACCGTTCGTAATGCCGCCTTCAGGCGGTTCTTCCCGGCGTTCACCACTGGTTATCATTCTATCCCACGGTCTCGCGGGACTCAACGTCGGATGCCTCCGATTCGGGTGCAAGAACGCGTTTGCAGGATCTCGATTCTCCGAGGCACAAGTCGTAGCTGGATTCGCAAGAATTCAGGCGGATTTAGCTTCACGGCCTGAATTCTTGCAAATCCAGCTACAAGCGCGCAATTCGCCAAGTCATCGGTCATGTCCCTGTTTCCGAGACGGCAAGTCACAACTGTCCCGTTGTACCCGTAGCGTCACGTTGTGGTATAGTGAGTGTGGCACACCGGTCGGTCCGTTCGCGTCAAACACGATTAGATACCTGCGATGACCAAAGCTGCGCAAAGACTGCCAAAAAGGTGTTCCAAGTTTGGTGTTGGCAAACATATCGGTGGGGCCGTCTATTTGCATCGCAGCTACGAAGACAAACTCGGACGTATGCTTATCGCCGCGAAAGTCAAGGTCCCGGACGACTTTGACTATCAGATCGTCAAGTACAACTACCGTACCGAGGCCGTCTCGTTCGTTCAGTGCATGGACTTCGACACTGCACCCGAGCCGACCGTAGGCGACATCGTGACCGTCGACGCAAGAGGGAACGTTCGAATTCGGCGACAACCACGCGATCCGGAAATCTATCATCACAAATGGCTGTTTGTCGCCGAAGACTATGGAGGTTTCGATGTCGAGGCGAGCCGGCAGCGGTCACTCGCATGGATGCGGCTTGAAGGGATCGATCGTCGCCGAATCGGGAGAAAGAGCTATTGGGACGAGTTCATCGTCCCCCGGCTGAATGACACCGAATGCGGCGATTCACCAGTTGGGCGATGGAGCAGGATTCGGCCTCGGGGGCGGCGTGTCTGCCACGGCCGAGCGAGTGGGAGCACCGTGGCTTCGAAAACAAAACGCATCGCTCGACACAAGACAGCGATTCGACGGCCCAGTTTTTCGTTGCCCATCAAATGCCTCTTGCGCGACGGCCTGGTTCGCGACGAGACCACCGTCTTCGACTACGGATGTGGACACGGTCAGGACATCCAACTGCTCCACGACATGGGAATCGACTGCGATGGCTGGGATCCCGTGTTTCGGTCCGCGAAAAAGGGGACAGGTCCAATTTGCCGGAACGGCCCGGAGGGTGCTGCGCACAAAGTGGACCTGTCCCCTTTTTCGCCGGCCGATGTGGTGAATCTCGGTTACGTGATCAACGTAGTTGAGAACGTTGACGAGCGATCTGGTGTCCTTCGATCAGCATGGACGCTGTGCGAAAAACTGCTGGTCGTATCGGCTCAAGTCAAGTTTGCGGCATCCGAAGAGCACTCGGAATACGCCGACGGCGTCTTGACTTCGCGGGGCACATTTCAGAAGTACTACACGCAACACGAACTGCGAGGCTACCTGGAGGCGGAACTTGGCACCGATGCCATACCCGCGGCGCCTGGTGTGTTCTACGTCTTCAAGGACGAGTCGACGAAGCAACAGTTCCTGGCGACTCGGTATCACCGCCGGATCGCGGTCCCCCGCAAGCGAATCTCCGAACTTCGGTTCGAAGAGAATCGCGACGTGTTAGAACCAATGATGGAGGCGCTTACCCGACTGGGGCGATTGCCGGGCCCGGAGGAATTCTCCGAATCGGCCGTGACGATCGAACGATTTGGCTCGCTCAAGAAAGCCTTTGCTTTGATTCGGCGAGTGACCGACGAGCAGCCCTGGGAGGAGATCGCCGAGCGGCGTGCGGAAGACTTGCTGGTCTACCTGGCGCTCGCGCGCTTCGGACGTCGGCCGAAGCTGTCGCAGCTACCACCTTCGAACCAACGCGACATCAAGGCATTCCTGGGCAGCTACCGGACGGCTTGTGCCCGGGCCGACGTGCTATTGTTTCGGGCCGGCGATCCAGCGGCTATCGACACGGCATGCCAGCGAGCCGATGTTGGGAAGCTGGTCGACAATGCGTTGATCGTGCATCGCAGTGCTCTGGACTATCTCCCACCAATGCTGCGGATTTACGAGGGCTGTGCCCGCGCGCTGGTTGGTGACATCGACGAGGCGAATCTGATCAAGCTCCACCGCTTCTCCGGCAAAGTAAGCTATATCGCTTATCCCGACTTCGAGAAGAAGCCACACCCCGCCCTGCGACTCCGAGTCAAGGTCACGTTACCCGCGTTAGCAATCGACTACTTCGACTATTCCGACTGGGAAGATCCCCCGCTGTTGTTTCGTAAGGAAGAGTACTTGCATGCCGAGCATCCATCGCGAGAAAAATTTGCCCAGCTCACGCGGCAAGAGGAAAAACGCGGATTACTTGCCGATCCCGCCGCTATCGACCGGCGATCCAAACTCGATCTGCGTTTGCGCGAGCGAGGACTCGCACTACGCGGCCACCGCCTGGTGTCCGCTGGGGCGGCCGCGAGCAAGAAAGTGTGAAAAGACAGGCTGAGCTGTTATAGTAGGATGGATTTCCAAATCCGTCGCTTCTTGCCGTGTTTTGAGACGGAATCGGCATCCGCCCCGCAAGCGAGCGGCGTGTTTCTTGACGGCGCCCAATGAGGAACCGCCTCGATGACCGAAGAATCGCAGCGTCAGACGCCGGCACACGACAGCGACTACGACGGGGCCTGGAAAGAGGCCCTGCGGTGCCACTTCCGGGAGATCCTGGGAAAATACTTTCCGGCCGCCGCGGCCGCCATCGACTGGCAACACCCGCCAGAGTGGTCTGACAAGGAGCTGAGCCAGATTCTTGGTCAGACCGGCCAGCGCAATCGCACGGTGGACGTGCTGGTCAAAGTGCGGCTGCGAACCGGAGGCGAGCAATGGATTCTACTGCATTTGGAGATTCAGACGTTCTACGAAGAAGACTTTTGCCGAGCGGCTGGCTCTCTACAATAGCGGCCTGTTTTGGATTTTCAAACAGCGCGTGGTGACGCTGGCCGTCCTGGCCGACCTGCGCGAAGGCTGGCTCCCCAGCGAAGACGTGTTTCGGATGGCCGATTTCGAAAGTCGGACGCGCTTCCCGCTTTGCAAGCTGATCGACCGGCTGCGTTCGGACTGGCAGGACGATGATTCACTGCCGGTTCAGATTGCTCGTGCCCAGATCGACGCTCTCCGAACGGCCAGCGACCCCGAAGGCCGCTACCGGGCCAAATGGCAACTGGTACGAAATCTTTACAAGATGGGATATAATGGAGAGCAGGTGCGAGAGTTGTTCCGGCTGATCGACTGGATGATGCACCTGCGCGAAGACCTGACCGAACGATTCAAACAAGAACTCGACCAACTTGAGGAGAGTTTGCAGATGCCCTACGTAACCTCCGTGGAACGACTTGCCAAAGCCGAAGGCAAAGCCGAAGGTGGCGCGACGGTCTTATTGAAGCAGCTTACGAAGCTTTGTGGGCCGCTTCCCGAGGAAGTCCAGCAGCAGATCCACCGCTTGCCGATCGAGCAACTGGCCACGCTTGGCGAGGCACTGCTCGACTTTCGCTCGCTTGCGGATCTCCAGTCCTGGCTTGCCGTCAACGACAACGGCCAGAATGCCAAGAGCTAGCACCAAGACGCTGGCGGTTCGCAGCCAGTCGGCGGAAGAAAACCGCCCGCGAATGACGCGAATCATCGCGAATATTCGAGTTGCAGTCTTGCGCGTCCACGGGGATGACACTTCTGTTCAGCGGAGCCACCCGTATCTCCATCCATTCGCGCTGATTCGCGTCATTCGCGGGCAACCTCTCCATTGCGGCCTCGTATTAGCCAGTCACCGGGATGCTGTCCAGAAAAGTCATCCAAGGCCGCTCACGTTTACTTTCTTCACGGCCTCCATGATTGTTCGAGCAATGCTTGCCAGTGTTTCTCGACCGGCGCCTTTTGGAAATGTGCGTTCTCCCACGAGGCGATCGTTTGCATCTCGGACGCGCACACGTCGCAGTCGTTTCTGGAATTCGATCTGCCACGGCAAGGGCGACAAACCGGCCGAGGCGTCCTCGAGTACCAGTTTTTTCGCATCTGCAGCGTCTGCCGCTTGGGCAAGCAGCCCGAGATCGTTGAGTGTACGAGCAAGCAATTCGCCTCCGTCACCCGCTTGCATGGTCTTCATCCGGAGCATGTCCACTCCGAGCACCTTGAATCCATCCTCGTCAAGGATAGACAACGTCATGTCCCCCGTGATGTTGGCTGTCCAGGGCATTGGCGTTTGTCCAGATCGACCGGCCTCGCATCCCACCCGAGGCGCCGGTACGTCATGTCGATGTCTTTTTGTTTCAGGTTATCCTGCTCTCGGGCTGCGAGCAAGATGCAAGGTCGCGGAGTTCCCTGACTCCGCGTGAGTTTGCCTTCAGCCGCGCTCTGGTTGTTGGAGCGGCTTGAGCGTTTCGACGGGAACGTAGAATTTGGCGTATCGCCTGCCGTCCGAGTAGCGCGTACCGGCGTCGTCATCGACCAGCACGGTGGCCCTCCGCCTGACGGAGTTGACGCGTCCGGCGCGACTCCCATGCTCCTGGCCCGTCACGACAGGTATCGATGCGTCGCTTGAGTGATTCCTGCAATAGCCCGCCTACTCTATTGTCCGCGTATATGGGCCTTTGCCCGGTATGACGTTACGAACGCCGCCGGTCGGATCGGCGACGTCGCTTGGGTAACGTGGGATGATGTGGACGTGGGCATGCTTCACGGTTTGTCCGGCGTCTCGCCCGATGTTGATTCCGATGTTGAAACCGGCCGGCGAAAACTCGGCGAGCAACTCGTTCTTCATTCGACCGACCAAGGCAAAGACCTCGACAAGCTCACATTCAGGAAGATCGAACAAGTCCGCAACGTGGCAGCGCGGTATAACCAGCGTATGGCCTTGCGAAACGGGAAAGGCGTCGTGCATGGCGAACGCATGTTCGCTTTGGCCGAGGATCGCTCGATCCGACACGTCGCAAAACGGGCATGGGTCATTCAAGTGGCTCATAGTACCTCGCGATGCTTTGCTTGCAGATCTCGCGTAATTCCGTCAAATCGTCCGACTTTAGTTGCCGCCAGAGATCGGGGGCGAAGCGAATAAATGCCAAGTCGCGATGGTCATATTCGAGGAACTTGCGTCGCTCAAACTTCTCGAACGGCATTCGCAGCATGACTTGCTGGACTTCGGCATCCTCCAGTTGATCAACGCGCGACATGCTTGCCGATTCACGTTCAACAACCAGACCAGCCTGCTTGCGGGATTCATAGAACTCGCGAAACTTTGCGGTGACATCGGCCATCCGCGCCCGGCCGCGATCATTCAGTGCGTCCAACATCGCCGTCAGCATCACGGGCTTATACGACGCGGCCATGTCCATTTTTTGCACGAACGCAATGAACCGCTGTTTGATGTTGTGCGTGCCGATTTTCTCGATGCCCAGTTTTTCGCAAACGTCTTCGACGCGTTCTTCGGCAAAATAGTGATACGTCCGATCACCCAGAGTTAGCGTGTGGTCGGTTTCGAGAATGCCACGCTCGACGGCACGACGGATGAACCCTTGCGACGTCGATAACTCGACTTCAAGTTCCGACACAGAAATCATGCCTGCCACGGCTTCCTGCCAGTTGAACAGGTCGATCTCTTCATAGTCGCGAGCCCAAACGCCGATATCCAAAACGGTAGTCGGTTTCTCACCCTTGACTAGCCGCATTTCCTCGTCATGCATTTGATCTTCCGGCGCAACGAGCAAGCCGCCAGCTCGATACTTGGAGACGCCGAGGACTCGGTGCAAGTTCAATGACTGATTGTAACGCGTTGCGTTATCTACGAAATCGAAGACGACTAAGGACTCCTTGCCCGGCGCTTTTCGAGTACCGCGACCGAGTTGCTGAAGGTAGATTACTTTGGATAGGGTCGGGCGAGCCATCATCAGGACTTCGACTTCAGGGCAGTCCCACCCTTCATTGAGTATGTCGCAGGCGCACAGCACCTGGAGTTGCCCGGCGCGAAAATCTTGCAGGTACTTTTCGCGGTCGCGGCGCGGCATGCGGCCCGACACCGATCGCGCGGCGACTCCCTCGCGGCGAAACAGTTCGGCGACATCCTCGCCATGTCGAATGTTCACACAGAACACGACGGCGCGGCGCCCACGCACGTGATGCAGGTACGTCTTGACAATCAGCTTGTCGCGCGGCGGGATGAGAATTCGCTCTTCAATGTCTTTGCGGTTGTATTGGATTTGATTGAAACGCACTCGCGTCAAGTCTACGTTTGTCTTGACTCGCACGCAGCGAATCGGGACGAGTTCGCCCATTTCGATGGCAGTCTTCAAATCCAGCCGATGCGCGCACTCCTGAAAGAGTTCGAGGATCGACTGACCATCCGCACGATCCGGTGTGGCCGTCAGCCCGAGCACAAACTTGGGCCGGAAATAGCCGAGGAGTCTGCGATACGACGAGGCGGCCGCGTGGTGCGCTTCGTCAACGACAAGATACTCAAACGTGTTGGCATCAAACTCTTTGAGCCGGCCGGCAAGACTCTGTATTGAGCCGACAATGTTATGCGCGTCGTGGTCTCGCACGTCTCCCATGAAAAGACCGACCGTTTCTTCAAGCCAAATGTCGCGAAACGTATCGTACGCTTGCAACACGAGTTCGCGCCGATGTGCCAAAAACAGAGTGCGCCCGCCGATCCGCTTCGCATCGCTAATCGCAGCAACCGTCTTGCCCGCCCCCTGCGCATGCGTCAGCAACGCGATCGTCTTTCCTTCCGCCCGCATGCGCTCGAACGATTCGAGCGCCTCCTCTTGGTGTGGGCGCAGTTCGATGGCTTCGCCGCGCTGTTTGGGAAGGAAGTCTTCAAACGAGACAAGGTCAGAAACACTCTCCAGGAAAAGCGCCAGTTGTTCCTTGACCCGTTCCGGCTCCGACATCAATTCGCGATCCGTCCAGCGAAACACGCGCCAGCCTTGGTGAATCAAGCTGTTCTGGCGAAGCAGGTCGTCCTCAAACTTTGCGACCGTGATTGCTTCGGGATGATGCCACGTCAGCCCGTCAATCTCGAAGGCAACATTGGTGTCAGGCGTCTTGAGTGCATAGTCGATATATCGACTCGTGCCGTAGATGTCTTCTACCGGATGGTCGTAAGATAGAAGCTGGACCTTTTCCAAGCCGAAGACTTGCGAGAAAAGTTCGACGAAAACATCCTCCGGCAGACTACTCTGGGCCACTCGTTCATTTAATCGTTCTGCCATGCCCAAGCCCGATGGTTTCGCCGTAGCCAGCGCCTCGCGAAGCAGGTTGGTGTCCCGTGGACGCTACCCGGCCCAAGTTCTGACAACCGCAAGTCGCGCGTCGGGAGGACGACCTCGATCCGGACCCGGCGCGAGTACGACATCTCGATACGTGCGCTCCGGATGACTCCGTGGATTCTCCCATACGGTAAAGACGAACTCAAGCAGGTGTTACAGAGGCAGCGAACGGTCCTTCGCCCCAATTCATGCCGGAACCGCATGAAGGCGACACTACGTACCAGATGGTAGGCAGGGTGTTTGGCCTGCAGAATGGGATTTCACAGTAACCCGAAGCGTAAGCGAGGAATAGGGCGTCTTCGCTCGCTTACGCTTCGGGTTACTGCAAAACGTTGAAGCGTGCGCGAAACCTCGGATCCACCGTTTGGTGCCAGTGCCCTTCGCCCCAGCCCTGCAACCACTTCTTTGTAGGACGGATTGCCAATCCGCCCTACCCATTTCTTCCATTGCGGGATTCAGTTGGCGAACGTGGCAACGTTCACCGTTTCGGCGACCGTGCCGTCCGATACGTCGGCTTTCAGGATATATCCTCCGTCGATTCGGGCGAGTTCCGCTGTGTTCGGCACCGACTGGCCCGCGCGATGCGGCCGGTATAGGGCCACGAATTCGCAGGTATTCGATCTGGTCGAACGGGTACGCCGCCCGCGGCGAGTACTCGGCCAAGGCGGCAGAACGGGGCGGCAATCCGGATCGTCGAACGCATCCGGGAATGGCGTTAACCTGGACCACTCTGGCCCGCAGCCAGCAGCCGGGCCAGTGAACTCGCTAGATTGTCCAGGGCGGCCTTGTCCGGTAGCGTGACGGTCAGTTGCTGCTTGCCCGTCTCGTCCTGGTTGACGCATTCGGTCAAGCGGCTTTTCAAATTGACGGCCAGTTGTTTCGATGCGTCGGTCTCTTGGTGCTCGGCCATCAGTTCGCCAAGAAAGCCGAACGCCGCGCCCAACAATTCACCACCGGCAGCCGCCACGCGTTCGCGCCGGGCAATCAATTGGGCCTCGCGTTCCCGCTCGGCTTTGACCGATTCGTCTACGGCCGCTTCGGGTTTGGCGCCCAGCAGCACTTCCAGACGCCGCTTTAGTTCCTCCATGCCGCTGGCCAAGTCCACTCTGTCGACGTCGGAATTGACATCTAAAGCCGCCAACGCTAATTCGTGCTTGGCGGACAACGTGGCCAGCAACCGATCCTCGATCGTGTCCTCCGTCACCAGCACGAATACCTGCACCGGCCGCCGCTGGCCCATGCGATGCGCTCGGGCGATTCGTTGTTCCAGCACCGCGGGATTCCAGGGAAGATCGACGTTTACGATCGTATTCGCCGCCTGCAGGTTCAGGCCTGTCGAACCGGCATTCGTCGTGATGAACAACTTGCACTCGGGATCGTTTTGGAATTGGTGGACAAGCTGTTGCCGCTTCTTCTGCGGCACCGATCCGTCGAGCCGAACAAAATCGACTTCACGCTGCTCGGCCAGCGGTTCGATCAGGTTCAACATGGTCGTCCATTCCGAGAACAAAACGGCTTTGCGATCTTCCTCCTGGAACAGTTGGTCGAACAGTTCGCTCAGTCGATCCAGTTTGCTGGAGTAGGCCGGCTGCTGCTTGGTGATCAGGAACGTCGAGTTGGCCACCATACGGCACATCAACAGCGCCTTTTGCAGGCGCAGGATGTCCATTTCCGTCAGGTACTTCTTGTTGATGATGGTCTGCACGATTAGCGAGTGGGCCGCGTGTACTTCCAATTGCTCGTCGGTCGGCGGGATGCGGACGACTTCGGTGGTTCGCGGCGGCAACTGCTTCATGACTTGACCGCGCGTGCGCCGTAACAGAATTGGTTTTAGATTCTCTCGCAAATGGTCCAAGTTCTTGTAGCCGAGGACCTTGCCGTTTTCGTCGACAACTCGGTGCCGGTTAAAGAAGCGGAAGGCCGGTGCCAAACGCCGATCGTCGATGAATTGGACCACGGAATACAGCTCGTCCAGGCGATTCTCCAGTGGTGTGCCGGATAGAACCAGGGCGAACGGGGACCGGAGGCTCTTGACGATGCCACTGGTCTTGGCTTCCCAATTCTTGATCCGTTGGCCTTCATCCAGGATGATCAGATCCCACTTCACGCGCTCGATGGAGAGGATATCCCGCAGCACCTGTTCGTAGTTGCAGACGGTAAAGAAGCAATCGTTGTCGTACTGCTCGGCCCGATCGGCGGCGGCGCCCACGACCAACTGGCAGTCGCGGTCGCTGAAGCGGTGAATTTCGTTGCGCCACTGTGATTTCAACGACGCCGGGCAGATCACCAAGACGCGGCGAATGTCCGCCTCTCTAGCCAGCAGTTCCGCCGCGCCGACGCCCTGAATGGTCTTTCCCAGACCCATGTCGTCGGCCAAGACCGCTCGGCCGGCCCCCACGGCAAACGCGATGCCGTCCAGTTGGTAAGGCAACAAGTCGGCTTTCAGTAACTCCGTACGAAACGGGTGGTTCGCCGGGTCCTTGCGAATCTCGGCCACGCGGTCCTTGATCCGGTCCTGAAACAGTTGCTGTTGGATGTACTCTTCAGCGTCCGGCGTGATCGTGACCTCTGCGCCCAGCCTCTCCAAACGAGCGATTATCTTGACGAGTTCGTGTACGTCGTCGATCGTCCGATCGCGGATCGGACGCACAATTCTTGCGACCTCGGGAGATACGCGATCAGGAACCTCAAGCCCGAGCGACAACTCGTGCCCATAGTTCATGTGCAGCAGCAATTTTTCGCACTTGTACGGCCGGTGCCTAACCGCGGCCGGGAAGCGGCGTTTCACCTTCTCCAAGGCGTGCATGATGTGCTTGCACGTACCGATCCGGTTCGCACGAAAATCCGGGCAGGAACACGAAGACTGCCCGAGCCCGTCACCACGCAGCATCAGACGGTAGGTCTTGCCCGATTCGGCGCTGGTGATGGTGTACTCGGTCCACGGATTCGAAGGGTCGACGGATCGCAGCTTCATCTTCTCCGTTCGAGCCCGCTCCTTCCGTTCCCGAATGGCACGCTGCAGAAGCTGTTCTTCGTTCAAGCACTCCAGAGGCAATTCTTCTTCCGGCGGTTCCGCCAGACCCAGTGACATTTTCTCTTCCAGAATCAGCGAGAACGCCGCCCCCACCTTTTCGCAGGCCGTGTTCGATGTGTTCGAGTGCCACTGGAGCCGCCGCCGAGCACTGTCTTCGAGGCGGATGGTGACGATGGTCCCCGGCCCATCAAAAAACCGCAGTTCGAACCGTTTGTCGTCGAGTCGCACCTGGTGGTCTATGTCGATCTCGTACTTGCCGCCTTCCGCGATCAGCTTCGAGCCTTCTTCGCCCAGCAGCTTGCGGGCTTGATCGAAGGTAAGACGGGAAAGCTTGTCCCGAAGGGTCAGTTGGCTGCTTTTCTTAGTGGCCATCGGCGTGCCTCCATTCTGGCGCAGGACTTCTTGCACACGAAAAGGAAACCGGGAATCGTAGCAAGTTTACCCGAATCCGGCGGTGCGCCAACAGGAAGGGAAATGACCAATGTCCAAGTCCCAATACGTGCAAATGACCAATGTCCAAATCCCAATGACCAATGACCAAGCACCAATACGTGCAAATGACCAATGACCAAGTCCCAATGACCAAATCCCAATGACCAATGTCCAAGCACCAATGACCAATGCTGGCAGCCCAATGCGATCCGCGCGGAACGGTCTGTCCCGGAAACGGAAAAGCGGCCTCCGAAACCAGGAGCCAGGGGTCAAAGAACCGCGACGGAGCCAACCGCAGTGTCACGTTTGACTTCCTGCAACACTTGGCGAACGGCGGGTATTCCGAAGTACACGCGCAGCATATTGTCCATCGCCCGAGATTGAATCAGGCCCCCACTCAGCCAGCGTGATAAGGTTGCTTCCGCGATTCCCAAGGCTGAAGCGACCTCCTTTTGTTGCATGCCGAGCGTTTTGATCGCCGCTCGGATTTGAGCGGGTGTCAAGAGCCCCAAGTGTTCTCTCAGGGCACGGTTAGTCTGCTCGTCGGCCAGCGTGTCGAATACCATCTCGCCACAAGCTCGACACTGTGGGACCTCGAATTCCGGAATCTCCAACTCATACAGCCGACCGTCATGGTTCACTTTCACGCGATACGGCACCGTCCGCAAATCGACCTCCTTCTTAGAACAAGCCGAGCAACGCCACGGAAACGGCTTTCTTTGTCGTTTGGTTTCCTCGTCCATCGCATACCTCATACATCATGAACGTTGACGACTTGGACTTCAGGGTCGTGGGGATCGTCGCTGAGAAGCACCGTTTCGATGTAAAGTCTCCGACTCTCAAGGGGCACTCGGAAATCATAATGGAATTTGAAATCAGGCCATTCTTCACGCGTCTCGCGCACCTGATCGACCTCGCCGCCGTTCTCCACGTATTCCAACATTCGTTCCGTCATTCCTTGGAGTGTCAGGTTCGGAACGTTCTGCCGCACCCACTCCGCGGCGCGCGGTTTCCAGGTAACATAGCCCGAGAATCGAACGCCTTCCCCCAACGTGTGTCGAATGACGCCAAGAATTTCTGAATCTCGCAAGGGAGCCATGAGCTAGCAACCAACGGGGCAATAGTTCCAGCAAGCTCACTGAATTATAGAAGCAGGAATTGACAAATGTCAATTCCTGCGCAGTTTGCCGACAATCGGGCCTCAACTGGCTATCACTTATGGTTCATGGTTCCGCGCCACTCATCTATGAACCCATATTGGTCATTGGTGCTTGGTCATTGGTCATTTCCCCAGTTTATCCCTTCACCACACCGAGGGGCCTCATCCGAGCGACTTTCGATGCCAGGTTCGCCTTGTGGACGACGTTCACCACGACATTCACGTCCTTGTAGGCGTCGGGCTGCTCTTCGGCCAGACCGCGGCGACTCCGGGCGCGGGCGATAATGCCTTGCTGTGCCAACTCTTGATCGATCCTTCGTCCCTTGGCGTGCTTGACGGCCGCTGTGCGGCTCATCCTTCGGCCGGCACCGTGACAGCACGTGCCGAACGATTGCTCCATGCTGCCGTCTTGTCCGGTCAACACCCAACTGGCGCGACCCATGTCGCCGGGGATGATCACCGGTTGGCCGATTTCCTGATAAGCCTCTGGCGTTTCCGGATGATTGGCGGGAAAGGCGCGTGTGGCACCCTTGCGATGGACGCATACGCGGCGCTCGCGCCCGTCGATCGTGTGGGTCTCGAACTTGGCGATATTGTGCGCCACGTCGTAGATCAAGTTCATCTGCAATTGTTCCCAGTTCTTGCCGAAGACCGCCTCGAAGCTCTCGCGAGCTTGCCACATCAGCAATTGCCGATTGCACCAAGCGAAATTCGCCGCCGCACACATGGCGCCCAGGTACTCCTCGCCTTCCGGGCTTTCGACCGGCGCGCACGCCAACTGGCGGTCCGGCAAGTCGATGCCGTATTTGGCCGGCACGCCGCGCAGCTTCTTCAGCGCATCGTCGCAAACCTGGTATCCAAGGCCGCGCGATCCCGAGTGGATCATCACGCAGATCATGTCCTTGTCCAGCCCCATGACGCGAGCCGCATGATCGTCGAACACGGCGTCCACGACTTGGATTTCCGCGAAATGATTTCCCGAACCCAGCGTTCCGCACTGGTTCAAGCCACGCTCGAGGGCCCGATCGCTGACGTATTCCGGAACGGCCTCTTCCAGGCAACCACCTGCCTCGGTGTGAGCGACGTCGCCATCGGTCGCCAGGTTGCGACTCTGGAGAAACGGAACGCCGACCTCCAGCAGACGCCGCAACTCCTTCTTCTTGAAACGGTGCTTGCCGCCTTGCCCAACGCCAGCCGGGATGTCGGCGAAGAGCCGATCCATCAGTTTGCGAAGATGCGGCTTGACATCCTGGTAGAAAAGGTTCGTCCGCATGAGACGTACGCCACAGTTGATGTCATAGCCCACGCCGCCAGGCGAGATGACGCCACCTTCCGCGGGATCGGTCGCGCACACGCCGCCGATCGGAAAGCCGTAGCCCCAATGGATGTCCGGCATCGCCAGGCTGGCGTGCTGAATACCGGGCAGAAAGGCCACGTTCGCAACTTGTTCCGGAGCCTGATCGCCACGGATTTCTTCGATCATATGCTCGTCGGCATAAATCAGCCCGTCGACACGCATGCCCTCTCGGTAGCTCTTCGGAATCCGCCAACAGCAGGCGTTCACCTGCTCCAGCGGTCCGTCATAACCTGCCTTACTCATCGCTCATGTCCTGACCTGTAAGGGTTCTCAAATATCCACAATCACTTCCGCCAGCCAACCATCGTCCGTGTGTTCCACTTTCAGCCCGTGATAAGTGATCGCCTTGATTTCCTGATCCAACTCGTGCCGCGAAAGGTCAATCGATTCTCCGCGACACGTTGCTCGCAGCCCGTCGTCCGTCAGTTGCACGTCGAATTCGGACAGCAACAAACGCTCGGTATCAAACGTGTACAACAGTTCGCCGAGCCAGTCGAACAGCAGGTAGTCATCTTCTTCGCTCGTGACGGCGTATTCCTTCTGCTGGACGCAGGAAACGTCCTGAAGGTTCACTACCAACGTGGAGAATAGTGCCCGAGCCGCCTCGATGAACAGGGTCTCTCGATCTTCGGATCGAATTCTCAATCCCAGATCGGCGGTGTGGTCGAATACTTCAAACATGGCGATATCTTAACTCCGGATGTTTCCAGTAAACAGTCCGCCGAAGTAGCGTCTGAGTTCGCGCGTATATCTTCCGGGGCGTTTGGTCGCGGAGAGGCCCCGGCCCCGGTCGAATCGCTGGAGGATCTTCTTGGGTTGCATTGTATTGTACGGGTCGTATAATATACGAAACACCTAAAAGGAACGAAGCGTGCCTTTCTACTTTTTTGTTTGGACGCCCGAACGGCTCGCGAAGCTCGAGCATCTGGGGTTGAACAGGATGATTTTGAGGCCATCGTTCAGGACCCGCATCAGATCGAGAAAAGCCGCTCGTCTGATCGGTTTATCGCGTTTGGTTATTCCTGCGACGACCGTTGGACAGCGTGTGTTTTCGAGCATCTGGATGATGATACGATCCTCCCGATCACAGCGTACTACCCATGCGAGGAATAGATCATGGCTTCGATCAAACTGACAAAGAAGCAGAAGGACGACATTCGCAAAGCAAAAGTGGAGGGCAAGCGGTCGGTCATCGTCGAACCAACGAAGGAACAAAAGGAAGCCTACCAAGAGACACTGGCCGCGGTCGAAGCTGAACGAGAAGAGATCACGCGAAGGGCGCTCGCGGCGTTGATCGAGCAGAGGCAGTTCGAACTGCACATGGCTCAAATCGCGCTGTTGCTTTGTGCGGCGCGACAGGAGAGAGGTTTGAGTCTTCAGCAACTGTCGGACCTGACAGGCATCAGCCGGCCGGCGCTTTCTCGCATCGAGTCTGGCGACAACAAGAATCCAACGCTTAATACGTTATTGCGAATTGCGCGGGCACTGGGAAAAGAGATCGTGGTTTCGTTGCGTGATGCGGCTTAACGGCTAGCACCACTTCATGCCGATCCGCGGCAAACACCATTGGGGAAACGCCACACATTCAGCATCGGTCATGAGTCAAGGTCTTGGCTTGGGCGGCTTGTCCGAGAACTTGGATACGTGTCTGCCTACCAGCCAGCGGATTCGTTCCAGAATCAGACGTATGTACCAGCGCGACTTGGGCGGCGTGCCGTCGCCTACGGTCGTATTCACGTAGAGAGACTTGGCACCGAGGCTGGCCTCGTCCGGGGTCTCCACCACCTCTACGTCGTTGTCCAAAAACCTGCCCATCCGCTCCGAGAATTCCCGAGGCGGTGCCTCGGCCGACTTGGCGATCCGACGAACGACGGGATCATCTTCGCGAGTCGCAATCTCGCGAAGTTCCGCCCAAGCCCCCAACCGGCGAAGCGCCTTCGCGACCTCTTTGCGAATGCGTACATCGCGATCGTGGCTCAGCGGGGCAACCACGGACGTCTGGTGACGATTGGCCACCCGCCCAAACAGCCAAATCGCCAGACGCCGCGTGTCCGGATCCCCGCGCGTGATGCACCACACAAGCCCGAAAAGAGGACGACTCCTACGAATGGTACGGAACTCCTTTCGAAGTGCCAGCAGAATCGGAAGCGTCGAACTTGATTCCGTACGAAACGAGAACCTCGCGAGTTGGCGCAAAAATCGCTTCACGGCAAGATCTGAGGGCCTGAGAGGATATCGCTTTCCTTCAAGCCAGAAGCTCGCCCCGACGCAATCCCACAAGCGAACTTGATATCGCGGGAGATCCATCGAAGCACCTGTTTGCCGTCCGGCAAGGCGGCCAAACTCACTCTTACGGAGAAGCAACAGAACACTCTTCAATCCATAGCTGTCATCCTACTGGCATTCGCCGGGCCGCTCAATGTATCTAACGCCGACAGGACTGGATTGACGCAGTGCTTTCCATCGCCCTGGCAGCTCATCATCCTCTCGCTCCATTACGGTGATTTCGCAGTTCGGCAACGCCGCTCTCAGTCGCTGGACACCGGCTTGAGAAACACTGGTGTTGACGATCCAGAGCCGCTTCAGATTCGTCAATCCACGCAGATGTTCTAACCCCTCATCCGTAATCCGACTGCCGTGGATCAGCAACTCATCCAGATCTGTCAGTCGGCTTAGGTGCGAAAGTCCTTGATTGGTGATTTCCGTGTCGGCCCAGGGTGGTCGTTGCCGTAGATACTCTGCGTAATCAGCTACATGCCATTCCCCGATCCAGAAAACCTCTTCGGTACCGTCATAAAATGCTTGGCTGAGTACCAGTCGTTTGAGCTGTGGCAGATTCGGCAAATGCTTCGCAAGCACCGCGAGTTTCGCGTCCCCCAGGGCCTCAAGCAGGGCCGCTCGGAGGGACATTGCCTGCGCATCGCCCTTCAAGGCCAATCGCAACTCCTGCACGTAGGGCTGCGGCGCGTCTTCCGGACTCCCGCCTAAGCCGAAGGGACGAATGAAGGTGACGTGTGTCTCGTTGTAGGTTGTATAAGCTGGACCGGCGAGTCGCTGCCACCAAGCGGGTGGCCGACGCGAGATTTCAACACTTCCGCTCATCGATTGGATCATTTCCTCTGCGCGCCGCTGCAGTTCGTAACGCCTCAGTCGATGAGCATGATAGGCAAACGCGGCTGCCGCGATGAGGGTCACGACAAACAGCGTCCTCAGGCTGAACCGGAACCAACGGCGCCGCGTTCGTATGGACGATACGTTCGTGGTCCCACACATCCTTTCTGCCTTTGAAGATGCTCCCTTCACTTACGTGGCGGTTCGTGCCAGAACGAGCGCCAGTAGGCCTGGTCAACCTGAAAAATGTCGATCGGACCTTTGTCCGCGTCGAAATCTGGCTTCAGGATGCCGTACTTCTTCATCTCGCGGACGTACTGCCGGTTCGGCCGGAAGCCGGGTGTGGCGTATCGCGGTCTGGCGTCCGCATCGGACTTGGCTTTCTTGAGTAACGCCAAAAGCACTTGATAGTCGGCGTCGTCGGTGTCCGCAAACACCTGTCCGCAGCTTCCCCATCCACCGGCCTCTTTGGCAAGCGGCCCCAACAGCAACGGCGATAGAGCGGGCCGAGTGAGGTTCACCAGGATGTTCTCGCTGAATCGCGTCAGGGGATCGTCCGGCAGAACGACTCGTTCATGGATGCCCGTAGGACGCTTCAAGCCGCGGGAATTTCTTGTCATGTTGGGAACAAACGGCAGGGGTTTGCCTGTTTCGTTCTTGAAATCTCCGATGGCGTGGCATTCACTGCAGCGTCGTTTGAGGAGTTCGTTGCCGTTGACGAAGACACGCGCGGTCGCTGTAAAGTCGATCGACTGGTCGCTGGCGTTACGCAAACCGGCATAGCTGCCTGCGTAGGGTGCGCCGCTTTCGATCCACAGCCACACAGTGCGCCATTCATCCGGCGACACATCCACGTCGTAGTGGCTCCGGTCCAGCTTGTCCAGCAACGGACTGGCAACGCTGCCGATCGTGCGCGGTGCCGAGTTCCCCAGTCCGTTGCGGCCATCGGCGACCTGCCGGTGGGCGAACAGGCTGAAGAAGCTGTGCGACCATTGCGGGCCCAGATCGCCGGTTAGCAGCACGCCACCGTCGCGCTGTTTGTAGTTATGGCACTCGACGCAATGCCGATCCAGAATCGGCTGGATGTCGCGCGAAAAGTCCAGCACGTCGGGCAACCCAGCAAAGGGCTCGATCTTGCTCGCAGGTCGCCCGAAGGCGGCCACGTCGCTCGGGTCGCGCAGTTGCGGGCCCATCGAGCGTTGCTCGTGGCAGCCGACGCAACTGGTCACCTCGCCGGGCATCACGCTTACGAAACTCTGCATTCTCTTGACCGATCGGTCGTTTTCGTCCAGCGTGACAAAGAACACTGGCCGGCCCGCCGGCACCTCGAAGTAGGCCGATCCGTCTTTCTCTACCGGCACCGTCCCCAGCACGCGTTCGAGCGAAAACGTTCCCAGCCACGAGACCAAGTCGGGACCGCCGCTGAAGTTGACCTGCTTCGGCAGGAGTTCCAGGACCAACAGTTTCTTGATGTCGCCGCGCCGGATGCCTTGTGTGTTGCGACCGAGATAGACGTCAGCGAGCAGCAGTTGGCCAGTCGGCTCGTCGGGGGCAACTCGCGACGGAAGCATCCGTTCACGCTCGCGTCGGATCACGGGCCGTGGTTCATGCACAGCGCCGGGACCTTCGTGGCGATATACCGAATGCGTTTTGCCCGAACCGTCCATGACTAGGAGTTGATTGCCCTGGGCCACAATGAAGCAGTCCGTGGACAGCGGATAGGGGTCCTTGATCAGGGGCCCCTTGTGCAGACGCCGCGCGGTCGATTCGCTATCCGGGCCTTTGGCGGGTGAGACGATCGTGGCGATGCCTTGATGATCGGTCACGCCGTGGCCGGGCGAGAATGAAGCGACGATGCTGCGCGTGCCGGGAATGGGCTTGGCGTCGATCATCACGATCCCCGGATGCATGTTGCCGTAGTAGACTGTCTCGCCCGTGCCGTCGGGATTCATTGTCCACAGATGATGGAACTCCACCTGGCTGCGATCGACATATTCCCAGCGCGTGTAGAGGATACGGCCGTCGGGCAGGACGGAAGGCGTGTTGTCGTGTTCGGCGTTGTGGGAAAGCCGTTGGATATTGCTTCCGTCGGCATCGCAGCGATAGAGAACGCCGACCTGCGTCTTCCAGCAGTTGACCCAGCACTGGCAGCGTGTTGAAACGAACACGATGCCACCATCGGGCAGGTAGGCAGGTTCGTAATCGTCGAATTCGCCAGAGGTAAGTTGCCGGAGCCCCGTCCCGTCCAGATTGATCTCGTACAAGTGAAAGTAGTCCGTGCCCGCTTTTCGAAACGAAAAGAGAACGTTCCGGGCATCGTAGTGTATTTCGGGATCGCGAATTGACCCGCCTTCAGCATCGAACAACACGGTCACCTCGCCGCTGCGCACGTCCAGCTTGCACAGATTGCCCACGTCCGGCTTTCCGTTTCCTGCATAGGCCTTCTGGTTCTCGTCTTCGCAGAAATAGCCGATGTTGGCGTACCAGTGGGGATCGTCGTACCCAAGTCGCACGGCGAAGACGATCTGGTCAACGTCTGTCATCGGTCCGGCGAGGGCCTTGGCAAGGACCGATCCTCCGGGGCCGGGGGGCTGCGGAGCATCGGCCGACGCAGCTTCGCGCAACAAGAGACCGCTTACGAGTGCCAGGCACAGATGACGCAGGTCTTTCATGAAGTTCATCCTTCCGTGATGTTCATCGCCGGGTGGGGTCGATTGGCAGCGTACCATTGATATCGTCAACGTTGAGAATCTATCGCAAAACCTGACGCTTCTCAATCTGTATTCTCATTCGTTGCCGCCCTGAATTCGTTGGGACAAAAGAGAGGTTCCCAACGAATTCAGGGCGGCAACGAATTGGCTCCCCACCGACAGTTGCCTGTCGATGTGGGCCCCATGAGGGCTTATATTGTTGGTTGAAGCATATTGTCGTCCGTATTGCTTGTGCTTTCTTCTAAATCCCGTCGTCGATGATTGGAGGATCCCGTGCGAGATTGTACACGTTCCGTTGATTTCATGTGGGCGCGGCAACCAGAAGCCGTTTCAACAGTCCACACTAGCCCGAAGCGCAAGCAAGGAAGGCGACGTTGTTCCCGTCCCTCGCTCGCGCTTCGGGCTAGTGAATTGACTTCGTCGTATGTCCTGACACGGGTTAGGGCCTTTTTCGTCGCAGTGGTTTCCCTTTTAATCCTCGCCCCCGCCTTCGCGAGCGAATCTGCGCGGGCCGAGACGGCGAACCGAATGCCACTTGAAGTTCTGGAACCGCCAGGGCGGGCGGTTTTGGCGGACGCGCCCGTTTCGGTGGGCGTTGTCTTTCCAAAAGGAACTTTCGCTGCGTCGGATAACGCGCGTGTTGTGGACGATCTTGGAAACATCGTGCCGCTGGACACCGAAGTGACCGGGTGGTGGGATCCGGAGCATCGCTCTGTGAAATGGCTGCTGCTGAAGTTCCCGGTGACGACGGATCGACGCTACTGGCTCGAATACCCCGTACAACCGACCGGCGGCACAGCTCGACCAATTGCCTCGCAAGTCGATGGTGCGATCAGAGTCGACACCGGCCCCTTGCAGGCAGAGTTCCGGGCCTCCGCGTCGCTGTTCCCACGAATCGTCCTCAACGGGCAAGAGCTGCTCGATGCGGATGCCACGTCGCATCGGCTGGTGTTAGATCCGGCCGCGACCGACGCAACGCTCGGTCAAGTGGACTGGGAGATCGAAGAAGCAACGCCGCGACGAGCGATCATTCGCGGCCTTGCGTTTTTTCAAGACAAGGAAGCGAAACGGCTCGCTCAACTCGACTTGCGGATCGAGTTTTTCAAGAACGAGAGTTTCGTACGCGTCTATCACACCATCGTCTGGATGATCCGCGATCCCGCGATCGGTGCTCGCGAAATCTCGCTGCGACTGCGTCCCAATCTGAAATCCGGCGGCGAGCTTTCCGTCGGTATTGAAGGGGACAAGATGGACGACGCCTGGCGCGACGCGTGGACGACGGAGTCTCGATTCTGTTTCCTTCAGAGCGACGTCGATTGCCTCTCCCTACTGAAGGACGACCAAGAGACTCAGCAGGCTCGACGGCTGAAGGGTTGGCTCCGCATGACGGGGAAAGATGGCCGTGGTTTGGGCATCTCGCTCCGCGATGCGTGGCAAACATATCCGAAGGCATTCTCGCTGGAAGACGGCAAATTGGGCGTGGAGCTTTGGCCGGCGCGTGGCGAGCCCATGGGATTTGGCCTGGAGCATATCGTTCCGGAGAGTCTGTACCACAAGAAGGAATGGGAGCGGTACAATTGGTCCAAAGAGGCCAAGCACGCCTTGCACGAGTATGAGGCGAATCCTGCCTTCGAACACACAGCCGAAGGCGCGGCGCGGACACACGAGTTGACGTTGTTCTTCTTCGATCGGTCTTCGAAACGCTCGCACGCAGAGATCCAATCGCTGACGCAACAGCCGGTGATCGTCCGTCAAGATCCCGCCGCGGCGATGAAAGTGCCGCTAATGGGGTTTTCGCTTTCTCCCGTAGACCAACAGGCTTATCCCCGGATGGAAGAAGCCGTCGACGCTTTGGGGCGAATGACGTTGGCACGTTGGGAGGACCTTCACGATCACGGGTTCTGGCGGTTCGGAATGATCCGCTGGGGCAGCCCGCCGCTTGCGGACGCGTCGTCGGGCATCTACCGCTGGTTTGACGGCGTCCAGTACGATTTGCAGCTCATCCCGTGGATCTTGTTCATGCGCGGCGGCAGCCGCGATTTCTATGTGGAAGGCGAGCGCGTAGGGCGATACGCCATGGACGTATGCACGAATCACTTCAACACGCGCGGAGCCGCGCCGGGATACCAAGGTGGCGCGGCGATCAGTCCCTTTCCCTGGCACAGCCATCATCTTCACAAGTCGCTGAAGATCCATTTCTTGCAGTACCATTACCATCTGACGGGTTACCCGCGGGCGAAGGACGTCATGGACGAGGTGATCGCCGGTGCGATCTGGGCCGCGGAACACCACACGCGCCAACCGGATGATCCGTATTACCGCGGTCGGGGCCGAGAACACTACAACGTTGGTCGGTTCTGGGTGAGCGCGTACGACGAAACGTTCGATCCCAAGTGCCGCAACTTTGCCCGCCAGTGGCTCGACGTGACACTGAACCGGGAATACAACGCGGCCCTTGGCAATTTCCGATCGCCGGGGATCTACCTCAGCGGCGAACTGGCTCAACAATCGCGTTTATGGCCGAACGACGAAAAGCTTCGCAGCGTGCTGCTGGAATACCTGGACAACATGGGCATGCCCGAAATGCCCGACGGCGGTGTGCGTTTCACCAACCGCGTCATGCTTTGTGATCCGGCGTCTCGGCTGACCGGCGACCGGCGATACGCGGGAGTCGCGTTTGACGTAGCTCGGTCGCTGGCCGACCTTGTGCCGGAGGTTGACGCATCGAATGGCATTTCCCCGCAGATTCCCTTCAGCGGTAACGGCTATTTTCGTTGGCGGCTTGGACCGATCCTGGTCGGCCTAGCGCAGGGACGCTCGATCGGTTTGCGAAACGACCGGCCTCATCTTTCGCACGATACGCACATCGGTTTCCCCGCCGATGACAAGCCACAAGTTTACTTTCGACCGCATGGCGACGGCGATCTGGAGATGAAGGTCATCCTTCGGGAGACGTGGAACGCCGAGTTTCCACCCGTGAGGATCTCGGTGATCGGTGCCGCGTCAGAACCTGCGTCGCTTCTCGTTCCCGGCCAAGGAAGGCTGGCCGCCGTCGACCGAGTATTGCCGCTCGATACGCGCTGGCGCACCGTCGAATTTACGGTAAAGGACGTACAGAAAGGGAAGACCTATGGCCTGCACTTCGAAGGCGGCAATTCGAACGTCGGGGCATTGGTGCTGGCGGACGCCCAAGTCGTACATCGACTCGCAATGGGCCAGCCCACGGCCCTTCAGAATCACGCCGGCCAGTATCATTCGGGCGGGCGAGTGTTCCTGAAAACCAACGCCGACAAAGTGACCGTGCACAACTTCCGCGGTCTGCCTTTTTCGATTCGCGACGCCAACACATGGGATTTGCTCTATACTTCGCCATTGCCAATGCCGCCCGAGACCGAACATCAACTCGGCAAGGATCGCCTGATCGCCATTGTGGTGGCCAGCAGCCGCAATTGGCTGAAGATTACCTCGGGCGTCCACCCATGGGTCGCTGCCAAACGTGAATCGTGGTTTCTACCCGAATAACGGCAGATCACAACGGCGAATTGAGTGAGCGGTACTACGAATGATGACGCCGTCAGGCTCCGCGGAGAGGCATATGATGAAGTCTATGAGTGTCTTGATCGTGGCGACAGTCATCGTGCCGCATTTTGCTAGGGCGGCAGACAACGATGTCGTTCTCGATACGAGCGGTTTCTGGCGAGTTCACTGTACGCTGCGGACACCGGTTTTCCGGGACGCCGGCGGCCTTCGCGAGTTCGGCTCTGCCTGCAACACGGAATTCCCCTCGTCGGCATGGAAGGACGTCGGCTTTGATGATTCCAGTTGGGTCCGCAAACCGGGCGTTCCGTTCCAGAGCTGGAGTCATTGGCAACAGGCCATCCAGGCCAACGTGGGATTCATCAACGGAAACAAGAGTTCTCCGGCGATCGCTCTTCTGTGTCTGAGGGGCAAGTTCCAGGTAAAGGACCTCGCGGCGGCTTCGGACCTACTGCTCGACTTGGAATACCGCGGCGGCGTCGTTGTTTACTTGAACGGCAAGGAGGTGGCTCGGGGACATCTTGCCAACAGCGGCGTGGGCTTCGCCACCGTTGCTGAAGACTATGCGCGCGATGCATGCCTGGATGAAGCAGGGAGACTGTTCAACTACCGTAAGCACTCGAAATCTCCGGCCATCCTGAAGCGGATCCGGAAACTGGTGGGCGTGACCGTGCCTAGGAATCTACTGAGAGAGGGCACGAACGTACTGGCCGTGGAGTTGCACCGTGCTGCCTACTCGAAAGAAGTCCAGCAGCAAATGGTCGGTCTGGAAAATCACGAGTACATATACGCCTCCGTCGACACCTGTGGCCTGACCAGCATCCGCCTCCGCGGCGGGAGCACGGCCGTATCGTCTGCCGTCACGCGCCCGGAAGGTCTGCAGGCCTGGAATTCTGATGTTCTGGCATCAGATTTCGACGTGGACTATGGAGATCCTTGCGAGCCGCTTTGCCCTCTTGAGTTGGTCGGGGCTCGAAACGGCGCGTTCTCGGCCAAAGTGGTTCTGGGGTCTCGGCATCCGATCAAGGGACTGGAGACCAACGTGACCGATCTGACTTCGGCAACCGGACGCAGCAGAATCCCCGCCTCGGCGGTCTCGGTTCGCTACGGCTTACCCGACGGCACGGAGAGAGCGGCCGCGGACCACTACTTTGCTCCGCCTGACCGTTTCGACTCGCTAAACGACTCGGCCCCGGCCCAGGTGGCGGTCCGCAGCAAGAAGATCACGAGCCTGACCCGCGTGCTGGCAGGTCAACCGGAACCCGTTTACGGTGCGGTTGTCCCTGTGTGGGTTACCATTGACGTGCCTGCTGACGCAATGGGAGGTGACTACGCCGGTATGGTTACGATCAAGGCCGAAGCTGCGAAGGCGATCGAAGTGGCGGTGAAGCTGAAGGTCTGTGAATACACCCTTCCCGATCCGAAGGACTTCCGCACATTTGTCGAACTGGTCGAATCCCCCGATTCACTCGCGATCAAGTACGGGGTCCCACTTTGGTCCGACAGGCACTTCGCTCTTCTGGCCAATGCCTTCAAGCAGCTCGGACGCATCGGGAACCGGGCGGTTTATGTCCCCCTGATTTGCCACACGAACCTCGGCAACGAGCAGACCATGGTACGGTGGATCGGGCAGCAGGACGGCAGCTACGCGTACGATCTCAGCATCGTCGAAAGGTATCTCGACATTGCCATGGAGAATATGGGCCAGCCCGATATCGTCTGCTTCGGCGTGTGGGACGTCTTTCTGGAAGGAGGCCGTTTCACGGGCCGCGGCATCGAGGTGGAAGGCCCAACGGTCCAGGCAGCACGCAGCAAGGTCAGAGGCAAAGGGCCTCTGGTCAGCCTTCTCGATCCGGTGTCCGGCAAGGTAACGCCACTGCAACTTCCCCAACTGAGCGACCCGGCGAGCAAAGCACTCTGGGGCCCCCTCATGCGCGAGTTGCGGGAACTGATGAATAGACGCGGCTTGGAACGTTCCATGATGCTGGGAATGCCGACCGACGCTCGGCCCACGCCACAGATCGTTTCGCTCTTTCGCGAGTGTGTTCCGGACGTCAAATGGGTTTGTCACGGGCACAGCTACCCGAAGGACCTTCATGGCGTCGACTGGGGCTACACGACCTCCGTCTGGTGGCCCCGGTACATCGAATTCCCGGGCACGAGCAAATACGGTTGGCGCAAACCTGATCTGAAGGGCGTCCAATTCGCGCGGAACGTCCGCGACTCTTATCCGCAGGCTACTTTCAGACTGATCGGCGAGATGAACATAGCCGGGCAACAACGCGGGTTTGGCTGGTTCGGGGCCGACTTCTGGCCGGTCTTCGAGGGCAGGCGCAGCAGTGCCAGAGTCTACGAACGATACCCCC
>JADHUC010000145.1 GCA_016784735.1 Pirellulaceae bacterium | reverse complement strand
GTAGCTGTAGCTGAGTACATCGTGGAAAACGTTGTTGTACACGCGCGTTCCCGGCGAAAGGCCCAGACAGTAGATGCCGCCCATGTCGCTAAGTTGGCCCCAGCCGAGATGGTGAACGTTGTTGAATTCGATCACGTTGTGATGGGCCGTACTTGGCGCGTATCCCCAACTCCACCCGACCGAGACGCCTGTGTAGAAGAAGTCACAGATTTCGTTGTGGTGGACGTTGTTGTGCGAGCTGCGGCCGATCCAGACGCCGACCCCTGCGTGGTACACGTTGCCGCCGTTGTGGATGAAGCAATTGTAGATTTCGTTTCGTTGGGCTTGCTGCTGAGCCTCGCTTGGCAAGTTGGCATGCCCAAGGCGAATGCCGCCGGCGCCCAAGTCATGAACGCGGCATTGGACGATACGATTGTCCTTGCACCCATGCTCCAACCACATGCCGTACCCGCCCGTATGCGCAACTTCGCATTCGTCGAACGAGCAGTGCCGCGCGCCGCGTGCGAAAACCGTGGCATCCTGCAGGAAAGCAGCCGCTTGACCGTCCACCGTGGCCGCCTCGGGCATCACCCAGCCGGTGTGCGCGAATGTGAGTCCCTTGAAATGCAAGTGATCGACAAAGTTGCCGGATGCCGGGTCGCCGTCCAACTGCAATAAGACTTGCAGCTTCGGGGCAATGACTTCGACCGTGGTCATGTCCTGGCCGGGAAGCGGATAGTAGCTCAACACGCCGGTGAGCCGGTCCAGATGAAATTCGCCTGGCGCGTCCAACGCGGCCCGAATGCCCTCGACATAGTACCGCTGGTTCTTCTCCCACCATCCCATGGGCCAGCCGCTGCGCGCCGTGAATTCCACGAGACGTTTTTCCGTATCCAGCGACTTGATGCGATGTCGGGACGTGGTCCACGAGTGATAGACGACAACAACGGCTTCGTCCAGATCGGACCACTGCTGCAGGTCATCGCCTTGGTAGAAGAGCGATACCTTGGTCTGCGAGTCGCCACGTGCCTTGTTTCGATCCTTGTACGGCACGCCGGGACCAGCCGCGCGGAACGTATCTTCGTTGGGCGAGCGGGCCGGCACGCAACGCTTGCCGTTGACGAACAATTCTCGAAAATGCCAAGTGCCTGCTTTGACCTCCGGCAGCACCGTCGTCCACATTGGCCCGTCGGTTTCCTTCTTCCAGCCGGTGATCGGCAAGCCGCCGCTGATGACCGGCTTTTCGCCGGGCCACGCTTCGTAAGTGATTGGTGTCTTTTGAGTGCCCGAATCTTCGGAGGCGAACGCAACCGGTTCGTCGATGCGGTAGACTCCGTTTCGAACGAGTACGCGGACTGACTTCGACAGTGGAGCAGTCGCTCGGAGCTTACGGATCGCATCGCGGGCTCCCGCTAACGATGCAAGCGGGCCGTCGGTATCGGCATCGTTCGGACTGGCGAGTTTGCCCGACCAGGAGTCTTGTCCATTTGGTGCGACGAACAAATCGGCGGTCGTGTTTGGCTCGCCGCCGTAGGCAGCCGTGACGACCATCAGCAGTGTGGCCAAGCAGTTGGACAACAGGACAATCGGAGGAATTCGGAACGACATGGGTGTGCTCCTTCTGAATGGGTGTGAGGCGGGTTGGCGTTGCCGAGCGTATGCGCCACGCCAGGTCCCGCCCGGCAGGCGGGACCTACCAGGGTGCGGCTGCGTCAAGTCGGTGCTGTCATTATCCAACATCCTGTGGGAGAATGGGAGCAGGTGAGAGAAAAGCCATGTGTTTCCATTGAAGATATGCGATTGCGTGCAAGTGGGGACCATAACTGTGAAGACTTGCGTGTTCGTTCTCGTCGGCCCGATTGTGGTCATCTCCTTCGCTTGGTGCGCCGTTGGTGCCGAATTGGCGGACGGTAATCCACGAACGAATGAAGTCCAGGGCAACGATCAACCATTTACTGTGGTCGCTGTTCTGCATGACGACGAGGCATTGGCACGGCCACACGACATCGAGCTGCAAGGCGATCTGGCTTTTGTGCCGGGAAAAGGTGGTTCAGTCGCGATTGTTGATATCAAGGACCTGGCAAATCCGAGAATCGTTTGGTGGAACAGGGACGAACTTGCGGTGGAGGATGCACAGACTGTTCTGCCCCTGGGACAACATCTATTCCTTGGAGCACGCGATTTCTATTCGATCAATGTCAAGGATCCTGCGAAACCTGTGGTTGAAGAGCGAATATCGGATCGGCCACGAGTCGATCGGATCAACGGAATGGCCAGACGCGGTGATTTCATACTGAGTGCGAACAAGACGGGTTGGATCGGCGTGTTTGATATCAGCGATCCTCCCTCGCCTCGACTGCGTGATGTACTTGACACTCGACGGCACGGCGACCTTCGTTCGCCGCACGATATTGCGGCGTTCGGGAATCACATCATCGTGGTTGATCAGGCGCGTGACAGTCCGGTCAAGGTCCGCATCTATCGCGTGGCTGACTCGACCACCAGCCAACTGCTGCCGACCGACAAATGGGTAGTAGCCGGCAGCGTGACCAGCGCCAGTTTGAATGGCGCGAATCGCGTGGGTGTGAGCGGCAATCATGCGTTCGTGGCGTGCAGCCAGTCAGACAACTTTGCGATTGGCTTCCTGGACATCACGAATCCGGACGATCCCGTGCACTTATTGACGATGCCGTTTGCTGACGTTCACGCTACCGGCCTGGCCATATCCGGAAACATGCTGTTTGTTGCCGGTGGGCAGGCTGTTCAGGCGTTGGATATCTCGGCACCAGACAAACCGAAAACGCTCGCAGTGATTGAGACTACCGACGTGTTCCCAACCGGCCGCGACAACGCCCATGATTTGGTCTACCGGGACGGCCATCTGTTCGTGACCGCTCAGAACGACAATCAAATCGGTATCATTCGCGTGAACGACAGACGGATACTTGAGAGGGCTCTGTAGGAGAGACGATGAACTTAAATCGGCTTTGCCGGGAGCCTTCCTGCTACTGCCGGTTGTCCAGTGTGTGCCACTGCTTTGAACTGATTCGGCACTGCATGCCCATGGACGCACCACAGTTCAAAGCAGTGCCGCCGACGTCGTAGCGATGCGTACGCGCGCATTGCCCTTGCCCCACGGCACTGCTTTCGATTGTGGTGGGCGTCGCCAAATGGTCGGCTTCCCCCAATCGAAAGCAGTGGCACACACACGCTGGCTTCCCTGCTTCGCCACCCCGACAGATTCCTATTGGATCGAGTTGAAATGCATGGATCAAGGAAGGTCTGCAAGGCACCGCGCTGAACTAACTGGGATGCAACGTCAGGCCGCATGTCGCTGGGTGTGCTGCGAGTTTCTATCGCACGTTACGAGGTGGACGAGCAGGCCGTTCCATCGTTTCCTCGATTTCGTCCAATTCGGGTTCTTTCTGGTGGTGTTCAATCGTTTGTTTGGCCAATGCGATGTCGGCCACCACGGCTTCTTCCGACCGGTCCTGGAAATCCGCGATCTCCCCGGCACTAAAGCCGTTGGCAGCATGCAGAATGAACGCTTGCCTGCGATCGCGCGGCAACTGGGCGAGCATTTCGGCCAGTTGGAGATGTTTCCCGTCCGCAGCGTAGTCATCCCAGACATCCGCACTCACCAACCCCGGCAGCAGTTCGCCCGCGCTGATTGTCTCGTCGTCGATCCGTTCGATCCATTCATCTCGCCACGCTTCGCGGATTTCCCCAGTAGCCGCCTCTTCAGGCTCGTCGAGTGATTCGTTGACGACTGTCTGGTCGGGCTGACCGAGCACTTCGTCAACCAAGCCGACAAGCCACAGTTCGATGGACCGTGATTCCGGCCGCCGAGGAAACTGCCCCCAGGCACGCACGATGACTTCGTTCAGCACGTCAGCGACGGTGATTTGCTCGGAAGGAAGATCGTCTTCGATTTGGCGCATCTGCAGTTCGCGGCGCGCGTAGGATTGAACCGAACTGACCAGAGGAACAAGGTGTGACAGGAATGCCTTGCTCTGACCAGATTGGCGAGCTTGTTGAAGAAGGGGGATTACGTCGCGCGAAACTTCCTTGCCTGTCGTAACAGCAATCGATTCTTCGTCGAGTCGATCCAGTTTGTCGGCCAGCGTATGGAGCACCTTGTCCAGCGCTCGCTCTATCTTGCTCGATGTCGACGTAGCAGCGAGAGTCCTCGTGTCGACGTGCAGCGCAGCCTGGACTTCCCACAAGGCCGAGTCCTCGTCTTGGCATACCGCGATCCGCAGTTCTGTTGGCTCGTCATCCGATGCAGCGATCTTGCTCTCCAACTCGAGGCTTCTGCTTCTCCAGTAGTCTTCGATGCGATATTCGTCTTGTTCGTCACACCCGTCGTAAGTCCAATCAATGTGCATCGCCATGCCGCACCTCCCGTCAAATCGCTGCCGACCCAATTCGACAGCCCATGTACTAAAGGTTCGCAGGTCTCATCGGGATTGGCAACAGGTGCAGGCCAGACCAATCGGGGTGGGGATTTCAGGGCCTGGTTTCTTTTTCAGGAAGTCCCAGTTCCCGCGACGGGCCAACGGCGCTAAAATAGGCAAGAATCCCATACTTGCCGACATCTTGTCGGCCAGAGAACCCGTTGGGCGACCTAGATCAATTGGCTTGGCCCGTGAGTCTCGCCAACTCGGCCAACACAGTGGCTTGCTCACTTTCCGACGCTTGTCCCATTCGCTGACCGACTTGGCGGCGGTCGATCGCTAGGCACTGGAACACCAACGCGACTGAATCGTTCTTCAATCCGGACTCTGGAGTGGCAATAATTGGCGTCGTGCCAGCGAAGCGCAACGCTTTTTGCGTGCTGGTCAGCGGCACGACCAACACGGTGGGTAGACTGCCCGCGTACTTCTCGTCCTGAATGACCATTGCCGGTCGCCGACCGAATTGTGATCGACCTCCCGATCTCGGTAGATCAACCCAGTAGATGTCTCCAATGTTCACGATTCTTCGCTCTCCCACTTGTCGATCATTTGCCACGCTTGGTCGCCGGCGCGTTGCCATGCTTCAAGCTCTTCCTTGAGTTCCTGCGGCATCTCGGCCGGTTGCAGCACAATGTTGACGTGTGCTCCGTCCGGCAATTCGCTGTTCGCTCGCGGAACAACAACACCGTTCTTGACGATGCCCGGGATGATTCTACCGTCGGTTGACATGGGGTTCTCCAATCCGGATTTGAGCCGGTCGCCCAACAGGGTTTTGCCGCAAGGGCCTTCGGCACGCCTTCCATTGTAGGCTACGTGGACTGGCGTTGGTAGAATGCTTTGGTTGTTCGACGTTTTTCGCTTCGTTTGGGGCGGCGTCGGCAAAACCTCCCGTTGGCAGATTGTGTGCGATGCATCTATGCGTGTCTTTCCCCGAATTCTCGGGATCATTCGGGCATCACCTTACACGCTGATTGGTCTGTCTCTGGGTAGCATCGGCCTTTGTACGGACGGTCATGCTCGAATCCTGGGGCGTGTCATCGAGTTTTGTGGCTGCTGGCACCAGCCAGTTTCACTCTATTCACTGATCACGCGACCCATCAGGGCTTTGACCGGGTCGTGCCGTTTCACGAGGATGACCGTTCGAGGGCAGCGTTTGGCGATCGTCTCGGGGATGCTGCCAAACAGAATCTGAGGATAGATGCTGCCGCCGGCTGCTCCAACCACTACGGCGTCGTAGTCCTCGGCCTCTTCAATCACGCCCACACTGACCGACTTGTGGCGGATCAGTTTGCTGTCCGCCTGCAGTTCGTTTTCGCTCTTGATGCGTGAAGATGCCTCGGCCAGGCGTTCGTTGGCCTCGTCCACGTCTTTCTCAGGGGCATCAGGGCGTACGACACTGCACGTGGTGACCGAGCCGCCGGCCACGCGCAGGATCGAGGCCAGGTAGCCCTCGGCGCAGCGGGCATGGTCTCCGCCGGCTGTGGGTAGCAGGAACCGGTTCAGCGGTTTGTGTTCGGTCTGCTTTACCAGCATCACGTCGGCACGCGCATGATTGACCACGGCGTCGACGACTTCACCGAGGATCTTCTTGGCGGTCGACGTGTATCCTTTCCAGCCGAGAATGATCAGGTCGCAGTCGCGCTCGCGGGCCGTTTCCAGAACCGCTCGGGCGGCGTCGTGGCCGACGCGGACCAACGACGTCACCGGTACGTCGTAGTTCAGCGCGGCGGCATGCGCCTGCTCCAGAATCCGTCGTTCCCGCTCGACATACGGGTCTTCGAGCCTGGGCGGCAACTGCTCGGGAACGACGGCGACGCGAAGCGCCACGATTTCGCCATTTCGGTCCGTAGCGATTTGCGAAGCCAGTTCTATCAACTGCGGTACGTTAGCCGGATTGGCCAATGCCACCAACACGCGGAAGCGGCTGTCGCCTGCAGACGCCGATCGCTCCAAGGCGACGCGCGACGGCGCGCCAGGCAAGGCGATCTCCCCGGGCTGCATCCCCTTCCAGACCATAAAGCCGGCCAGCCCCAAAATAACGCACGTCGACGCCATCGCCACGGGAACGGGATGACCCAGTATTTGGCCCAGGAGATATAGGTTCGCTACGATGCCCAACGCCGGCAACAAGGGCACCAGCGGCACGCGGAACGGGCGCTCGATGTCCGGATACTTCCGACGATGGACGATCAACGCCAAGTTAACGAGAATCAACGCGATCAGCAAAACGATGTCGGCAAAATGCGCCAGGTCCTCCAGGCCCAAGCTGACCGTGAAAATGAGAATCGTTCCGCCGACGATCACCAGCGACACGACAGGTGTTCGCGTCTGCGGGCTGACGGTGCCGAATCCGGCAGGGAAGTGACCTAAGCGAGCCATCGACAGCATCACTCGCGAACCGGCCATGATGGACGCGTTGGAAGCTGAAATCATGGAAAACAGCGCGCCGGCAACGATCACAAAGCCACCGATCGATCCCAGGAATTCCTTTGCGGCCATGCCCATCGCCGCTTCGTCGTACTCGGTAAGCCCGGCCGCAATCACGACCAGCACCACCAGCGAATACAAAACCGTCACAACCGCCATCGAAATGAAAATCGCCCGCGGGATGGTCTTGACGGGGTTCTTCACTTCACCGGCCGATGCGGCGATCGCCGAGAATCCGAAAAACGTGATGAACACCATAGCGGACGTTTTGGTTATTTGAACGAAATCCCTGCTGAACCGCTCCACCACATCCGCGATCTCTATGCTTCCGAAACCGCCGATCACAAACCATAACAGCAAGATTATCTTCGCGACCGTGACAACGACCTGAAAACGCCCGCTCTCTTTCGTTCCTTTGATGTTCAACAGCGTCAGGGCGACCAGCGCGGTCGCCCCCGACATCGCCTTGAATGGCGTCTCCCAAATGAACTCACGGAAGTAGCTGGAAAAGCTGGCGATGTAGAACGCGCACGACGACGTGTAGCCCAGGAACAGCAGCCATCCGACGAAGTAGGCCGCCGGCGCCCGAAACGTACGACGGGCGTACAGGTAACCTTCACCGGATTCGGGATAGATCGAAACGAATTCGCAGTACGTCAGCGCGGTGAACAGGGCCACAACCGCAGCCAGTAGAAAGGACACGATCGCGGCCGAGCCCACGTCGCGGACCGCCAGACCCGACAACGTGAAGATCCCCGCAGCGATCATGGTGCCCACACCGATTGCCAACGCCGAGGTCAAGCCCAAGTCACGGCTCAGTTCGGTTTCGATATGCAGGTCAGGTCGTTCGTCTTGTTCCACTCGACGGTCTCCGTACTCGGTGGTTGTGTCCGTGTCGCCTATCCAAGGTTTCGCATCAAAGGGAATCTGCCTTCCAGCGAAGCAGGATACCCTCTGCTCGCCTTTTCATCAATAAAACTTCAATAGTCTTCGGATTCTGGGCGAGATTATTGGCCTGTTCCGCAATCGAATCAAGCCTTGACAATCGGTTGGTGGGCAAGAGAATAGGCGCATCAGTATGCGCCGCCAAAGCTCGTCTGGCGCGTTTTCGCTTTTCTCTTTTGGCAAGTGAGGTCTCATGTCTGCAGAAGTCATAGGCATCAGCGGAAGTCCCGTCCCCAACAGCAACACCGACCGGGCGGTGCAACAGATCCTTCACCATTCAGGTTTGATGACCGAGTTTGTGAAGCTGAGCGAGTTGGATATTTCGCCGTGCCATGCGTGTCTGGGGTGCGTCCAGGACAACGAATGTGTTGTACGCGACGATGGACGTGATTTGGCCAGGCGATTCCGCGAGGCCAAAGCGTTCGTGCTGGGCGCATTCACGCCGTACAGCAGCTTGGACGCTCGCAGCAAGGCCTTCATGGAACGGATGTACTGTTTCCGTCATCGTACAGGCGGCAACGCTCGCAAATTCGGCGCGGCCGTGATTACCACGGCTTGTCCGCCGGGAGCCGAGGGCTTGCCGCCCGCGGCCGAGACGGCGACTTCCCAGATCGCCTACTGGATGATGGAGGAGGGCATGACGAATCTGGGGTCGATGATCGTGATGGGCAACGTGCCCTGTATCCGTTGCGGCCACGGCGACGAATGCCCGGCGAGCGGCATCAGCATGATCCACGGCTCGGAAGCCACGGTCGAGTCGGTGGGTGTCAAGGCTTTTGAAGACGACGAGTCGCTCCAGGAGCAGGCCAAGCAATTGGGCGAGAAGATCCGCGACGCCGTGCTTCTTTAGGGTCGTTTGAGGAACAACTGTCGTAGCCGGAGTGGCAACACTTCGGGCAGAAGCGGTGAATCCCGAAGTCTTGCGACTCCGGCTACACTTAAATTGGATAGTTGACTCTCGAATGATGCCAGGTTGCACAAATGGGGACCGGACCACAGCCGGGGGTCTCTGAGCGATTCAGGTCCCGTCCGGCAGACGGGACCTACTTGGTTCCTCCTAGCGGCTTCAGGTTTACGCTGTGACCCCAGACGTCGCGTACACATCTCAAGTAGTGCATGTAGTTGTCCAGCGGCACGTCGGGCGGGACTCGGTGGTCGCATAGTCCGATGAAACCGCCATCTTCGACCAGTGGCGCTAATCGGCGAACTTCGGCTTCGATATCGTCCTTGCCCTTGGCAAGTATCCGTTTGTTGAAACCGCCGATGATCAGCAGGTCCCTGCCGTATTCTTTGCGATATTGGACGGAGTCGGCGCCCCACGTGCCTACCTCGATGGGAAACATGCAGTTGACTCCGGCATCCAGCCACAGCGGGACCAATTGGTCGATCTTGCCATCGCAGTCGACCCAAACCACGTCCACGCCGTGGCGGTGCAGCAAGTCGGTCAGCCGCCGGTAGTGCGGCACCAGGAACCGCTTGAAGTGCTCCGGGCCCAGCAGCGGACCTCGATTGAAACACATGTCCTCCCATAGCGAGCAAGCCTCGAATCGTCCGCCCGTTTCCAGCACTCGCGTAAGAACGCCGATCACGCAGTCGGCGATCGTCGTCACCATTTCCTCGAACCACGCCGGATCGTCGTAAACGGCTAACGATACGGCTTCCAGCCCCATCCAGTTGCGGATCCAGCCGTAGAAGCTGCCGCCGAACAGGAAGATGGGAAACTCGCGCTCCGCGTCGCACCACAGGTTCACACACTCGTCCCAATTGCCCGGGTACCGTCGCGGGTCGTCGGGGTCAAGTCGCGGCTTGTAGTGTTTCCGCCAGCTTTCGCGATCCACGAGCAGGTGCGACTGGTGAGTCGGTATCGAACTCATGAACTTCTTCTTCAGCACGCGGACACCGTCGATCTGCTGGATCACTTCGGCGTCGCCGCAGTCTTCCAGCACGATCGGCTCGAACTCCGGCACAAGCCCGACCCAGACGCCGTCGATTACCGTTCGTCGCGGATCGGCCGGCGCAGTCAATGCCGAGCTTTCCTTGGTCAGTACATAACCCATCAGGCCGTCCATGCCGAAATAGTCGTCGCTGTTGAAGCGGTCGACGCTGCGCGGCAGTCCTTGTTCGTACCAGAGTTCCAGCGTCTCGCCCCAAAAGCTGAAATCGCAAATTGGCGAACGGTCTCGCTCCTGGTAGTGCATCGTGGCAACAAATCGCTGTCGTTCGTTCATGATGGATGTTCAACGCGGTGCTGGTCGGGGTTCTCGCTCCCAAGCTCCTGCTTGGGAGCCAATGTGCGCTGTGTACACAAGCTAACAACATACGTTGCCGCCAAAGAAAACAGAAACGCTGGGACCAGATTATAGAGTTGTGCATGCAAGTCTGGAAACTGCCGCCAAATAATGGCCGTCGAAATGCCAACGATCATCCCGGCGAGAACGCCCCATCCCGTCGTTCGCTTCCACAGCAGCGATACGATCAAGGGCGGCCCAAACCCGGCGCCCAAGCCCGCCCAGCCGTAGTCCAGGACGAAACTGAAAACCGAACGCGCCTCGGCCAATGCGATCGCGGTCGCGACCGCGCCGACGAGTACCACCGCCGCGCGATCCACAAACATCTTGCGGACCACGGTGAGCCTCTTGCCAAGGATGCCGACGGGAAGATCGTGGCTGATGGCAGATGCCGAGACCAGCAGTTGGGAATCGGCTGTAGAACAGATTGCGGCCAGGATCGCCGCGATCAACATTCCGCCAACCACGCCCGGGATCAGGTTGCTGTCGGTTGCGATGGTTGGTAACGCTCTCTCAGGATCGTCCAGTTCGCCATAGTACGCTCGGGCTGCCATTCCCAGGAAGACGGCCCCAGTGAACAGGACAAGCACCCAACAGGACGAAATGAAACCGCCTCGACGGATTGCCGTGCGATCCTTGACGGCCATCAGGCGGACCAGCATGTGAGGTTGACCGGGATTTCCCAACGGGACGCCTAGCCATAGGGCAAGAAACCCGACCAGTGCCAACCCGGCTTTGCCTGCCAGCGGGTCGGTCAAGCTGCCATTCGGCTCCATGGTGTCCAGCCGATTCCAGAATTCGCCAGGTCCGCCCAGCTTGGCGATCAGAACCGCGGGGACCAGCGTTACGGCCGAGATCATGAATATGGACTGCACCACGTCAGTCCATGCAATTGCACGGAATCCGCCGGCGATTGTGTATACGAGGATAATCGTCGCCCCGACCAAGACTCCGGTTCGATAATCCCAATCGAACGTTCCCTGGAAGGTCTTGCCTGCCGCATTCAATTGGGCCGCTACGTACGCGGTGAGCATGCTGAGGATGATCAAGACACCCGCCACTCGGATCAGCATTGCCGGCAAGGCGCGGTGGGGCGCGGCAAGCACATCTGGTATGGTCAGCGCGTTCGATTCACGGGAAACCTTCTGTAGCCTGGGCGCAAGAACAAACCAGTTGAAGATGAACGCTGCAACAGTCCCCGGAACGATCCACAGGGCGCCAACACCAGTCTTAAAGGCGATTCCCACCAAGCCGAGCGTGACCCAACCGCTTTCGGCCGAAGCGGACGCGGACAATGCGGCGACCCACGCGCCCAAGCCTCGATCGGCCAGCAGAAAGTCGGCTTCCGACCGTCGAGAATACCGCACGCTCCAAATGCCCAGCGCGGCGATGCCCAGCGTGTAAATCAGAAAACTGACGGCAACGACGCTCACGGCTACTCTTCCGCTTCCTCAACGTGAAACGTGTTGATCTTGGCGTCGGTTGGTGGAGGTGGTTGATCTGCGGCCCAGCACGTGCCGTTAATCAGAATTCGCATGATCGGCTCGACACCAAAATCGCCGACGTGGCCGAACGACGAGCAGAAGACCCGTCCTCCCCATTGATTCTGCCAGGTCCAAGCCACGATGTCGGTCGCCGTTTCGCTGACGTAGTACGTACCGAACCGATTCTCGACAAGTCGATCGGCTCGGCCCCGACCGCTGCCGAGCACAAGTGGCACGCAGCCCGGCTGGAGATTGGTCAAGTACAACGAGCCGGTCGAACAGAACTGCTCGTTCGCTACGCCGGTCAGCACTGGGTGGTCCTTGTGCCGTTCGACGATGCGGCAATCGGTCTGGCCCTGCAAGTGGGCCATGTAACGCGTCCCCAGCACGTACCGGCCAAAGTCGTTGTTCCAGCGGAAGTGAGAGTGTTCCTCGGGGTACAGGAACGCGTGTGTGCTCGTACGGAACCCGACAACGGGTTTGCCGGATTCCACGTAGTCTATGATGCACTTGAACTGATCATCCGGCAGCGACAGGAACCGCATGAAGAAGATAGCCACATCGGCCTCCTTCAGCGCTTCCAGGCCGGGCAACCCGACGTCGTTCTTGTTCTGCTCCGGGTCGCCCTTCGGCAAGATGACAGTCGTGCGAAAGCCAAAACGCTCTAGCTCCTTGGCGAAAGCGGGCATCGAGTTTTGCGGCGAGTAGTGCAGCGTTCCGACCACGAATACGGCATGCGGTTTGTCGGTCGTGTCCGCAAAACCGGCTGGCGACAATGAACACATCGCCAAACAGAACACGAAGACGCCAGTCCAGTTCTGGTGAATCGTTTTCATCACTAACTCTCCTTTCGGCTTCTCGCAACTTAACGCGCGGGTTCTGGTGGGCGATACTTCCTGGTCACATCATTTGTCGTTGGCAGGATCCCATACAACTCCGGGCGCCGCCGAGCGAAGATCATCTCGCGCCAGCCGGGGCGCTGTTCGGGGATGTCTTCGGTGTAGTACGACGGTATGCCTTCGTTGCCTCGCTTCGGCTGATGCGTCTTGCGACCGGCATAGTAAACCTTCGCTAGGCTGAAGTCGATATCCGTGAACACGACGCCTTCCTGCTGAAAATGCGATGCGGCCACAACGTAGCCGTAGGGATCAACGACCAAACTGCGCAGGCCGGGGTCCGAACTGTTCCAATGCGCACAGGCGAGCCAGCAGCCGTTGTCGATCGCTCGGGCGCGGAGCATCAACTCGTTGTTGTATCCGTCCGCGCCCCACATCTGGCTGCCGTCGAAGATGATCTCCGCTCCCTTGAGCGCCGAGACGCGGTCGATTTCGCCGATGTAAGCGTCGCCGCAAATATGGACTCCGATGCGGGCGAAATCGGTGTCGTAGACTCTGATCTCGGGATAACCCCTGGTCCAGTAGATCGGCTGTTTGAAGACCACTTCGCCTTTACGGTCCCAGAGCCACGCGTGGCTGCGGCGGCCTTCAGGTTCTGCCTTTTCACCGACGTCCACGCCAACGATCATGATGTAAGCGTTCATCCGTTTCGCCCGCTCGGCGATCTGCCGAACGACCTCGCGGGTCGTTTCGGTACAGTCACGAGCACTCATTTCCGAAAGCAGCACGAAGTCAGGCTGACTCTTCTCGGCAGCGTCCAACACGCGGAACATGGCTTCGGGAACGTTGTCGGCACGCCAAGAATCGCGGCCCCAGAAATAGCCCACCGCGATCCGTGCCGTCCGCTTCTTGAACGTCGGCAATTCCGGCTTGGTCCACGGTTCGGCGAGCGGCCGAAACGCTTTGCGGTCGCCCAGATTGTTCACAAGGAAAACGTTCTCGTCCCGTTTCCACGGCGAGTAAGGATCCCGCTTTCGTTTGTCCAAGTCGATCGTTGCCGTGGCGATGCCGTCTTCGTAGCCGGTGTCGGCAATCGCTGTGCCCACGCGATTCAGGATCATGCTGCGCCCCCAGGCGGTTCCCTGCATCCCGATTTCATGACGATTGGTTATGTAGGTCCGCGGATCGGCGTACATGGCCGTAACCAGATGCGCGCGGCTGTCCAGCGCGCGTGCTTTCAGCAACGGCACCCACTGAAAATGTTCACGGAATCGTTCGGGACTATGCTGCCAGACCAGAATCTCGGCCCCTTTCATCCAAAGCACACCGTAGACCTCCGGAAAGTAAAAGTCCGTACTGAGCGTGAGGCCCACCACGCCGATATCCGTGCGGAACACGGGCAGATCATGGCCCAGCGTCATCGCGTCGTCGGCAAGCGCGTGCGTCTTGCGGTACTTGCCGACTACATGTCCATCGCGTCCGAACAGGACCGACGTGCAAAACGAGCGACCATCTTTCGCGGTCTCGTTGAGTGCGATAACCAAGTTCATTTGGTGGTCCCGTGCCAAGCCCGCGAACTTGCTCAGGTCGCTTGCCACGTGACCTTCGCGAAATGACAGAAACGGGGTCAAAGGCACGACAATCAAATCATGCCGCCCCCGTCGGGCCGCCTGGTGGATCTCGCCCAAGACGTAATCGGCGGTCCGGTGTTGGTCGTCATCCAACAGGCAGATCGTCGAGATCGTGACCACGCGGTGTTCTTTCGCCTCAGCGGCCCACAAGGGCGGCAATATCAAAGAAACGAGGCCCGCGACGACGGAGAAAGACAGAATCGGTTTCATTAAATGGCTCCCGATACCGAGGTGGTTTGTTGGATCATTCGTCGTCTCCTTTGATTCGTTGGAAAGGAACTCACTCCAACGAATCTGGGGAGACGACGAATTCAAGATTACTCCCAGGCGATCAGATGTCCGTCGCGAGTGGCGAAGAATAGCCGATTGCCAGCGGCGGACATGCCGTCGAAACGCGGTGCGCTAGAGATTTTCTTTTCAAGTATCCGCTCGCCAGTGGTTGGATCGATTGCCAGTAACACGCCTCCGTTGCGCCCTTCGAATGCGCCGAGCGGATCGTCTGGGTCGAGTACATCCGGCTGGCCGGCGGCGAAGAGGGTATCGCTGGTGAGTGCCATGGCCTCGATGCGAACCGGCAGGTACTGTTGCCACACAGTGGGCGCGCCGCGAGTGAAGCCTGCCCCTTTGTCGACCTCGACGGAGAAATCGTCGTACCGATTTGTGACATGGCGGCCATCGTAGTTGTACGGCTTCATCAAGGTGTCAGGCAGCCATTTGATAGGCTTTGGCGCGTCGGCATCACCTACGATGAATGGTCGGGTCGTATTCTTGTCACAGAAGAGGAGATAGCCGGTCGTCTCGGGGTAGAACAGCGGGCTGTGGATGTTCCGCTCGACAAACCACTTCGTTGCCCAGGTGTTCTCCGAATCGAAAACCAGCAGGTTACCCGACTTGGGCGCCATCATCGAGAAATAGAAACCGGGCCAGCGATTCCAATGGCTCCAATAGATGCGGTTGAAGCCGGAATCGTCCAGTATCCCGCCGGTCGCCATGAGATGGTCGTCGCCGAGATAGCGATCGCCGTAGCGGGTGTTCCATTCGGTTTCGATCCGATTCAACTCGGAGTCGAACATCTCCTGCATACAGAAGATGTGTTTCCCATCCGTGGTCAGAACGTCGATATTCGAGCCGTCCATGGCGAAGTGGTCGCCGATGTCTTTCGACAGATCGGGCGGCGGCTCGGCGGCATGGGCGTAATGGACAACCTTGCCGGATCGAGGCTCAAGGGCATAGAAGTTGGCCCCGCCATCGATAAGCGTCGAACGTCCCGCCGCGACGTACGCCAACGAGTTCATTACCAGCACGGTTCCGTGCACGGGCCAAGGCGATTCGACTTGCCCAAAGGCAACGATTCGTCGGTCGTTGGGCGCGGCCATGAAGCGCCAGGCCAATTCACCGCTGGCTGCATTTAAGCAGTAGACGCGTCCGTCGTTCGCGCCAAACAGCAGTAGACCGTCATAATACGTTGGCGACGAATCGACACGTCCACCAGCGACGAACTTCCAAAGTCGTTTGCCGCTGGCGGCATCGAAGGCGTAAACCGTCTGCCGATCCACGGCGGCGACGAAGACTTTGCCCGCCGCGATAGTTGGCTGCGTGAGTTTGCCGCCAATCGTGAAACTCCATTTCTCCTGAAGTTGACGCGAGACATTCGCGTTCCGGTTTGAACCGCTGCGTCTGGCGTCGGCACGGTAGGCAGGCCAATCGGCAGAAACCGCTGGCCTGGCATCCGTGGATCCGTACGCGGGACCTTGTACCAAGCGTTTCGGTGCAAGTGGGTCGAGCACGATGGTCGTATCGGCGCCGCTGGTGGCCACCAGCCCGTTCATTTTCGCGCCGACATAGCAGAAGCACTGGTCGGGCGGCGTGTAGAGCAAACCGTTACACGGTAGAAGGCCATAGCGACATGACCCGCGCAGCCAGTCGTGACGCATGTGCTCGTCGCCCTCGAGATCGAGGAATTCGGTGCCACGTTTCGGAAAGAGAATGAACCGTTCGGTCGCTTTACTGCGAAAACAACGCAAATGATGACCGGGCGACATGGCATTGGGAACATCGATGGTGCGGCGCAGTTTGCCTGTGCGGAAATCGTAGCCGGACAGACGAGCACCGGCGTGCCGTGCGAGCGTTGGCCAGTGCTCTTCGCGCGTTTCGAGAATGCCTGTCGTTTCCTGCACACGCCAGACCAGATCGTCGATCACCAATAGATCGCGGCCCGTGCCGGGGCCTTTCCAGAGCTGTTTTCCGTCGGCAAGTGAGAAGGCCATTGTGCCGCCCTTGCCGGTGGTCAGTACGACATCCTTGTAGATCACAACGATTCCGCTACGTGGGCAATCGGCTTCCCATCGCAATGTCCCACGCTGCTGGTCGTAACACCGCAAGATGGCTCCGCGCAGGAAGACAATGGAGCCGTCGGCCGCTGTGAGGGTCAGCGGATTGATATTGCCGACGTCTTGCGACCACTGGATCTCGCCGGTCGCGGCGTCGAGGGCCATCAGCTTTGTCGAGACCTTCCCGCCGCGGCGCCTCGTGTCCTCGGATTGCGAGGGCTTGCCTCGTACGAAAACGGTTTCGTTGTCGACAATGATCTCTTGCGTGCCCTCGGTCCCTTTGCAGTGGTTCAGCACTTGACCGGTCGCGGCATCCAGTATGCTGAGCGGTGCGCCATAGAAGCCAAGCGTCGTGTAGACGCGCTCGCCAACGGCAACCAGGCGTCGCGGCACTTCTGCGGGGAATCGGCCGCGTTGGCCACGAAGTGTGCGCCAATCGGCCTCGCCGATCTCCGGTTTCCACTCTTTCCAACCCCATGGCCGCAGCGGCTGTTTCCACAGCAACGCACCGTTGAACGCGTCGCGGGCAATGAGCGTCCAACGAGTGGGGAAACGCGGGTCGGTGATTCCAATCGGCCCTTCATCCAGGATGTAAAAGAGCCGGCCGTTGGCGGAGACCATCGCCGGCAGACTCGAGTCGATCTCGTGACTGCGGCAGTACATCGGTTCCACGACCCACTGCAACGCCGTCGCGGGAGCAACTCGTTGGTCCGCCGCAACTGCGTTCCCGGCTGCGCTATGCAGGAAATGAGTCCACTGATCAATATCTTCAGGCCAAGGCTTGCGGAACAAGGTTTCAGGTTTCAGGTTTCGGGTGTCAGGATCGACGTCAAGAGCGACACCGCCGGGTACGAGGACCCTGGCGATCTCCTCGCTTGTCACATGGCATTCGTCACTTGCCACTACCAGATTCACAAGATTGTCCGCATAGGGCAGGGTCTTGTCGTCGAATTGCTCGACGGTGATTTTTCCGTAGAGGCCCTTGGCTTCAAGGTGCTTTCGCGCCTTGCTGACCTGTTGCGGATCGGTATCGAGGGCTTCGAGCGTGATGGCTTCCGGGGCGCCCAAACTTGCGGCAAACTCGGCATCGGCAAGAGACAGGCTGACGACCAGTCCTCCTTGCACGCCCGCTTCCTCGTAGATCATGGCGACCGGATCGTCTCCGGCCTGTGCGGCTTTGGTTACAAACAGAAGTACAGACAGCAGTGTGGTGAGTTTCTTGGTCATGGCTGCATCTTTGGGAAGTTGAAAAACGGAAAGACGATACAAGGTCCTATTATGCGGCTTCTCGCGGCAGTTTACTACGCGTGATACGGTCCGAGATGATTTCCGTAAGAAACACAACACGAGAATGTTGGGACTTAGGAATTGAAGGTTCGTCAATTCTTCCGGATGCTCCAGCCCCGCGTCCGTCACCCGCGTGTTCGAAAGAACAAGGCATTGGCATTCTTCGTGGCTCGACCCAGCCACCCCAAGGCCATTCGGGCGCGAAGGCATTCATGTTTCGGGCCGCCAGTCTGCCTGTGATTCGAACGGGAACATTGGGCGGCGACGATGGTGGAACTCGAGTCTCGTCATGTCGGCACACGTTGAGCCTGGTGTATTGACTCGTATGAAATGGCGGGCAACCTCTCGGTATGCCGCAACCGGCGCGTGGACTCCTTTGGCGACGATGATTTTGAATTCCAATGGGTCCAAATCGCAAGACTTTAGCTGCTCGAGGCTGAATGGGACCATTCGGCGCGAGGTCAACATCACGGTCATTCCGTAATCTGTATCGACAACAACCGTCCGCCCTTGATCGAAGCTGGCCAATCCGCCGTGGCGCACTTGCTGTTCCTGAAACCGGCCGTCATGCACGCTGCGCACACGAAAGGTCGCCGCCAGCGGTTGCCCGTGGCGCGTATCCGTCTTGCCACCGATTTTGAGTGACACGGTTTGGCCGACACCGGCCTGTTCTGCCTGTTGGACGGCATCGGGATCGTACAAGCAAACGAAGGCTCGCGGCAGGCGCCGCTTGTGAATTTCGTGGGCGATGAATGTGCCGTCGGCGGGAGAGCCACCACCAACATTGTCGCCCATGTCCAAAAGACAAACGGGGCCGTCGAGTCGCGAGCACTCGTCCAATGCCGCTTCAACGCCAACAAATCGCCCGACGAAATCATGCCGGCGCGTCCAGAGACGTTCGGCCAGTGTGGCGCCCAAGCGGTCTGCGAGTGCCGGTGCATCATCGGTGACTACGATGATCGAAGTCCCCATCTCTTCGACGTCGGCATAGGGGAAACCAAGGGCGATGCTGTTCGACAAAACCCGATCCCCGCCGAGTTGCCGATCGGACACATCGTAACACTCGGCCAGAGGCGACTCTTCGGTCATCTGACGTTCGATGTTGATGGCCATGAGCGGGAACACGGCAGCCATGGTCGGCCGGATTTTGCCTTCGAGCGTGCGGACCAAAAGACTTGCCGCTTCGATGCCTCGTTCGCGCTGATCAAGATGCGGATTGCTGCGGTAGGCAATCAACGCGTCGCACGACTGGACCATGGCTCGCGACAGATTCGCGTGGAGGTCGATCGTTCCGAAGATCGGCGTTTCCTTCCCCACTCGGTTCCGCAGTTCCGAAAGCCAGTGACCGTCGGCATCAGGATGCGTTGTGCTAACCGCGGCACCGTGCGGCGCGACAAGCAATCCGTCAAGCTGTTCTGCTGCCGCCAGTTGGGCAAACATCCTTTCCAGAAGTTCGGACCAGGCGTCTTCGGCGATGGGTCCTGACGGTAGTGCCCGTGCGGCGAACAGTGGGACCGCTTCGATCGGCGCCTGCCCCTTCGTGGCTCGCCGAGCGTTAGCCTGATCGACGCCGGCGAAGAAGCCACTGATTTCGTGGTGTCCGTCGGCCAACTGCTTGCGGACTGCGTCGCCTTCGATCAACCATTCCCGTTGGAAATCGTCAATCGTCGTTGGTCGCGTCACGAACGTGTTCGATTCGTGCAACAGGGCAAGAATGCCGACACGCATTGTCTGATCCCGTATACTGTTTGGGAAGGAGGAATGGCCATGTCCGATTCGACGGCTCACGAAATCACTTTACCAATGATGCGCGAGAGTCTCTACAGCGCAGTCGTCTGTGACGCGCTCGACTCGCTCGGTTATCGCAACCAGTCGCCTTGTGTACCTCTGCGTCCGATGACCACGAACGGACTGTTGGTCGGGCGGTGCAAGACGACGCTTTGGGCCGACATGTTCCACGAAGATCCGCGGCCGTATGAACTGGAGCTGAAGGCCGTCGATGAATGCCGAACGGACGACGTGCTCGTTGCCGCCGCTGATGGCTCGATGCGATCCGGCATTTGGGGCGAGCTGTTGTCGACAGCGGCCACGAATCGCGGGTGTGTCGGTGCGATCGTGGACGGTGCCGTGCGCGACGTAGTGCGGATGACCGACATGCGTTTTGCGGTGTTTGCTCGGGGGACGTGCGTATACGATAGTCGAGATCGCCAACGTGTCATCGACATCGACGTGCCCGTCGAGATTCGTGGAGTTCGTTTTTGTCCGGGGGACCTCGTATTCGCAGACGTCGATGGTGTGGTGGTGGTTCCGCGCGAAGTAGAACTTGAGGTAATCCGGCGGGCCTGGGGTAAGGTCCACGCGGAAAACAAAGTTCGCGATGCGATCCGCAACGGAATGAAGGCAACCGAGGCGTGGGACACGTACGGAGTCCTGTGATGGCTGGTTATAGATTGGGGGTTATAGATGAAGAGCTGAAATGGAGATTGCCTCGCAAATGTCTTCATCTATAACCCCAAATTTATAACCAATCTCAAGAGCAGTCTCTCAAGGTCAAGAAAAATGACAACAAGACCAACTATGAACCGCCGGGACGCATTGAAATACATGTCGATGGCGTCGCTGCCGGGGGCCTGGAGCGGCATGACGGCAGCGGCCGAACGGTCTTCTCCTCCCAAAAGCGTCGCGGCGATTTTGACCATCTACCGCAAGGGATCCCATGCCGACGTGCTGGTCGGCAAGATCCTTGAGGGATGGGAGCAGGGCGGCGGGCCGGGGCCCAATCTCCGGCTGGCCTCGATGTACGTCGATCAGTTTCCGCAGAACGACATGGCCCGCTCGATGTCCACCAAATACAGCGTGCCTATTGCAGATTCGATCGAAGAGGCGATCACGCTCGGGCGCGACAAGGTGGCTGTCGACGGTGTGCTCAGCATCGGAGAACACGGCGACTACCCGTGGAACGACAAGGGACAACACCTGTACCCACGACGGCGATTTTTCGCAGCGATCGCGAAGACTTTCGAGAAGTACGGTCGCGTCGTTCCGGTGTTCAACGACAAACACCTTGGTCCAGTCTGGTCGGATGCGAAATGGATGTACGACCGAGCCGGCGAGCTGAAGATTCCGTTCATGGCAGGATCGTCGTTGCCCGTCTCCTTTCGCAAGCCGGATCGGACGGTTCCCATGGGCTGCGAAATCGAAGAAGCAGTTGGCGTAGGTTATTCTGGACTCGATGTTTATGGATTCCACACGCTCGAATTCCTCCAAACGTTCGTCGAACGACGGCGTGGAGCGGAAACGGGAATCCGGTGGGTCCAATGCTTGCAGGGCGAAGCGATGCGGCAGGCGGTGGACGAAGGGCGTGTCTCACAGGCCATTTTGGATGCTGCCTTGGCCGTCGTGCCTCGGCGCCCGCGGGTCGATATGCGCTCGCTGAGCGGCGACAACGTGGCCTTGTTCCTGTTTCAATATCGGGACGGATTACGGGCGTCCGTGTTCATGCTCTCCGGACTTGCCAGGGGGATTTCCGTCGCCGTGAAACTGAAGGGACGTGCACAACCACTGGCGGCTCACACCGAAGAACGTCCCGATCCGGCGTACCCGCATTTCGCGTATCTTTTGAAGGCGATCGAGCGGATGTTCCATACCGGCCGGCCGTCGTACCCGGTCGAGCGAACACTGCTGACATCCGGGCTGCTAGACCGGTTGCTCACCTCCCGCATTCGCGATCACAACAAGCTCCTGACACCCGAATTGGCCATCGCCTACGATCCAGTGGATTACCCGCACGCTCCCCGACCTTCCTTCTGATTCGCCGTTGCACATGCGCCCAACGACCACGAAAGTTCGACGGACGTTGCTGCTAGATTAGGGTCTCGACACGGCGGAGGATACCACGCCCCGGTCTATTCCAGCCCGAAGCGGTATGTCAGTCCGAGGCGCGGAGTTCCGTGCTGGTGCGACGCGGTGCTTCCTCTTGGAACAGCTCCTGCGCACGCTCGGCACTGACTGCCTGGCGGTAGATGCGGAAGTCGCTGATGAGGCCCCGGAAGGGTTTGTGCGCCGAGGGAATGGCGATGTCGCGTCCCTTGGCATGCAGCCCCGTGGTCATGGTCTCCGGGATCGCGTGGCGGCCGTCCAGCTTGCCGTTCAGGTACCATCGCACTTCTCGAGACTTGCGATCGACCACGGCAACCAAATGGCTCCAGGCATCGGTCGCTAGCGCCGTGGCGGTCGTCGGACGCACGCTTCGGTTCGCGCCGCGGCCCTCGCCAAGCACCAACTCGGCCCGGCCATTGTCCAACAGGTTGATTACCCACCAGTTTTCCGGGAATGCCTCCTTGCCCAGCAGGCGAACGCCGTAGGCGTCGACTTTCACCCATAAGGCCAGAGTGAAATCGTCGTTGCCGAAATGCAGATGCGACGCGTCTGGGATCACAGCGGCACGAGCGGCCCCGTCAGCCACAAGGCAGGTCCCGAAATCGCCCTTGCCCCAGCGACCGGACACCTCGGCATCATGCCCGCGGCCCGAGCAATCTCGAGCCAACATCCCGACGCCTTCATCAAAACGCCAACGCCCAACCAAACCCGGCTCCGCGGCGATCTTGACCGGCGGAAGCACCGCGCGCCAAGCGGCCGGCGACAACGGGGTGCCCGGCCGGCCCGAATCCGCGGACCACAGGCACAGTACCTGACCGTTTGCCAAGGCGAGATAGAGATTGCCCTCGGCCGCCGCCATGCCATCCCAAACTGGCGTGCTGGGCAGAGACATTTCGGCAAGCACTTGGCCGTCGACAGGCGAAACCGCCAGCAACGATGCCGCGGCCTTGCCATCAAGTGCGGCTTGCGAGGTCAACGGGCTACCATTCGGTCCGGCCACGAACAAGACGTCCTCGGTTTGCACCATCGCCCTAACCTGGATCGGAATCCGCTTCCACCAGCGGAACTCGACGGACTGCTTGCCGCTCAGCCCCAACTTGCGATACTCTCTCGCCGTCAGATCCAGCGGCACGTCGCTTTCCTTGGCCGCAGCAAACAACGCCCACTGTCCTCCCATCTCGGCAATCGGACGGTCATAGCGGTTCTGCCCGAAACCGTAGATCGTATCATCGCCCTCGACCAGAATGCGGCCGGAGGGGAAGAGCGTGCGGCTGAGACGCAGGTCGTAGAACGCGCCTTGGTGCGGCGACGTGTACATGGGAGCGTACGTCCACTGCCAACGGTTGGTTGTATCCGAACTGAGATAGCCGTCAGGAGTGTGCAGATGCGTAACCCGATCCGGCTTCCGATTGCCTTCGAGGTCAAGGACCTGATGCCGCATGAAGAGCCTTTCGCCGTCGCTCGACAACACATCACTCAGGCAGCCGTCAACACTTTGCTCATCCAGAATCTCGGAACCGTCAGGATTGCGCGTCGAGATGATCGTATCGACGACCTTCCTGCCGGTATGGGGCTCCAAGCCGTAGAGGCGGATGCCGCCGTCCAGGTAGGAGGATCTTCCGGCCGCGAAGTAGACGAGGTTGTTGACGACCAGTACGCTGCCGCTGACCGGCCAGACGGATTCCAATTGCCCGTGGGAGACAATCAGCCGTTGCTCGGGGCAGGCAACGAACCGCCACACCAGCGTTCCGTCTGTCGCTCGCAGCGCATGGACCGACCCGTCCCGACATCCACACAAGACCAATCCCTCATGAATGGTCGGCGGGGAATCGATACGGCCGTCAAAGGTCGACCGCCAAAGGGGTTCGCCGGTGGTGGCGTCCAGTGCATGCAGCGTGTGGGCATCGGTCGAGGCCAGATAGACGCGGTTGTCTGCAATTACCGGGCTGGTAAGCCTTCCACCCAGTTGTCTCTGCCAACCGAGCAGCAACTCCGAACCCACCTTGGTGCTTGCCCGCCCGGAACGCGCCATGTCGTGCCGGTGGGTCGGCCAGTCTTGGTCAGGCTGGAGACTGGAGGCTGGAGGCTGGAGGTCAGAAGCCGAATCCTTGCCATAGGCGGGGCCACGTTCAAGCCTGCGATCATCGGGAATCTCGGCCGAACGCGACGGTGGTTCGGAGTTCATCGCCATGAACCCGGCAAGCTTGGCACGAAAGTAACAGGCGCAATCGTGCGGAGGAACGTACAACCGGCCGTTGGCAGGCAGGACACCAAAGTAGCAGCTCCCGCGCGTCCAATGATGGGCAGCCACCTCGCCGGTGTCCGTATCCAGAAACTCGACGCCCGCCCTGCCGGCGATTACCGTGTTGCCTACCACCTTCATCTGATGGCAGCGGTGATGCTGAAAGCGGTAGTTGTATTTGCCCTTAACGCTCTTCTTGATGGTCCCGGTCAGCGGGTCATAGGCGTTGTAGTCGAGATTGTCGTCAAGTGGCCGCCAGAGGTTCATATTCACGTCCGGTCCCCAGAGACATCCTTCGAAACCGAACAGATCCACGGGAACCGAGTAGTTAGACGGCGCGTATTCCGATCTCCAGAGTTCGCTGCCGTCGTCCGCCGAGACAACGTTCAACTGACGTCCGCCAGCGAACGCCACCACATCCTCGTAGATGATCAGCGTCGGGGCAAACTGAGGCGCCAGGACGATGGTCGACTTCTCAGCACCCGGGCTGTCCGGATTGGCCTGGTCCCTGAACTCGATCTTCTGCCCGGTTGGCGGCGACGTCCATCGCGGGGCGCCGGTCTTGAGATCGAGGCTCTGGATGGCCTGGCCGTCGTGGTAGACAACCTGTTTTCCGTCAGCGGCCACTGTCAGCGGCATAATCATGGCGGCGTTGTGCTGCCAGAGCGTTTTGCCAGTGTCCGGTTCGATTGCCACCAGACGCATGGTTTCGCCCTGGCCGCGTCGGATCTTCGCTGCCGTGTTGGGGTTTACCAGCACCACCAGAATCCCGTCGGACAAGTAGAACTCCTCGGCCGATCCGGTTTGCTCCAAGGTACGTATCAGTTCCCCGGTGACTGCATCCAGCACACTGACCGGGGCAGACTCTTCGAGCGGGACGTACACTCGGTCGTCGCTGGCGACCAATCGGCGGTTGACCTGGGCCGGGCCAACTTTCTTGCCACCTCGGGACCCACTCCAACTGGACAATTCGCGCCGCCAGAGCCGAATCCCGTTCGAGGCATCGCGAGCGATCAGGGACCAAGTCGGCGTGCGGGCGGCAAAGTGCGAATCGTCAAGGATGTAGAAGATGCGACCGTGCGTCGATAACAGGCTGCTGGTCTTCACCCCACGGTTCCACCGCGGAAACGCCTCCCACTGCAGGAACCGCGGCGGGCCAGCCCGCTGGTCCTTGCTGACAGCGTTACCCGTGGCGTCGTAACGCGTGTGAGACCACTGATCGACGTCATCGGGCCAAGGCTTGCGGATAGAGGTTTCGGGTGTCGGGTTTCGGGTGTCGGGCGAGATCTTCAGCAGGACACCACCCGGCGCCAATACGCGCAGGATCTCTTCATCCCGTATCCCGCATCCCGTATCGCGCATCACGACCAGGTTCACCATGCCGTCGGCATAGGGCAGAACGGCGCCTTCCCACTGCATGGCGGACACCCGGCCGTACAAGCCGGCGCCCCGAATCCGGCTGCGCACCTCTTGGAGTCTGTCGCGGTCGCGCACCAGCCCGTGTACCAGTACGTTGGGTGCCTTGGCCAACGAAACGGTCAAGTCTGCGTCCCCGCACCCTGCATCCACGATCAAACCGCCATGGATACCGCTGTCGGCAAGAATCCGCTCGCCGCTGGTGCCGAGAGCCGCTTGCGGCGCATCAGTTTGCGCCGACGCCGGGCAAAGATGCAGGCAGCCGGCCGCCGCTGCGAGCACAAGCAACGTAGAGACCGCGAGACGGATACGCCGAACAAACGAGACACCCACCATATATCGAGACTTCATGAACACTCCCTTTCAGAATTCAACCAGACCATCGGCGCCGGAACCGAGATGAAATGCATTCGTGCATTATAGCCGATAACGCCGCCGACTAGAGACTGGTTAGAAGCGAGTAGATTCCACTCCGTCCGGCGGGCTGTGCGCCAGGGCCTCGTCTGGCGTGGAAGGCTTCAGCTCCATTGGGCATCGATATCCGCAGCGATGATCGACAATACTGCATCCAACTCTTCGTTGGCATCATCAGGCTCGGCCAGAGCCAAGGCGTGCGTGCTGCTACGCGGCAGGAGCGGGCAAGATTGTCTACCTGCGTCTGGTGCGCTAATCACTCCGTTGGAGGCCCCGATGTTGACCTGTACATCCTCCATTACTGTCGAACAATGCGTTTCCGGTGAGTGGTTGCCCGTTGCAGTGGTTGCCGATCCACGGCTTTCTACGCTGCCGGATAACTCGTCCGACAGTGACACTTCATGTGCCCAAGCAAGCGACAGTCTCGGCGTTGTGTCCCAAACGCTGCCGGTGTTGGAGCTTCCGGTCTCCAGAGCTTCTCCTTCGGGGCTCCCCATGGATCTCGTGTTGATCGCGTGGATCACGTTGAGCACATCCAGCGGCGACACGGAGTCGTCTCCGGAGACGTCGAGGTAGGGAGGTAACTGCTCTCCGGGAGCGGGGACGGCGGACAGTTCACCGGATTCATTGTTCAGCGCACGTTGGTTGATGTCGGCGATCAGCACGAGCGCATCCAGTGGCGTCACCAGACCGTCGTTGGTTACGTCCTCGCGACAAACGGGATTCTGCCATGGATGTTCCCTTCTGCCCGGGGCGCCGGGATCGAGAATCGTCCCGTTTTCAGTCAAATCGTTGTCACCTCGTCCGCCATCTACGAAGTGAAGTTCCATGCGGTCGTGATAGACAACGGCTCCTGTCCGAGTGACCGGATCGAACATGAAAGGGTACCAATGATCCGTCGGATCATCTGGCGTGGGGCCGTATCGGTAGTACGTATTGGCGCCCGTGCCGGGCGGGAGGAAAACCGTAGTCGTGACACTCGCCCCGTTCGCTGTGCCGCCCACTTCGAAATCGAAGAAACCGACCGGGAAGTCGACTTCGTTCTGCGAGCCATCTCCCGTGGGACGATCCGCAGTCCGGACAGCGCGGAGCATGTTCTGGGATGATGTCGCGAATGTCACGTACCTTCCATCCGCCCAATTCGGCAACGATGCAATGTTCTGTTGATCGCGGTCAGGGATTCCGTCGCGGTTGCCGTCGCCGCCATTCGGCGCCAAGCCTTCGACATCGCCGCTGACGCCGTCCCCTCCATACAGGACGGCGGTATCGTGTCCCCCGTCGTCATCCATCACAGTGACGATCACGGTGTCGTCACCGAAGAGGCTGCCATCTCCAACAACGGCGACATGTTGGTGGGCAAGCGAGAAAGCACGTTGCCCCAAAGGCAAAACTATCGTGTCGCTGACGCCGTCGTGCCACTGGACAACGACGGTGTGTTCATCCTGGATCCCGCAATCCACAAATGACCCGGCAATCGTCACTGACGCACCGTCGTCGATCCGTGTCAGTTCGGTGATGCTTGGATTCGTGTTGTGCACCAGCGCCGTGGTGGCTGCGGCATCCTGCCCTGCGTGGTTGTCTGTCACTGTGACGTCAATGCGATATCGGTCGACGGGGGTACGAGTGGGATTGTCGTCCAGATACTGGTGCGTGGAGGAAAACTGTCGCTGCCCTAGATCTGAGACCAACGTGTCGGTCGTCCCGTCGCCCCAGTCGATGACCACGGTGTGCTCGTCCATCGCGTCGGTATCCGTGAAAATGCCCCTCAGACTCACCGAATCGCCTTCTTCGATTCTGGTGGATGCCGGCGGTTGGAAGACAAAACAGTCTACAGCGTCCGAGCCTTCCCAATAACGCGAGAAGCCGCCGACCGCGCATACTCCATCGGGTACGGCCACCGTGGCCGTGTTCACTCGCGGAGTCGGCATCTCGGGTAGAG
>JADHUC010000144.1 GCA_016784735.1 Pirellulaceae bacterium | reverse complement strand
CGCGCGACGGGACGTTTGGCCCGCGATCGGAAGTTCCCGCGTGTCGGCGAATATCGCGTACTCGCCCCCCGGCATGCCTCGGGGCAACTTGATCGACACCGGCTCCAATACGACTCCGTCGTCCGTGCCAACCATGCGACTGGTTGCCTTGAGGAATACGTATTTTTCTTTCTCGACAGTCAGTGACACGGGGATTGGCCGATCGAGCGATTTCGCCGCTGACGACTTCCACTCCAAGCGCACTTCCGTGCCTGCGTCGCCTGTCAGGTCCGTCGGCTCGATCGTGACTGGTTTGAGAGGCGGTCTGCGACGGAACTCCAGAGTGCCGCCCGATACTCGGTAAGGCACTCGGGCGTGCATACCTCGGACGGCAATCTCGATTCGGGTGACATGGGCCGTGTGGCCTGGCTCCTGCTCGGGTTCGGCGTCGAGCATATCGAATATCAGGGTATCTCCCTTGCCGGGCTCCACAACATGGAACGGCGAAGCGATCCGCCTGCCGTCTTTGGTAACGAGGATGACTCCGATTTTGACCTCATGTGAGCCCAGGTTCCTGGCGTCGAGACGCAATTCGTCTGTGGGCACCGCTGCCGACCAATCGGCGCCGACCGTAAGTGGATGACTGGTAGATCGTTTCAAGGTTGCGCTAACAGTCAATGCCTGCTTGGCATTGTCGTCCTCGGCCGTCACGTTCCACTCGTCGACCACTGCACGAAAGAGCGGATGCTCGGAGAAGGGATTCGTCCAAGGTCCCAGATTCAGCAGGTCGATTGATCGCGCCTGTTCATTCTTCGCTGCCCCGGCCTTGTCTCGCTCGGTCAGGATTCCCGCCGCTCGTCTCAGAAGCTCGGCCACAGCTCGATAGGCGACGTCGCGTTGGCCTTCGGCATGGGCAGTTCGGGCATCTTCCAGCTTCTTGAGCACATCGGCGGCAGCGGGCTTGTAGACGCCATGCACGATCAGTGCGGCCACGGCCGTGTTCCGCTCGCGCCACGTCAAGTCACTGACTTCGTTGCGTGCCAAGAAACGTGCATATTCCGCCAGGCGGCCCGCGCGTTGACGAGCGATGGGCATGCCCTCGGCATCGGGCTTGACCGTGAGATTGGGAACCGGTTTTCCGGCGACCGCTTCGATGCTGCTCGCGCGCCGTACGCTGCCGTCCGGATAGAATAGACCCGAAATCGGTGCGAACTGGTTCTTGCCGATCACGACTTCCCACGCTGTGTGGCCTACGTTGAACTCTCGCAGTTCGGGCATGACCATTTCGTATCGGTTGCCCCAGCCCGGTGCGCAGCATTCCGAGATGATCCACGGCTTGCCCGCCTGCCGGGCCTGGGTCTGCGTCGTAGCGAGCGCTTCACGGAACTTCTCGCGCGTGGGGGCGTACGAGTGGCAAGAGAGCACGTCGATCAGGTCGATGACCTTGGAACTGTCCGTCCCCGCCACGCCAACCGTGATCGCGTGCGTCGAATCCAGCTTGTGAGCAAGCCGCGCATAGTGTCTCACGAACGTCCATATCTGCGCCCTGCCTTCATCGGTCAGCGACAGCACCGTGACGGTCGGTTCGTTCATCACGTCCCACAGGGCGATCCGTTCATCTCCGACGTAGGGGGTCACGACTGCGCGCACGTAAGCATCCAGTGCCTCGAAATCGGCTTCGCTCATTCGGTCCGGGCCGGGATTGGCAACCCACATATGCTGGCTCTCCAGGCTGGGCGAGACGCCGAAGCACGAATCGAAGAGGATCGGCATGACCTTCAGTCCATGACTGTCGGCCCGATCGACGAAATCGGCGAAATTGCCGAGGAACTTTTCCGGCGCATGCTCGTAGACCAGCGACTGCAGAAAAACGCGAACGCAGTTCAACCCAATTCGCTCGGCGTAGCCCAGTTCACGATCGACGACGGCCGGATCGTAATTGAGCCACGTCTCCACGTCCGTTGCGGCATACGACGGCGTGTAGTTGGCCCCATGCATCCAAGAAAAGTCGCCGAACGGAAACTCACTTGAATTGTCCTCGGGTACGGCTGCCGCACAAAACGTCGCCGATAAAACGAGTGTAGCCAAAAGCAGTATCGCAGTGGTTTTTCGCATAGTTGCCGCCTGGTGTGGGATCAGAGGTTGATGTCTCACGTGCCTGAAGGATACACGATTTGCGGTGAAGAAGCCAAACTTCAAGCGGCGTTGGGCAAGCGGACAGAAATGGCGTACCAGAGGTCGGGGACTGTCCCGATTTTCGCGGAGGCTTTGCGGAGCGAAAATGGGACTGTCCCCTTCACGCCCACCGGTGGGATGCCGCCCAACTGGGAATAATCGCCTTGCCCGCTGTCCAGTTGGGCGCGACTTGATAGAGTGAGAGGCCTAAGTTGGCGTCTCGCTTCGATCCATCCACTTCACGGCGGCGCACAGTTCCCGGATTCCATCTTCCAAAGAAATCTGCGCCCAGAATCCCTCTTCTCGGATGCGAGCGTAGCTCACTGCGTAATCACGTTGATCGACGTCTCTGCCTTCCGTGCACGTCTCGCTTCGGACCTCGGGCACCAGCCGGGCAATGATCTGACAGAATTCCAGTTTGGTGAAGTTCGGGCTGCATAGTTCAACAAGCCCTACGTGTACCGGTCACCAAATCGTTCGCGGACCAATTCCTGCAACTCTTTGATCTTCTGTGCCTGCTCGGCCGGACAGACCAAAGTGGCTCGATCCGTGTGAATCACGATCAGGTCCTCGCAGCCGATCGTGGCGATCAGATGGTCCGGATCGCTAGAGGCTACCAAGCATCCGTTTGTTTCGTGGAGCAAGTGGTTCTCGCAGGCCAGGGCGTTGCCGGCTTCGTCGCGTTGCCGGGTTTCGGCGAACGAGGGCCACGAGCCGATGTCGAGCCACTCCAGTTCCATGGGAATCCCCGCGACGCGTAACGCGTCGTCCTGCGATGCGGGCTCCATCACCGCGAAATCGACGCTGATCTTCTTCAGTGTCGGGAAGACCGCCTTGAGTGCTTCATTGCGATCGGATGTGTCCCAAGCCTCTGCGATTGACGCCAAGCTTTCGGCCACAGTCGGTTCGTACCGGCGGATGCAGTCCAGCAACGTTTCGGCCCGCCACACGAACATCCCGCTGTTCCACAAGTAGCGCCCCGGACCCTGCCGGACGTACTGCTCGGCGACTTCCCGCGGTGGTTTTTCCCGAAATCGCTTGACGACGCGTGCCGAGCCTTCGATCGTGTCGCCTAATTCCAAGTAACCGTAACCTGTAGCAGGTTCGGTCGGCGTGATGCCAAACGTCACCAGCGTTTCAGGCGAGCTTTCTACCAGATTGAAACCTTCTTCGACGATCCGCTGGAATTTGTCGGCCGGTTGGATGAGATGATCGGCCGTGAAGACGCCGATGACCGCATCGGGATCTCGGGCTGCCAGCACGGCCGCGCTGAAGCCAACGGCGCCCAATGTGTCGCGCCCGATCGGTTCGCCGAGCAACCGCGAGTCGTCCAGCGAGGGCATCGCGGAGAGGATCACTTCACGATGACGCTCGCCGGCGCAAACGTACCGGCGTTCGACCGGAATCATGTCCCCGAACCGATCGTATGCCACCTCCAACAGACTCTTGCCGTCGATAAACGGAATCAACTGTTTGGGCAGCGCTGCCCGACTCATCGGCCAAAGCCGCGTGCCCGATCCGCCCGCCATGATCACAGCGTATCGCATTGTCTTGGTTGCCCTTTGAAAGAGGGTCGTGGAACGTAACTCCTGCGATCAGAACCGATGAAAACTCTAGAATCCCCGCAAATCTGTACTCTGTCTCTTCGGCAGCCCTTCTTTGGGCGTCCGCTTCAGCAGTCGGTAGTCGATTCCGTTGGCCTCGCAATACTCGCGTTTCTCCGGTTTGTCACCGTCTTCGTTAACGGCATAAATGTCCGGTTTGATCTTCTCGATCTCCGGCTCGGCGTCAAGCCAGCCGTTGCCTGTGGAGACCAATGCCTGGTTCACGTAACGGATCGATCCGGCCATGTAGCGACGTTCGCTCTCCGAATACATGGGGTGGCCTTCACCTTTGAGCAGCTTGATATTATCGTCGTGGCCTACGACCACATAGAGTTCTCCCAACTCGGATACTTCCTCGAAGAACCGGACGTGGCCCGAGTGAAACCAGTCGTAGCAACCGGTCACGATGACTTTCTTCCTGGATGAGGCCGTCGACGATTCGTCGGCCGGATGTTCCGGAAAGCCTTTGAGGTGGTCATCTTTGATCACGCGGTACTGGAAGCCATTAGCCTCGCAGAAGGCTCGTTTATCGGCGTGGTCCTCCGACTGTTGGACGACCCAAATCGCCGGGCCGCTGCCGTACCGCGTCGGCAGAGTATTCCGCTCGATGGGGCCATCAACGAGCGTTACGCGACTAACATAGCGAACTGCCTCGACGAAATACTGACGTTCCTCTTGCGGGAACTTTGGGCTTTGTCCTTCCAGAGCCTGTACGGACTCGTCAGACCAAAGCAGGACGTGGACGGGTCCCAGTCTTGCGGCTTCCTGGAGAAACCGCATGTGGCGGGATTTTAGATCGTCAAAACTGCCCGAAATGAGAACACGGTCCACGCTATTCGCTCTCCCGATCGTAGCGCACATCAACCTGGAAGCCGCCCTGCACCGGTTCGTCACTGACGACGTACAGATACCCGCCTCCACATCCGGAGTACATGGCGCCCGGATACTTGGACTGATAGGATTTCATGATCCCGACCAGATCAGCCGTCACCGTCGAGTGTCTGACGACATGCGGCAGGAGGGCCTCCCAGCAGTCCATACATTCGTTCATCGAAGCGCCGAGCCCCGTCAGGTCCCGTGCCAAGATGGCGTCGTAACAGTCTTTGCCCGATTGCCCCAGCCGCCGGATCCACTCCGGGTCAAGGTTCTTTACGCCCAGCGGGTTGTACCCGTCCGGACGCGGGGCGACGGGCAGCATGTACAGCACCCGCTCGAACCAGCGGGCGACTTCGGGATCGTTGTTCGACTCGATATGCTTGGGGAAGATTCCGCCTTCGTGCTCGATGTCGAAGTCCAACCGGTTCACGCCAGGATAGATCAGGCCAATCATGTCTTGGGAACCAGACGGTTCCGCTTTGCCCCGGTTTTCCTCGGCGTACAGTTCTTTGACCAACTCGACCGGATCGCGGTCCGGCAGCCCGTCTGGCCATAGATCAAGTGCAACCTTCCGCGTGCCCGTCGCCATCCCCGCGCGTTCCATGTACCAGAATGTGGGCTCCAGTCCCACGACCACCATCGAACCGGGCGGGGCTGGGTTGTGTCGGGAAATGAAAGGCTGATCAATCCAGCCACCGGCCAATGCGACGCGATATGGGATCTCACCGACGACGTCCGTGATGCCTGCCGGCATTTTGACGTTCATCTCCTCCTGCCTCCATCTGCGCGGCTGGCGCGGCGACGTCAAGGTGGGTAAACCAACAACTGTCGCAGGTTGACCGTGGGGCACGTTTCTAACGTGCCTGGCACGATGGAATCGTGCCCCACCTGTTCCTGCGCCAATCCTGCGTCAGCTAATCGTCCGCTTGCCGGCCTTGCGGTCCATGTACTGTCGCTCGATCCATTCGTACGTTTTCGCCAGACCATCACGCAACGGCGTATCGGGCTCCCAGCCGAGCATCTCCTTGATCATCGTGTTGTCGCTATTGCGGCCGGCAACGCCCAGCGGGGCATCGAGCTTGTAGCTGCGTTTGAGTTTCACTCCGCCACACGCCTCGGCGAGACTGACCAATTCGTTGATCGTGACGAGTTCCGCCGAGCCAAGATTGATCGGTGTGGCGATCAGGTTCTCGGCGTGCATGATCATGTCGATGCCTTTGACGCAATCGTCGATGTACATGAAGCTGCGGGTCTGCGTGCCGTCACCCCAGATCTCGATGCTGCCGGTATCTTCGTCCTTGGCCTGGATCACCTTGCGGCAAATGGCCGCCGGGGCCTTCTCGCGGCCGCCGTCCCACGTGCCGTCAGGGCCGTACACGTTATGGAACCGAGCGATCGATGTCTTCAATCCACGTTCCTGCCAGTATTCCTGGCAGAAGATCTCGGAGACGAGCTTCTCCCAGCCATAGCCGCGTTCGGCGTTCGCCGGGTAGGCGTCCGACTCCTTCAACGCGCGAACGTTCGGATCTTTCTGGAGGTCTATGTTGTACGCACAGGCCGAGGAGGAGTAGAAATAGCGTTGTGCCCCGGCGCGATAGGCCGCCTCGATCATATGGGTGTTGATCAAGATACTGCGGAGGCACTCGACGCGGAACCGCTCGATAAACCCCATCCCGCCCATGTCCGCGGCAAGATTGACCACCTCGACGGCATCTTCACAGGCTCGCTTGCAGTTTTCTTCGTGACTCAAGTCAAGGCAAAGGCACTCCACGCCGGGCACTCGCTGATACCACTCCGGAAGTGGCTTCTTGTCGATGGCACGGATCTTCGTGAATCCGCGATCGCGGAAATACCGAGCCAGCGCGCCGCCGATGAAGCCGCCAGCCCCGCCAATGACGATCAGATCATCCTTCTTCGTCTCGTTCGTCTCCTGCATGATTTGTTCCTTTCTCCTTGGTACTTTCTTCCGGTTTGATGGTGTTCCGCACCTATGGGACGCGATTCTGCGGCGGTCGAGGCATTTCAAACGCCACAAAACATCTCGCAATACCTGCCATTAATTGTTGCCACAGCATCTAAGTTGCTGCCATAATACCAATCCAGGACAATGCGAGAATGGCTAAACTTGACGACTACATGGATAATATTGACCTGTTTTCAAGGACTTGCTAGTGAGCGCCGAATCGACGCGAAAACCGCCGGAGTTCTTCTCGCCGCATGTTAGCGAGGCTCGCCGATTCTATCTAGATCTAACACCTCCCCCAGACACGCCTCTGGTGGTGGTCTGCGGCGGTTGCGAGTGCTGCGCGCCTGACTACTCGATCCGTCGCGCCACATTTCCCTATTACTCGGTCGAATTCGTTGCAGCGGGCAAGGGATCGCTAGTGTTGGGCGACCAGACGTACTCGCTGTCTTCGGGCGCCGTGTTCTCGTACGGTCCCGGTGTAGCCCAGAAAATCACGACGGACGCGAGGGACCCACTAGAGAAGTATTTCGTGGACTTCACGGGATCAAGGGCGCTGGATCTTCTGGCAGAGTACGGATTGGCGCCAGCGAGCTTCGCGCGCGTCTTTGCCACTGCGGAGATTCAAGGTCTGTTCGACAGTCTGATCCGCGACGGGCTCAAGGGAACCGGCCAAGCCTCCATGTTGTGTGCGACGCTGCTGGAGTATTTGATCGTCAAGCTGGCTGATTCCCTGATGCCTTGGGAGGCAAGACAGACACCGGCGTTCGCGACATACCAACGCTGTCGTCGCCACATCGCGGAGCACTTCGACAGACTGAAGTCACTGGAGCGAGCGGCCCGTGAATGCCACGTCGACCGCGCCTATCTGTGCCGCCTGTTTCGCCGCTACGACCGCCAGACGCCTTATCGGCTCCTGATGCGTCTGAAGATGAACTTGGCAGCCGAGCGGTTGGAGAATCCCGGTGTGCTGGTTAAGCAGGTTGCGGCCGAATTGGGCTTCGACGACCCGTTGCACTTCTCCCGCACCTTCAAGAGCGTCTTCGGCCTTTCCCCACAGGCATTCCGTCGGATGCGATAAGGTGACACATTTCAACGTTAGCGATTGGAGTCTAAACTTGGTAACATCTGCGTGCCGTGCACGTATTTTCGTAGGGTGAGCCAAGTCATCGCGGCCCACCGGAATGAGTTCTCGATATTGACAGGCCCTGTCATCCGAATGATGCTCGCGTGATTGCCTGGCGAACCGTTTCCGGTGGGCCCGCGAAGACTTGGCCCACCCTACCTGGTTGCAGCCTGATGCCACGCTCAGAAGATGGGCGTCGAGTTGCAGAAAAGAAGTACTCGAGAGTCAACGCGTCCCAGAGACAGAGAGGAAGCACGATGCATCGCCGTTGGATCTCCGCCGTATTCTTTTTGACTTGCCTCGGCACATTGCAGGCCAGCCTCGCATCTGATCCCGCGGTTTCGGACAGTCTCTCCCAGCGCTGGCAGCGACTTGCCAATGCGGGCGAGCGTCTTGTTTCGCGCGAGCTGTTTTGGTTCGCTGAGGCGGCTCTGGAAAACGGGTCTCACGCTGCGGAAATCGAACAGGCTTACGCATGGGCCGAGGAGATGCAGGACCACGATCCGGACAGTCCAACGTTTGGCAACTTCCTCTGGTACCGGGCGAACCCGAGGCCGATCGACAAGAACGCCGTCGAGTTTTGCATGTCGACCGCTACGGTTACCTGGATTCACTATCGAGATAGACTTACGTCAGCGGCCCGCGTCTCGCTAGAACGGATGATGCGATTCGGAGCAGAAGGTCTCAGGCGACATCGCGTCGGACCGAACTACACGAACATCTATCTCGAAAAGACGTGGAACATGATCGGTGTGGGCCAGGCGATGGACATGCTCGAATTGCGAAAAGAGGGTGAGCAGATGCTCGAACACTAGCTCGCCTACGCTTGGACCAACAGCATTTCCGAATACCTTAGCGGCACCTACTACGGGGTCAGCTTTGGTCCGCTGGAGAAGATCGCTCAGTATGCCGAAGATACCACGGCCAGAGAAAACGCCAACGCGGCCTTGCGGCTGTTCTGGACCGACGTGGCGGCCAACTGGTTCGCGCCGTGCAATCGACTCGGCGGCGCGTGCAGCCGAGAATACAATTTTCAATTGGGAATCAATAGCTCGCTGCAGAAACGGGTCGCCGGTGCCCTCGGTCCGGACATTGTCCAATATGTTCCGCCCGCGGCAAAGGAAGCCTCGTGGTCGGGCCGGGAGTCGATTCGCGCGCTGATCGGTACGCTGCCTCGAATGGTGCGTCAGCGATGGGGCAACGACCCAAGCCGAACTGCCTCGCACTACGTTTCGCATCGTTTCAGCATCGGCTCGGCCGGCGCGAACTATGGTCCCATGGACCGGCCGTTGACCGTCAATATCGCGAGTCCGGCGCGAGAATGGACTCCCTTTATCACGTTCTTGATGGATGCCCGCGGCGATCCTTATTGCTCCAAACCGTTTCGTCTGCCGAGCGGCCATGCCAAGGCTCGTCACCTGTCGCCGTTTCTGACGAGCGTACAGAATGGCCCCGAAGTGCTGTTGCTGGCCAGTGATCATCCGAATCGCTGGACGGGTGGTTACCGATATGAAAACCTGGTCCCCACCTGCCTGCAATCGCACTTGACGTTTCCCGCCAACATGGAAATCTGGGTTGGTGACCAACGGCTTGAGACACCAGAGGGAGCATTCGCTCGACCGGTTCCGCCAAATGTGCCTGTGTTCCTGAAGGCGAGTGGTGTCACCGTCGGTGTGCGCGTCGTGCTGGCCACGAGCGACAGCGATTCTTCCGTTCCCGTCGAGTTGGTTCGTGACTCGGATGGCCTTCAGCGCGACGTCATGCGGCTCACCAGCATTCACGACGAAAGCCGACCAAAGGGCCGCAGTACGGTGGCCCTGTGGGTCGCTGTCACCGAGACCGATGCCCCGGACGAAATCGCAGAATTCCAGCGGCGTCTCGAAGCGCCGGCCACAGTGGACGTCTCCGGCGATCAAGTCAGCGTGGCCGTTCCAGGGCTGGATCACGAGTTGCGAATTGTAGCGGACGTTGGACGCGAAGAGCGGATCTCTCTGACCGGTGCGGACGAATTGGGAACGGCGCTATTGACGGTGAACGGGATCGACTTGGGTACCCAGGTCTTGGCCGCCAGCCCGGCCTTGAAAGAACGACACGCGGCAACGGAGCGCATCCTCCGGGATGCACGCGCCGGCAAGATCCCAGTCCTGCAACCGAACAAGCTCTTGGAAGCCGAGTCCGCCGTGCTGATCGAGGGCAGCATGAAGGTCACGGTTGATGGCAATGCGTCGGGCGAAAAGTCCCTGTGCAAACCCGACGATCCTTCCTTGGCCCGGACGGCTGGGCGTGCCGTCTGGGTGTTGGAAGTACCTCGCGATGGTTCTTACTATTTCTGGGCCCGCCTGCGAGCGCCGTCTTTAGAGGACGATTCATTCTACATCCGCCTTTACCAAGACACCGGTCGATTCCAGCGGCAGCAAGTATGGCACACCGGCGTGCACAGGGATTACCAATGGGTACGCATCCTGCCTGCCAGCCCAAGCCAACTGACCGCGGGCCAAGCGTTTCTGGAGATCCATACCCGCGAAACCGGCACCATGCTCGACGCCCTGGCCTTTTCGGACGACGCTGCATGGGTACCAAGAGAGAGAATAGCCCGCGATGGTCGCAAGCAATGAAAGTCCAAGAACTAGGATGGAGACAAGCATGGCGAGAAGCTTGGTAGGTATGACGTTGGTGGTCTCCTGTGTATCGCTTTCCGCGACATTGGCGGAAGACGCTTTCGAGTGGAAACCCTTGATCTACGAAGCAGAAGACTACACGACGCCCAAAGATGCGTGGCTGGAGGATAAGACTTCTCCCGATCATTGGAATCTCTGGAGCACGGACGTAGACGCGCACAAGAAATGGTCCGGAGGCATCGTGCTTCAATCGCCGATTGTTAAAGCGGATCGCGCCACGCCCGAAGACGGTGCGCCGCCGCTGCATACTCTTATCACGGGGATTCCGCCAGGACGCTACGACGTCGAGATCAGACTGGGGCGGACTTTGGCCATTTCGCGCGACGGGAAAACCTGGGAAAGGAAGCAAGGTGCGGACCGGTACCTAGGTGTGGTCGACGTCAGCGACGGCACCTTCGAACTCTGGGTCGACGACCGCTTCGTCTATGAACCGAATCCTGGCTCATGTTACTATGACTACCTGATCTTCCACCCAGTGCCGCCTCGCATACAGAAGCCTCCGGTAACCGGTTTCGCTCGAAGCCGCATCCGTGAGAATCTCGACCGTGGACTGGTGGCTGTGCCGGCTGGTGACGGCCGAATTTACCTCGGCTGGCGGCTGTTGAGTGGCGATTCCAGGAACGCCGCGTTCAACGTTTACAGATCGTCCAGCGACAAGCCTTCTGAGAAGCTCAATGCGGCACCGTTGACACAGACGACCGATTTCCTCGATTCGACGGCGCCTGTGGGCGTCGAGTGTGAGTACGAGGTTCGTTTGGTGACGGAAACGGATGAGCGAGATTCTTCGCGACCCGTCCGAGCCAACGTCGGTGAAGACGAGCCGTACATGAGCATCGAACTCGATCCCGACGTCACGGTACAGAAGGCGGGAATCGGCGATCTTGACGGCGATGGTCGCTATGACTATGTGCTGAAGCAACCGCAGGACAACATTGATCCGGCTTCCTCCTACTGGAAGCCCAGCCCGGACACCTACAAGCTGGACGCCTACACTGGCGACGGACGAAAGCTTTGGCGCAAGGATCTGGGATGGGCCATCGAGCGCGGTATCTGGTACTCGCCCTTCGTCGTTCACGATTTGGACGGAGATGGCAAGGCGGAGGTCGCCGTAAAAATGGGCGGGGGCGATCCTCGCGGACCGGATGGCCGTGTTGAGACGGGTCCCGAATGGGTCTCGATCCTCGATGGTCAGACCGGGCGCGAGTTGGCCCGTGCCGACTGGCCTTCGCGACAGACTCCAGGCGAACCTTACCGGTACAACTACGCCAGCCGGAACCAGATGTGTGTTGCATACCTCGATGGCAAGACGCCCTGCGTCATCGCAGAACGCGGGACGTACACGACGATTCGCCTGGACGCGTATCAGTATCATGACGGCAGGCTAGAGAAGCTCTGGTCTTGGGACAGCCGTGAGGAGACGGGGCGCGGTCGCTATAACAGCCAGGGTGCGCACATCATGCACGCCGCGGACGTGGACGGCGACGGGCGCGACGAAGTAGTCATCGGCTCGGCGGTCGTCGACGACAACGGCAACGGCCTGTGGACCACGGGCTTCGGTCACCCCGATTTCTGTTTTGTCGGTGACATCGATCCCATTCGTCCGGGTTTGGAGATCTTCTACGGGATCGAGCCGCCTCGTCAACACAGTGCGTTGTGTCTGGTGGATGCCAAGACCGGTGAAGTCCTTTGGGCGCTTCAAGAGGAGACCAATCACGTGGGCACCGACGGTATGTGTGCCGACGTGGATGCACAACACCCCGGTTCCGAATGCCACGCGGCGGATATCGACCGCGATCGGCACTTTGCGCAGGCGTGGCTTTTCAGCGCCCAGGGAAAGCTGCTGTCCGACCAGCGGCAGCAACGGATGTCTCAGCCGGTCTACTGGGACGCCGATCACCAGCGCGAGTTGCTGCGAGGTTCGGTGATTCACGATTTTGGTGATGACGCACACCCGACGAGGGTTTCCGGTCGCCTCGTGGCGATTGCCGATGTGCTGGGAGACTGGCGGGAGGAGTTGATCACCAGCCTGCCCGGTGAACTGCGCATCTACACGACGACCATCCCAGCCGCCGATCGCCGTGTCACGTTGATGGAAGACCCGATCTACCGCCTCGACGTGACAGTGGCCGCCATGGGTTACTACGCAGCCCCAATGCTCAGTTACGATATGGCTTCCGAAGCATCGAAATCCGCACAATAAGCTCCGCCCCCGAGTTACACCGTCTCTGACACGAAGACATTAGCGGGAAAGACATCCATGAGAAAGACAATCAAACGAATCCGACACGCTGTGCTGGTTACTTACGCGCTCCCGCTGTTGGCGTGCGCTGTTGTGGATCTCGTCAATGCGAACGAGACAGATTCACCGAAGCCCGGGGATCTCGTTTTTCAGACCGATTTCGAGACATCACAACAACGTGAAGCGTGGTCACAGGCGAACTTCGCCGAGTGGGAGACAGGCTACGAGGGCACGACTTCGTTGTGTGTCACGGTCCCGATTGATCGAGCGCGGGACGGAAACATGATCAGCCTACCGCTGGACCTGACGCGCTATCGCGGCTGCAGGCTGCTGTTCGAGTGTATGGCCAAGGCCGAAAACGTCACCAAGCCGACTGCGACGTATCTGGGCGTCAAGTTCATGTTGCACTACCAGTCCGAAACGGACGGTCCGTTCTGGCAGAACCAAAATGGCGTTTTCGGCTCGTTCGATTGGCGCCGCCTGCGTTTCGCGGCACCGATCGCTCCCGACGCCACGGGCGGGCAGATCCAACTGGGGTTGCAGGACAGTTCCGGCAAGGTCTGGTTTGACGAAATCAAAGTCACCGTCTTCAAGGGGCCTCCGCCGAAACGTCCGAAGCCACCGGCCAATCCTGGGCCCGTGTTCAAAGGGCACGACTTGCCTCGGCTGCGCGGCGTGATGTCGCCCAATACATTTCGCGATGAGGACCTGCGTGTGCTCGGCATGGAGTGGAACGCCAACGTCATCCGCTGGCAAATCACTCGCAACTGGGGCCGCGTGGGCACGGAACGCGATCTGGCGGAATACGATCGCTGGCTGGACAGCGAATTGGAGGATCTGGATAAGACACTGGAAGCCAGCCGTCGTTACGGATTGAAGGTCGTCGTCGATATGCATTCGCCGCCGGGCGGGCGTTACGAGAACCGGGACCTGGCCATCTTCCACGAACCGCTCTACCAGGACCACTACGTGGCGCTGTGGCAGAAGATCGCTCGGCGCTACAAAGGCCAGCCGGCAGTCTGGGGCTACGATTTGGTGAACGAGCCGGTGCAGAACGCGCCCTCGCCGTCGGGCGTGACAGACTATTTGGAGACTCAAGTGAGCGCCGCCAAGGCCATCCGCGCCATCGACCCGGATGTGCCCATCTTCATCGAAGCGAGTGAATGGGATTCGGCCGCCGGATTCCGCGAGCTGGAACCGGTGGATGTGACGAACATCGTCTATCAAGTGCACATGTACGTGCCCGGCGAGTTTACGCACCAGGGTGTGCACAACAAGGTGACCGGCATTCAGTACCCCGGCAAGATTGGCAGTACACAGTGGGATAAGGACCAACTTCGAAAAGTGCTGGCGCCGGTACGCGAGTTTCAGCTTGCGTACAACGTGCACATCTATGTGGGCGAATTCAGCGCCATCCGCTGGGCGCCCGGCGCGGCGGACTACCTGCGCGACTGCATCGAACTGTTTGAAGAGTACGGTTGGGACTGGACGTACCACGCGTACCGCGAATGGACCGGTTGGAGCGTCGAGCACGGCAGCGACCCGAAAGACCATCGACCCACCGAAGAGCCCACGGACCGCAAGAAGCTGCTACTCGACTGGTTCGCACGCAACAAGAAGCCTGGTTAGGGGCCTATCTGTTGTGCGTCGACAACAGACTATCGTCGTTGTCAAAAGCGTGCTCTTGTCGTTTAACCGCTGTGCCCAACGGGCCGCGCGTCGGCGGGAACGTTGTGCCACGTCCTTCCTCGACGGTGTGATTTACGTAGAACGCGACGGTTGTTCCCACGCGCGGCCCGTTGGGCACAGCGGTTAAACGAATCGAGAAGACGGACAACGGTTCACCCCGGCTACTTGCGTCTCAATTCGCTGGCTTGCAGCGTGTGGCGGTGGATCACTTCTCCGTCGATACTGACGCACTCGAACGTGACACATGGCGAATCGGCCAACGTGTCGAATCGCATGAGGGCGAAGGAACAGGTCTTGTTGTAACCCCAAATCAAACCGGGCGTCTTGACCACACCGTGAGTGTGACGGTTGGTCAGTCGGGAGCTTTCGAATTCAAACAGATCGTATCCATCCGGCCGTTCGGTCGTGCGCAGATCGGTACGATGGCGATCCGCAGAGATCAAAAATACGCCTTTGATTCCGTTTGATTCGATGAACGAAAAGATCTCCTCGCGCTCCTCGGCAAAACCATCCCACGGATCCTTGCTGCCCGGCTTGATCCCCTCGGTCCAAGGCACGGGCGAGGCCAGTACCTTGAATGTTCCCTTCGAGTTCTTCAGGGTTTCCAGAAGCCACGCCTTTTGCACGGGGCCCAGCATGCTGCCGCCCTTGCGATCGCGGTAGTAGCGGCCGTCGACCATAATGAAATGCACATCGCCGATGTGGAAATCGAACCAGCAACCGGGCTGGGACTCGCCACCGCCGTAACTCGGATTGACCCAGTTCTGGCGAAAGACATTCCACACGATCCGTTTCCACGGCGGGGATTCGATTTCAGGACCGGGAATACAATCGTTGGTGCCGAAGTCGTGGTCATCGTAGATGGCGTAGGTCGCCGTGGAAGCGACCAGTCGTCGCCATTCCGGTCGGGCTTGACGACGATAGTAACAGTAGTGCTGGCAGAGCAGATGCTGCGGCTGGTCGATGTAGACATTGTCGCCCAGCATAAACAGCGCAGTGGGCTCGAACCCGCGGATCGTGTCCCACATACGCTCCCACTGCGGCACGTATCCCGCGCCCCCGCCAAAGGCGACCGAGAATCGCACAGGTTTGCCGGACTCGGGGAACGTGACAAATCGGGCGTTGGCGACGTCAGCCGGTCGACCGTCGATCAGGACTTGGTATTCGTACGGCGTCGCGGGAACTAGCCCGTCGACATTGGCAATCGCCGTGAAGTCGCTGGCCGAACCTGCGTCGACCGTCTCCGAGACCCGATCGCCGATCTTTACTTGGACCTTGGCCGCCCTCGCCGTTCGCACCCAGAACGAAGCGCCGGAATCCGTTACCGAGCCAACCATGGGTCCGTGCAGCAACGCAGGTTCGCCGGACTCCGCAGCCCATGTTCTGTATGCATCCGTCTGGCATAGGGGCGCTAGCAAATCGCGCGGACCGGCAACTAATCTTGCGAATGGCAGGCCAGCGTCAAGCGCCGCGCCAGCCCACTTAACGGCGGATGCAGTGTCGTCCTGCTTCAATGCGAGCATCATCCGCACAAAGTGCGTTTCGGGATCATCGTCGTCCGCCTTGGTCAACTCCTTCTCGACCTTCTTGAAATCAGCAGCAGCAATGCCCTGCGTCGCGTTACGCTGTGGGTCATGCTGAGCAACGGCGAAGTCGACAGAGCATATGCAGACGGCTAGGATCAACGCACAGTCGGAGTACTTCCACATGGTAATTCGCCCTCACAGCTTGGTCTTGTTGATGACAACAGCCCGAACTTTGCCCAACGGAGATGATACAAGTGACGAGCAGCCGCCGCAACGAGCTTCTTGGAACGGGCCGCCGCGGGCGTGCGACGACCTATGGCCCGATGTAAATCTCCAGCCAGACCGCTTTCTGGTCGCTGCCGGCAGCGAGGCGTGTGTCTACTTGGTTGTACCCCTGCCGCATCGCACCACGCGGCGCCTCGAACTGCACCATGCGCTGGGCCAGGTCTGCCACGTGAAATACACGGTGCGGATCGTGCGAGTAGAACTTGTGGGCATCCGGCTTGGCCACGTCTTCGATCGGCTTACATTCGGTACCGTTCAGCCGGACGGCCAACTTGGCGTTGGCCACTTGGGGCAGATTGTCCAGGCCGACACGGACGATGACGCGCCCGCTGGTCGGTTTGGGGCCGGTGTAGAGCCGGAACTGGGCGAGTTTGTCCTGCGTGAGGTTCGTGGGCAGTTGCTTGGGATTGGGCAGGTTGGGCGCCGGCGGATCGTGGAAGGTGAGTACGTGCCGGCGCGGGCCTTTGAGCGCGGCCTGCAGGCGGCCAGAGATCTTAAGCAAGTCTTCGTGCTCGTTCCATGCAACCGTGCTGCCGCCGGGCGCCTTGCGGGTGCGGCCGAAGTCCGCGGCGCTGAAGTGGTTGAACAAATAGACCAGGTCGGCCCCGCGATCGAGCATGGCGGTCGTGAATCCGCGCTGGGTTTCCAGGTCGTCGGACATCAGCCGGCCGCCCGGTGTGCCTTGCAGCCAAAGATCCGTGCCTGCGGCCAGTAGGACTTTGTCGACGGCCGGACCGATCAACTCACACCAGCGCTCGATGGGAATGTCGGTGTCGGAAGGTCGCCAAACGGAGGCTAGGATCAAAATGTCGGCCCAGCCTTCGCGAGCCCAAGCAACTCCGTCCATGCCCAGCCCTTGGGCAAATTCGGGAACGGCGGGAATTCGCGCGGCGATCTTGACTGGATGACCGCGTTTGGCCGTGGCCTGTTCGGCAAGCTGATGAGCGCGTCGCATGAAATCGTTCAGGTACTCCCTGCCCTGTTGCTCCTGACCGGACTTGAAGTGCGAAGGAAAACGCACCCAATCCAACTCGATGCCGTCGCAGTCGTAGCGGTCCATTAGCTCCGCGACCAAGGCGAGGTAGTGATCGCGCACTTGCTTGTGCGAAAAGTCGTAACCGCTGCGCTCGGCTCGGCGCAGCTCGGGGTGCTGCTGCCAGAGCTTGCTGGTCTTGGTCGCATCGTCGATGTAGTGCGTGTCGTTCATGCGCATTGACATCCAGGGTGACACGCCACGCTCGCGGCAACGCGTCACGCACACCGCAAACGGATCGACTCCCTTTTTGTGTACCAGCCAATGCTGCCGCGGCCAGCCCGTGACGTTGGCGTCCGGATCGTCGACATCCCAATACGTGTCCCAGACTTCGCTGGGGCATGCGGCCCGCATGTAACAAACGTTCAGAAACAGGTACGGCACTTGGGCTTCGGCGTAATAGTCGATCATATTCCGGTAGGCCTCGGTGATCTCCTCGGTCGAATGCGTACCGTCGATGTGGAATGGTGGTACCAGGCAACCGACCACACCGTCGGCTGCCAGATTGACAATTGGTCCAAGTCCGGAGTTGGGACTTGCAGGCGGTGCGGCGGCGAGTTGTGCTGTCCCCGAGACGACGGTGATAGCGACAGCCAATAAGGCCGACAGACGTAGGCGGTTTTCGGTCTTCATTGTCGTCCTCCGGTTTGCGTCGGAGAGCCTATTCCCCGGAAAGGCGTCCGGCGACCCAGCGGATGCCTCGATCCATTAGCCTTTGGAAACTCTCGTTCTTCCATGCCCTGGCGTCGTGGCCGCTCTGGAAGCCGAAGACTCGAGCTTTGCCGTAGTCGTGAACCCAGGCGATCTGTTTGTCGCTGCGCGGATGGTCGCCGGTGACCAGAACATGAATGCCGTCGCAGAAGGTCTGAGCGTTGTAGGGTTCGTCTTCGACCACGAAGTCGGCCATGCCTTTTGTGATGACATGGTTCGGATCTTCGATGTGCATCTTGACCTTTCCGAAACCGGTCCCGCTTCGTGGGACTTGCACACCGTTTCGCTCGCCTGGTGCGAGCCAGAACTTGCCGCCGGCGATTTTCTCGAACTCCGGCCAGCCCTGGCAGTTGGCCAACGCGTGATGCCAGACCACAAGACCGACGCCCTTGTCGAGCAGCTTGAGGAGGTTTTTCTTTTGGGTTTCGGTGATGCCGCTGGAGAGGTTGTACATGACGATCACGTCGTATTTGAATTCGCTGATATCGTCGAACGCGGTGTACGGACCGCCCTTCCAGACCTCGGATGCGATGTCGTCGAAGCTGTTCCACAGCTCCTCAAACCCACTTTCGTCATATCCGTGACCACCGACCAAAATGACCGCCTTGATCTTTTCGCTGGTCTTCCCCTCTTTGTCACCCTCAGCAGCCCGAATGGCTGCCGGTAGCAGCAGTATGCAGACGAATCCAGTCAGGAGCACTTTGAATCTGATTCCGTCGACCATGGTTTGTTTCCTTTCCTTTCAGTGTACATGTTGCACGTCTTAACAAGGCGAACTGCAGCTCTCGCAATCTCCACATTCTCGCTGACCTACACTCGACTCGCAATGCTTCGGGTGACCCGAAATCATGAGAGAAACGCTCGCTATCTGCTCCACCACGACCAAACGTGGTATCATCCGGTGCTCGGGTATGAGTCATCGGTTCTGCAGCGGAGTAGTAAGGAGCAGTCTGGTCATGCAACGGCGGGAATTCCTACAGATCGGCGTGGCTGCATGTGTCGGCTCAGCCTCGACAACCTCGGCGTGGTGCGGTCCGTTGTCGGGAAGGATCAAGAAGGCGGTCAAGTATCACATGGTGGCGGAAGATCTGAGCGTCATCGACAAGCTCAAGTTGTTGAAAGACATCGGATTCGACGGCGTGGAGATTCGCACTGCGGACAAGGTGGGCCAGCGAGAAGTGGCCGATGCGATCCAGGCAACCGGATTTCCCGTCCACGGAATCATCAACTCGAACAATCCGGACATTCCTAAGGCCATCGATCTGGCGAAGCTCTACGGTGGAACGTCCGTCTTGATCGTGGCCGCTGAGGATAAGAAACGATCCTATGCGGAGAACTTCCGTCACTGGCAGCAGGTGATCGGTTCGGCAGTCCCCCACGCGGAAAAGCATCAGATTCGATTACTGATCGAGAACGTGCGTGCCACGTTCCTGAAGACGGCCGAAGGGATGGCCCGGTTCATCGACGAGTGCGATTCGCCTATGGTCGGTTCGTACTTCGACGTGGGAAACACGATCACCTGGACAGAGCAGACTCCCGAACACTGGGCCCGCGTGCTCGGTAAGCGCATCGTCAAGCTGGACATCAAAGACCGCGGCCACGCCGAGTTCGGCGATCCGAAACTGAGGTCCAAGATCGCGATCGGCACAGACGGCGGAGAAATCCACTGGGCGAACGTTCGCGACGAATTGACCCGAGTCAAGTTCTCGGGCTGGGCGACGGCCGAGGTCAAAGGTGGCGACCGGAAACGGCTCGCCGGAATCGCCCGGTGGATGGACCAGGTGCTTGGTCTATGACGCCGACCGGCGATTGCCTCCACCGCACACTGCGAGTACGTCTGTGTGGACAGTTATTTCCCGATCCCTCTTGTTGATGGAACCATGAGTATGCGTTACTTCGTCTCTTTCGCCTTGTTTGGACTCGTTGTACTGGCGACATCTTCCTTCTCTTTGGGGGCGGAACCTGCGACGTTGATCACCGATTTTGACAAGCCGTTCAACTTCAGTTACCAGGCTTTCGAGAAGACGGCCACCGTGGCGGACGGCGCCGCGCACATAGCCGGCAAGACGGGACAGGGTGGCGCCGGCGTCCTCAAGCAAGTCGATCTCAGCAAGTATGCCGACCATGCGCTGGCCATTTGGGTGAAGGTCGGGCCGAAGAATCGGGCCAAGGCGATCAAAGTGTTCTTCGCCGCCAACGAAGAGAAACGCATGTTTTCCTTCAGCCTCAAGGACGTCAAGCCCGACGGCTACACCCAGGTTCTGCCGGAAGACGGGTTGGCCCTTTCGCCAGCCGTTGCCAACGAACCGGATCAAGCCTTCGATCCGGCCACGATCACACTGTTTCAGGTCCAGGGTGATTGGACTCAGGCTCCGGTCGACGTCTATCTCGACAAGATCGAGCTTGTGCCGCCTACGCCGGAAATGCAGCAACAACGCAAGGCCCACGCGGAACGACTTGCGGAGGCCGCCGAGCGAAAGCGACAGGAAGAGCAGCGACGGCGGGAGGAGATCGAACGACTTATCGCCGGTGCGCCTCATCCTAATGACGGACCGGTGGTCACGCATGTCGGAGCCGTAAAGCATGACACAATCGCCCTGACGATCGACGCCGGCGAGATTGTCTTGCGAAAACAGGTTCCACTGGATCTCAAAGCGGGTGTCGAAATCCGCCCCGAGAAAAATGCCCACAACGTGCTTTGTCTGGAGAAGGGCCAAATTGTCGATGTGCCGAAGGGCAGAGAAGTCGTCGAGCAGGTCGAAGGCCAACGAGAGCCGCTCGTATGGGGCAAGTTGGTTGTCAACGACGACTTGGTTTCGCCGGGACCGATCTGTTTGGGTACGCCGCTGACCACGTTTGCGGTGCAAGAGCCACGGGCGTATCGCATTCAATCGAGCGACGATCCAGCCTATGCCCAACCGCGACAGCCCACGGTCGTGCACGTCAAGAGCAAGCCGACTGGCCAGGCAAACGGACAGATGGCGATTCGCTACCAAGTCTACCTGACAATTCCGTCGCCACTTCAGGAGCATGCGAAGTACACTATCCAAATGATCGGTGTAAACACTCGTCAGCCGAAGGTTGCCTACACACACGACCCCCGTCACGTACGCAGCGAGGCGATCCACGTCACCCAGATCGGCTATCGGCCCAGCGATCCCTTCAAGCGGGCGTACCTTTCGTTGTGGATGGGGACGGGTGGTGCCGTTGCGTACGAAACCGAAACGTTCGAGATGCTCGATGCCGATTCCGGCCAGTCGGTCTATGCAGGTAAGGTCTCCGGCGAGTTCCCAGCAGAGCGAATCGAATCAATTCGCGGCAACAAGAATCACACGCAAACGAACGTCTACTACCTCGATTTCCACGACTTCAGCAAGCCCGGCGAGTACGTCGTCTACGTACCGGGCATCGGTGTGAGCTATCCTTTCCGGATCGCCGAGAGCGTGTGGCAAAACGCCTTCACAACGTCGATGCACGGCTTCTTGTCGCACCGCAGTGGGATCGAGTTGGGCTCGCCCTTCACCAAATACGTCCGTCCTCGGCCAATGCATCCTGACGACGGAGCGAAGGTCTTCCAGTTGGATGTGACCTTTTGGAACGGAGAGGCCGATTCGGTGCACCGATGCTTGCGACGCCTGCTTGGCCCCGAACTGGATGCTACGAAACTGCAGACCAAAGACAACGCCTGGGGCGGATACATGGATGCGGGCGACTGGGATCGGCGAAGCCAGCACTTGACTGCGACCTGGTCGCACCTTGAGCTGCTTGACCTCTTCCCGGATTTCTTCGAGAAGCTTCAACTGGATTTGCCGCCCAGCGAGGCCGATGACAAACTGCCCGACGTGCTGAACGAGGCACTCTGGAACCTGGACTTCTATCGGCGACTGCAAGGGCCGGATGGCGGTGTGAGCGGCGGGGTCGAATCGACATCGCACCCGCGACCGGGCGAGGCCAGTTGGCAGGAATCGCTGCTCTTGGGCGTCTTTGCACCCGACCCGGAAACGTCGCTCCGCTACGCGGCCTGCGCCGCTCGGGCCGCGCGGTTGCTGGACAAGTACGCGCCTGTGCGCAGTGAGAAGTATGCCGCAAGTGCCCGGCGAGCATGGACGTGGGCCGAGGCCAATGACGAGGCGGTGATTGCCCGCGAAAGTCGCGATCGCGACAGCCGAAGCGGCAAAGATCCAGAGGAGCTTCGGGCAGCGGTGCGCAATATGCGAGCGTTGGCCGCTGTGGCACTCTATCGTTTGACAAAAGACGCCGATTATCACGGAGCTTTCGCGCAAGCGACGGACCTCCGACGTGAAGGAGGCGATCCGGGCAGACAATTCGAATCCGTCTTCGCCTACGCCAATTTGCCGGACACCCTGGCCGACGCGACACTCAAGGCCGAGGCAATTGCCTGGTTCGAGCAAGCCGCTCGCGACAGCATCGCCTTCGCCCAGGGCAATCCGTTCAGCGTGACTTGTCGAGTTCCCATGTTGCCCGTGATCGGTTACGTGGGGTATTACACCGTTCCGGAGACTGCTATAGGGGCGATCCTACCTCGGGCTCACTATCTGACCGGCAAGGACCAGTACCTCCGCGGAGCCCTGGCTGCCGCACATTTCTCGGCCGGCGCGAACCCGATGAACATGACCTTCACGATAGGCGTGGGTCACGATTATCCCCGTCAGCCCCTCCACGTCGACAGCCAGCATGCGGGAATCGCCCCACCCAAGGGGATCACCGTCTACGGAATGAGCGACCCGGCGGTTCAATCCGGCGCCGTCGATTGGGCCCACATCTGGTACCTGGGAAAGAGCATGATCCCCGGCAGCCGAACGTGGCCCACCAGCGAGGCCTACGCCGACCTGGGCAACTGGCCGGCTATGACCGAATACACGGTCCACCAGACCTTTGGCCCCACAAGTTTCTATTGGGGATATTTGGCCGCACGGAAATGACAAGCTTGAAAAAGGAACGGAACTCGTGCTGCAAGGAAATCACGGCCCGGTCGCGTTCCGAAATCCCTGATCGCAACCGGTCAGATGAAGGCATTATGCGCGAACTGAAACGAGGAAACAAAGCAATGATGATGCGAGTCGCCCTGTTGGTACTGGTCTTTGCCGGCACCGGCATTGGCCAGGAGCTGATCGAAGGTAAGACGTTCGAGCATTTCGCGGGCGTGTCCATTCAATTGGAGAATCGGCAGAACGTTACGATTCGCCGTTGCTTCTTCAACGACGTCGGTGTTGCGGTCCGTTTGAAGAACTGTCGGAACGTCACGATTGATTCGTGCATGATGACCGATCTTACGATCCAAGGGATCGACGTCCGGGAGGGCTGTTCGGATGTTCGAATCATCAACAACCACATGAACAGTTTTCGATCGGACGTGCAGGGTGGGCACTTCATCTCGACAGAGAAGACGGACACACCGCAGCAATTTCGGATAACGATTGCCGGCAACACGTTGATCGGTAACGGCAAGTCCTGGGTGGAAGGTCGAAAGGACGGCGCGGCGGGCGACATGATTGCCTTGCGATCCGTTTCCGGATTCACGATGAGCGGCAACGATCTTTCGGGTGGAGGCGAGTTCGGAATGGACTGTGTTCACGGCTGCGAGAACGGCGTCATCGCCCACAACATCATCCGTCAGATCGACGGCACGGGCCTGTTGATCGGCTACGGCATAAAGAACGTCAATGTCTACGGCAACAACATCATCGACTGCGGCAGTAGTTTCGAAACGGATGGCTCGGCGAACGATATCACTCATCAGGCAGGAATTCACTGTCGCAACGGCGTCGAGAATGTGCTGATCACGTCTAACCTAATCCGTCGCAAGAGTGCAGAGGAAATGCGATACGGAATTCACCTGCGCGAGACAACAGGCGTAATCAAAGCGAATCTGATTTCCGGTGTGGACGAGACAATTCACGTCCCGCGATCGCTAGTCCAAACCGTCAAGATCGATTAGAAAACTCCTTCGCGAGATTGAGGGGAAGGTCACGTTCATCCGTCTATGTTGGGCTTGCGGGGTGGGATACCGGCTTCGTGCAGACGCCGCTGAAAGTCCTTTTCCGACTCGCCTGGGCTGGGCCACACGTCGCTGGGGGTATGCGACTCGTCCATCCACTGTTGGACGCGGCTGGCGAGGTTCTTGTGCTCGCCGGCGAGGTCGTTCTGCTGCTGTGGGTCGGCTTCCAGATCGTAGAGTTCAATGTCGCCTCCATTGCGGCGGTGAGCAAACCATTTGCCGGTTCGGACGGCTTGGTTGCGGTTGAACTCCCAGTACAGGTATTCGTGCTGCTGCTGTTCGTCTGACTTGCCGAGCAACGTGGGCAGGAACGAAACTCCGTCTATTCTTGGAAGCGAAGATTCGGGAACTCCGGCAACTTCGGCCGCGGTGGGTAGAAAATCCCAGAACGCACAGATGTGATCGCTGACCTGCCCGGGGGCGATTCTTCCCGGCCAACGGGCAACGGCGGGTACGCGAAACGCGCCGTCGTAGCTGTCGCCCTTCCTGCCGCGAGTCAGGCCGAAGCTGTCAAAGTGCTCGCCGATGGGAGTCGCCGATTTGTCCCGTTCGTAGCCGTGGGAACTGTGTCCGTTGTCGGCGGCGAACAGGATCAGCGTGTTGTCGTCGATGCCCAACTCGTCCAACAAAGCGAGCACTTCTCCGACACCGCGGTCCAGACGGCTGACCATGGCGGCCCATTCCTTGTGGCCGATCGCCCACGGTTTGTCGCGGTAGACGCCGAGCTCGGGAGCGATCAGCGGGCCATGTGGCAGTGTGTGCGGCAGGTAGAGAAAAAACGGCCGTTTGTGGTGTGTGCGGATGAAGTCGAGCGATCGCGCATGGATCTCGTCAAAGGAATACCGTGCCTGCGCCGGGTTGGCGATCCCGTGAGGAAGGACACGTCCATCAGCGTCGTACTCACTCTGAACCTTGTGATTGTGGCCGGTGTGGGCGGGGTACTCGACGCGCGTAGTTTGATTCCACAAGAACGGCGGATAGTAGCTGTGCGCCTTGCGCTGGTTGAGATAGCCAAAGAACGCGTCGAACCCCTGTCGTGTGGGAATCGCTTCGGGTTGGCCCATCAGGCCGAGCCCCCATTTACCGAAAAGGCCCGTGGCGTAGCCGGCGTCGTGGAGAATTTCGGCAACGGTGACATCGTCTTTCCAAAGTCCCTCGCGGTAGGCCTTGTAGGCGTTTCCCCTGACTCGGGCATGCCCCGGATGGAGCCCCTGCATGAGACAGGATCGCGACGGCGCGCACACCGAGTTGCCCGCGTAGGCATTCGTAAAACGCATTCCTTCGCTTGCCAGCCGGTCGATGTTTGGCGTGAGAATCTCCCTCTGTCCGTAGCAACCGAGATCCCCCCAACCGAGATCATCCGCGATGATCAAGATGACATTGGGCCTGTCCATCGTTGCTGCCGGGGCCTCGAAAGAGACGGCCGAAAAAATGAGGATCGCAGCCGCGATCTGAAAGAAAATCGATTTTGTTTTCATGGTTTCCTCCGCAACACGAAAGCACGTGGCGCGACAAGCAGCGTGACGGTAAAGAACAATTGGAGAGAGCGGGAAAGCACCATTCTTGGTTGATCCTCATCTACTTTGGTTGCAGGTTTCGGATGAGCCCCGGCAATGGAGAGGACATCTGATTCCTCTTCGCTTCCGAGACTGTCACAACTTTGCGACCCGCGACGCCGGTCGCGGCGTCTTTCGCTACGATGGTCCATTCGCCGGGCGTGTCGTTGTACGCAAACGGGATCGTCGTTTTTGCGCGGCCGTTTTCGACTCGCAGGTTGCGGGCGTAGTGAGCACGCTCACGGCGACGACTGGCGTCGTCAGCAGGTCCGAGCACCAACACATGAACCACATGGGTTCCCGGTTTTCCGTCTTCGGCATTTACGGCAATCTCCAATGGCAGCAATTCGCCTTGCCGGATTTCGCCCGGCCCATCGATCGACACGTCTTTCACTCGGTAAGGCAGCGCGGCATAGACTCGCGCGATGCCGCGGGGCGCACGGTGGTTGATCAGCCTCGTCTTGCCCAGGTAGGTCTCGCCACGGGACTCGTACACATGGGCGGCTTCCGGCAGCGCAAGATCGAAGCTGAGGATGTCGTCTTCGTCGACCGGCCCCGCCTTGATGGATCCGAGCACGCCAGTCAATCGCGACTCGCCCAGCGTGAACCGGGACAGCTCCAAGTCCGGCGATTCTCCGGCTCTGCGTTTCTCGGTCACGGGCGCTACAACGCCGGCCCCGCGCACCAAACCTGCCACGAAGCGACGAATGGGCAAGGTGACACTCTGGGGCGAAGCGATTTCCTCCAGGACCTCCCCCGCGGCTCCAGCATCCCACACTTGTCCGTAGTTCGAGAACGAACAGTTCAGGAAGATCGCCTTCCCTTCCCCATGCTTGCGCATGATGCATGCCGGCGCGTCGCCAATTCGCCCGATCGCCGTACCCCCCTTCAATTGCAGTGCCGTGACGCCGGATGCAATGGGAACCTCCAGGACATCGGGTGGGACAAGGCCGGTGCACATCTCGCCGAAATCGATTGCCAGACGGGATGGCGCCAGTTCCGGAAGCTCTAATGGTTGCTTGATGCCAAACAGATCGTCTAACATCGCGCGGGGAGTCCCGTGGTCGTCGCGCACACCGCAGAAGCTGTCGGCCAGGACGGTACCGCCCTTGCGGACGAATTCCGTGATCGCTGTGGATTCTTCCTCGCTGATCGCCGAGGACCATGGCAGGATCAGTAGCTTGTATCGCGACAGTTCACCGGCGACCATTTGTTCTTCGTGGACGAAGTCGAACTGGAACTGGCATTGCTGGAGGATGTTACAGACGTTGCTCAAGTTGATGTTGTAGTTGCGGAGCGCGTCGCGAGGGTCGAACAGACCGAGTGCTTCCGCGGCGTGGATACTGGGCGGCGAGTAGTGAAGGGCGATGCCGTCGTTCTCGTAGGTTGCCGTCATGAACAGCTTGCCCATGCCGGCTTTCAGCTCCTTGGTCTCCTCGAAGAACCACGGCGCCTTGTTGGTAAGACTCCCGTCAGGACGGATCATGGGACAGTTGAGCGTGTTGGAGACAAGCGTGTAGTAGTTGATTCCGTTGGCGCCGTGGAACAGCAGATCCCACGCGCTGTATCGCGCCCGCTGTTCGTCCGTGTCCTTGTAGTCATAGCCCAGGAACGTCGAGTAGAACGTGCCGGGCCGCATGAAAGATTGCTGTACCGACCGCTGCACCCCGCCGTAGCCGGACAGGTGCGTCAGCGAGCGCTGCATCAGTTGCCACCAGTCGTGACCGCTGTAGGCGTTGACCCGCGGGGTGCCGGAGATGCCGACCTTGGCGTCGGGGATGTGTTTCACAACCAGTTCCCCGCACCAGGCGTGGTAGTCGGCGAACAACTTTTCCATGTAGCGACGGTGTTCGAGCCACGGGCCCAAGTGATCTTGTCCCTCGACCTGTTGTTTTGTCGCGGGCGCGACCTCTTCCCAGGACTGGAAGTCTGTACCCCAGGCTGCGTTTAGCGCATCGAGTGACTGGTGGGTCTCTTTCAGGTACTCGCGAAACGCGGCCAGACACGAGGGTGAATGGCAGTAGTCACGCCGCCCCAACGTTGACTCGTCGCCGAGCGACCATTCCAGCACGCCGTAAGGTCGTACCTCTTCGGCCATCTGCTCGATACGATCTTGCACCTTGGCGCGATATG
>JADHUC010000143.1 GCA_016784735.1 Pirellulaceae bacterium | reverse complement strand
GAAATCCGTTTCGCCTCGGTATCTGGCTTGCGACCGCGACTGATTCTCTTGCTCCTCAGGCCCCTGCTGATCGTTTCAGCAGCGTGGGCCTTCCGCTTGCAGAGCCTCGAACGCACCCCGAACTTCTCGTGCGGCGAGCGAAGCAAAGCGGCGGAGTTTGCCGAACGGAGGTTTTTGGATTCTGCGGTCGCGTTGTGTGCTGAGCATGCGGAATGAGTTTCATTCAGTGTGATTCCACACTCACACCGCGTCGCCGCTCCTCCTTCGCGCTGTCACAAGATTCTTTCTTGAAAGTGAGTATTGTTTGATGAGTTTTGATGAACTTGGCCTTTCGCGATCGCTTCTTCGGGCGGTCCACGCCGAGGGTTACCGCGAGGCCACACCGATTCAATCGCAGGCCATTCCCACCGTCCTGGAGGGCCGCGACCTGATGGGTTGCGCCCAAACCGGAACGGGCAAGACTGCCGCATTCGCCCTGCCGACGCTCGATAGGCTTTGCGGTGGCAGTTCCCAGCCGCCCGAGGCCAGCCGCGGACGGCGCAGCGCCCGTCGCCGGCCGATCCGGTCGCTCGCCCTGGCGCCGACACGCGAATTGGCGGCCCAGATCGAAAAGAGTTTTTGCGTCTATGGGAAGTTCACCGGTCTACGATCGACGGTCGTCTATGGCGGCGTAAGCCAGAGACCGCAGGTCCGATCGCTCCAAGCAGGTGTGGACATCCTGGTTGCGACGCCGGGGCGATTGCTGGACTTGATGAACCAAGGATACATTGACCTGGCGAACGTGGAGGTTTTGATCCTCGACGAAGCTGACCAGATGCTCGACATGGGTTTCCTTCCCGATCTGCGACGCATCGTCGCCGCGGTCCCGCGTCGCGATCAGACGTTGATGTTCTCCGCGACGATGCCCGATCAAATCCGCCAACTGGCCGCCCGGTGGCTACGCGATCCGAAATACATTCAAGTCGGCCCGGCTGCGACGCCCATCGAGCAGGTGGAACAGTCGGTCTACTTCGTCGAAACGCGGTACAAGCCACAATTGCTCGTGCATTTTTTGCGAAACACTCCGTTCACGCGCACGCTGGTCTTTGCTCGGACAAAACACGGCGCCGACAAGATCGTCAAGCAACTCGTGCGCTCGGGGATCCGCGCTGCGGCCATTCACGGCAACAAGAGCCAAAACGTCCGCACGCGCACACTGGAGCAATTCAAGTCCCCTCGCCCGCCGGTCTTGGTCGCCACCGACATTGCGGCGCGCGGACTCGACGTCGAAGGTATCTCTCACGTGGTCAATTACGAGTTGCCTGAGGTCCCTGAAATCTACGTTCACCGCATCGGCCGCACGGCCCGCGCCGGAGCGACCGGAATCGCCACGTCTTTCTGCGGCTGCGACGAGCGCAGCCGACTGAAGCGGATCGAACGCCTCACTCGCCGCACAATCCCAGTCGAGCATTCTCAGCCCGAGTATTCACAGCAACTGCAGCAGTCACCAACAGCGTCGCGGCCCACACCCTCACGCCCACAGCAAGTCCGGCGAAGGCCACGGCCAGACAAAAAGGGCCGCCGCACACGATGGACCCGTCCCGCGTAAAACGCCGACCACGCGACAGGCACGCTCGCAGGCCGCTCCCCCGAAACGAAAGCGCCGACGCGCTGCGGTGGGCGAATAGTCGGTCGGAAGAAAGGGGTCGGGAGTCGTTTACTGGAGGATGCTGTCCTTGTCTTTTGTCTTCGTCAAATTCGGCGTGTCGGCCGTGGTCGCCTGGGTTCCTTCCGCTGCAACTCTGCTGATGATCAAATGCAGGACTGGGAACAAGCGTCTGCCAGGGGTATAATTGGTGTGAGGAATTTGTTTCTCGATAGAGGAGAGTACCAATGCCCGTCGGGATCATTGACCGGGGGCGCGGCCCGGAAATCGAGGGCACGCGAATCACCGTTTATGACATCTGGGACTACGCCAAGGATAATTGGCACCGCGACGCGATCGCTGCGACGTTGCGATTGTCCTCGTCTCAGGTCTCGGCGGCGTTGGAATACATTGAAGACCACAAGGACAAGGTGCTATCGGAATACGAGGGGATCCTCGAACGGGAGCGGCGTGGGAATCCTTCGGGACTTCAGGCCAAGCTGGATTCGATTCACGAAAGATGGCAGGCCAAACTAGCTGAACGTTCTCCCCAGTACGTGGTCAAGACGGATGATCAGAATCCTGGCTGACAATAACGCGGAAGGCCATGTCCGGGTCTTGCTTCGCATTCTGCTGGGAGAGGCCTGGATCGAATTCTGGAACGAACTCGAGGTGACCGTGGTTACCTTCGAGGAAATCGGACTTGATCGCGATTCAAATGATGCCGAATTGTGGCATGCCTGCCAGCACGAGCAGATTGTCCTGATCACCAATAATCGTAACGCTAAAGGTCCCGAGTCTCTGGAAGCAGTCGTTCGGGGCCAAAACCAACCTGATTCGCTTCCCGTCTTCACGTTGGCCAGCGCCGAGCGACTTCGTTCGAACAGGTCCTACGCAGAGAAGACTGCCGAGCGCCTCTTGGAGTATCTGGCCTTTCTCGACGAGATCCGCGGCGCCGGAAGGATCTATCTTCCGTGAGATGACAAGGCGAAACGGGCCCTCTCACCGGAACGGTTCGAAGCATGCTTGGCGCTAACCGCTCGGGAGTCGTTTCCCCCCAAGAACTTCCCCCCCCTTCATACTCAAAGTCGATCCCGATTTGGCAGGTTTTGGAGTTGGATCTTTCCCATTGCGTTTCGCGGTAGGGCGTCGATGAAGACAACGCTCTTGGGAACTTTGAAACTGGCCAAGTGCTCTTTGCAGTAGTCCGTCAGCTCCTGCGCGTCGACGCTGTGCCCGGCGACAGTGACGATATATGCCTTGACCAGTTCGCCGCGACGCTGGTCCGGCACGCCGATCACGGCCGCTTCGCTTACCGCCGGGTGTTCCACCAGGCAGTTGATGACTTCCTGTGGATAGATATTGAACCCGCCGGAGATGATCAGTTCCTTTCTGCGTCCGCAAATGATCACATGGCCGTGCTCGTCGAAACGCCCCAGATCGCTCGTCTTGAACCAACCGTCTTGGAAGCTCTCCGCTGTCTTCTCCGGCTGTCGCCAGTATTCTTTCAGTACGTTGGGACCTTTGATTTGGATCTCGCCTGCGTCGCCATCGGCAACTGGCTGGCCAGCCTTGTCGGCGATGCGCAAACGCACGCCGGGTAACGGTCGGCCGACTGTGCCTTGGATTCGTCCGCCTGCGTACAGATTGGACGTGATCATCGCGGTTTCCGACATACCATAGCGTTCCAGGATCTCGTGGCCGTAGATGGCCTTGAAGCGTTTGAAGGTGTCCGGCGAAAGGGGTGCCGACCCCGACACATACAGCCGCATGCACGCGGGAATCTCCGCACCCCCATCCGCGGCTTCCAGCAGCCGTTCGTACATCGTCGGCACGCCAAAGAACAAGGTACACTGCTCGTGGTTCAACGTCTCGGTTACGACGTCGGCCTTGAAGCGTGGCAGGAGAAAGGTCGTGCAACCCGACGCCAGGGCCCCATGCAAACCGTTGCATAAGCCGTGGACGTGGAACAGCGGCAGGGCTAAGAGGAATCGGTCGTTTTCGGTCCATTGCCAGCAGTGCAGAAGGGCGATGATGTTCGAGCCGAGGTTGTCGTGCGTGAGCAGCGCGCCTTTCGAGCGCCCGGTGGTGCCCGATGTGTAGACCATCAGCGCTGGGGTGTCGCCGGTTACGGGTGCCACGGAAATCGGGGCAGGCGCCGGTGTCGCCGTCAGCTCGCTGAAGGCGAGGGTCTGGTCGCCGGCGTTGTCGTCGGCCAGGAAGACTTGCTGCAGGCACGGGAAACCGTCGCGCAACGGCCGGAGGACCTCGTAGCGTTCGCGGTCCGTCAGCAGCAGCTTCGGCTCGGCATCGCCTATCAGGTGGTTCAACTCATGGTCCCGATACAGCAGGTTCATTGGGACGATGATTGCGCCCAACTTGAGACCCGCCAGATACCAGATCACCAACTCGTGGCAATTCCCCAAGTACATCGACAGGCGGTCGCCTTGGCAGACGCCGAAACGATCGCGCAACGCGACGGCGGCGGCGTCCGAAAGCCGATCTAGCTCACCAAACGTGAGTGCCTTGCCGCCGAAATCTATCGCCGGCTTGTCGGATCGCCCGCGAAAGCTGGGCTGAAACAGTTCGATTAGGTTCATGGTTTTGCCCCTGTGGCACGTTTCCAGAAACCCGGTTTTTTCGGAAAAACCGGGTTTCTAAATGGGCGGATACCGCTGGCCACCTGTTTGTCATGTCCCGAAGACCCGGTCCAGATGGTCCTGGGAAGGAATCTTGCCGCGCGTCAATCTGCTGATGATCACGTAGGCGATTAACGAAACGGCGAAGGACGGAATGATCTCATGTACGTCTTTCAGTGCAGAGACCCAGGATATCTCGTGTACATCTTTCAGTGTAGGGCCCCAGAATTTGACGGTCAGTCTCCAACCGACACACGAGACCATGCCGATTAACATGGAATAGAAAGCCCCATGGCCGGTTCCCCAACGCAGATAAAGGCCGCCAAAGACTGCTGGAAAGAAACTGGCCGCAAACACGGCGCCGGAGAATGCCGTCAGTTCGACGATTCCTGCCGGACGCAGGACCGCAATCAAGAAGACGATTGCGCAGTAAGCCACCATCGTCCACTTCGTCCCCGTCACGACCCTGGCGTCGGACATCGGCCGAAACACGCGCATCATGTCACCAACAAAGGCCGTGCCAACGATCAGCGTCACCGACGCAAGAGAAGACATACCTGCGGCAAACAGCCCTGCCATGCAAATGCCGCTCAAAAGCGGGCTATCGCATTTTGCGAGCATGGTTCCAATAACTTCGTCTGTGTTATTGACCAGAAAGGCCGCTTCTCGAACAGTAGTCATGCCATGGACGAGCGCCCCCAGTCCCATGACGCACACCAGCGAGATTCCCAACAGGATTGGCGTTGCGATCATCGCGAACTTCATGCTTCTTGCATTGTCCACGGAATAGAACCGGATCAAACATCTCGGTTCGCTAATCTGCTTCATGCCTACCGCCAGCCCGATCCCCAAAATGTATGTGAAAGAGACAAGACTGCAAAAGGTCACCAGGCCATCGCCCATGGGCATCGGGTTAGCGCCCGCGGTCACGTGCGTCACATCGGCGACCTTCGCCATCAGCGGCTCGAACCCGCCGACGTAGACCACTGGGATCAGTACCATGATGATCGCCACAACGAACATCATGAGGCCCTGAATCGCGTCCACCCAAAGCACGCTGTACATGCCGCCGCAGACGGTATAGGCGCAGGTCAGAAAGATGATCAAGAAAGCGCCGTATTCGTAGCGGATCTGCAGGAGGGACTCCAACAAGTGCGCACAGCCTTTCGCGATACCAGCCATGTACCACATAGTCGCGAACAGAATCACGAAGGCGGACAGCACTCGTATCGCTTTGGACAACTCGCTCTTGTATCGAAAGTCGAAGTAGTCGGGAATCGTCAACGAGCCGATGGCGGCGGTCTGCCTGCGCAATCGCGGCCCCAGAACGAGCCACGAGATCATGCAGAACGCGGTCCAGAAGATGCCGACCCATGCCCAACACAGGCCGGCTTTGAACGCATGTCCCGCCTGTCCGATGTAAGTATTTGTGCTAATAAACGTAGAATAGAATGCTAACGCGATGACCCATCCCGGAATCTCCCGCTTCGCAACAAAGTACTCCTTCACGCCGGTGGAAGCCCGCTTCTGGAACCACCACCCCGCGCCCAAACACAGAACGCTGTAGACGCCCATCAGCAGCAGGACGATCCAGTTGTCCGCCAGGTATTCCATGATCTTACCTTTGGCGCTCGTTCCTTCCGAACGCCTCGCAAACGGGACTCGTCGCGTGCACGGGGCGGACTCCGTACTAATCCTCTCCCTCTTTTCCAATATCCACTTTCATGCGCCAGACGATCAGCGCATTCGCCAAAGCCAGAACGAGAATACCCCAGTAAGCCATGCCCGTTAGGAAGTCCATGCGTACCGCCTTTCGTCCGCCAGAGGCCAAGAGCAACCTCGGATTGTACCAGATTTGGACGGGCGGTGGTCCGGCGAAGATTACGCTAGGCGTGGTGTCTACCGCGGCGAAAGTTCCCGCCAAGAAGTTTCGATTGGTGCGGCGGCTTCCGATGAGGACACACCATCCGATGGTGCGTCGATGTTCGCCGTCGTATGGCGAGACAAGGATCGGCGAATCAACAACTGTCGTTAGTGGAAAGTGGGGCACGACTTCGAGGTGCCTGGCATGATGGAATCGTGCCCCACTTCTCTTTGCGCCGATTCAGAACCAAATCCTAGAGAGCTGCCTCTTGACGCAGATGATCCTCCGTCAGATGACCAACCGACCAGCCTCCTGACTGACGGATTATCACCATGATCGTGCTGTTGAAATTCGAATCGATGCACCAGATGTCGCCGGTCTCTTCATCATATGCTAGAGCCATCCACACGTGTGACCGACTCGCGCATTTGTCGCCGTGGATCATGCCGTCTCTGTCCAAGGCGGCCAGGTCGCTGCTATCGTTGCGGTAGCGCGGAACGGAGGCATAAGGGTGGATTGCCCACCTGTAGCCCGCTTCGCAATTCGTGTCATGGTAGCTCCAGCCGTTCTCTTTCCGCCAATACTGCTCGAAGTACCTGACGATGATCTGCCGGCGTCTCTGAGCCTCCAAGCTGTCTCCTGATGTGGCGGTGAAGTACGGGCCGGTTATCCGTTCCTTACCGTCGATCGCCGCGCACAGACGGTACATGGTGCCGGGCTGGATGCTCTCGTGACGAATCTCCGCTCGACCGTCCTTCAGCTCGGCCTCGATCGTGTGCGTGTCAGCCGAATGGTTGAGGCACGTCAGTTTGACCTCTAGCTTGCCGTTGACGGGTTCGTTCAGGACGATCGGGATGTAGTCCGTCGCGTCGATCTTCGCGATCTCATCCCAGTCGTAGATCGCAGACGCAGATTTCATGTCGAGATAATGGTCGTCATAGACCTGGCCGTAGCTGCTGTTGTTGTACCCCCGACGGCGGCGTAAGATCCGTGGCCACGCCATGGCGGTTTCCGCGAGGAACATGGTCAGAAACAGGCAAATAACCGTTCTTCTCCAATTCATAACATCACCTCATCAATGTCATACTCGGTTTCTCAACCGAAAGTGCCCCTGGCTGCATGGAGGTCGCATATCACCGGTGAGGAGCCGACAAGGCTTGGCGATCAGCGATGGTGCTTGCAGGTACGACTGCTAAGTAGGTTGTCTTGGCGGGTTTTTCTTGGGGGTGGCGATTCGGAAGGGATCGTCCGTTCCCGGTTGGTGAGGGAGATTCTAGCGAAGTTGTAGAAGCTGTAACAACCCCTACCACCCGTATATGTGGACTTCGTCCGCGGCGTGCGGTTTCTTGATAAGACCGACGTAACCGATGACGACACGCTGGTGGGGCCCCACCTCGCCGCTTTCTACTTGCCCCGGCACGTTCGGGCGATCCGAAGCCCCTGGTCGCGCGCGTGGGCAGAGGGTGAGCCATAGAATCGGTTTGCCGGGTAGAGCCAGTCGGCGGGACAATCCCAGTCGCCTCCGCGGCTTACGCGGGCTGGCCGGCGATCGTACTCCTGGTAATCAACGTTGAATCGCAGATAACGGCCCTCGCTGGGCACCGCCGGATCGATCCAGTCCAGGTCGTCGTCCAGGCCGCGGTAGCGGTCCTGAAGGTACCCGTCCAAGCACCATTCCGACACGTTGCCCAGCATGTCGTACAACCCGAACGGATTCGGCCGCTTGCCGGAGACCGGATGGGGATACTCGCGACGATCGTCCCGGTCGGTGTCGCTGGGCGTGTACCATGCGCACCATGCCAACGGGGCGCCGCCAATCGAGTCCTTGCCGCCGCTGCCGGCCCGGCAAGCACACTCCCACTCGGCCTCGGTAGGCAGGCGGTATCCCAGGCCTTGGTCCACTCGAACGTAGGCGTGTTCGAGCCGCCCGCGCTCGTCGCGTTCCTCGTCGCGCAATCGGTAGATCGGCGGCGTTCCTTCGCGTTTGCTGAGCCGGTTACAGAAGTCGACCGCCTCGTACCACGAAACATCGGTCACCGGGAATCGAGCGGCCCGCTTGCGACCCTCCGCGTCGGTCCCTTTGGGGCCTTCACGCGTCGGATCGTAGCCCATCACCGCAAGAAACTGCGATCGGGTGACTTCGCACACGCCCAGATAGAACGGTCGCGTCAGACGAACCCGCTGGGCTGGAAGCTCATTACGCTCGCCTTCCTTCTCCGGCGATCCCATCACAAACTCGCCCGGAGGAATCAGGATCATCTCGATCGGCTCGGCCCCGCCAAGCGACACGTTGGCGTGGAGCTTGACGTCCCAAGCCCGGGCGGTCTCGATCTGCCGCTGGGCCGCGTTTCGGGGCGGAAAAGGCCACTCGATGTAGAACCCGCCACGATGAACCGTCACGATCACTTTCTTTTCCATGCCCTCGGTGTCATGCCGCCAGCGCAACGTGTTTGTGCCCGGTTGACACAGCCGCGTGACGTCACAGACGCAGCCCTTGCCGGCCGATTCGGGCTCTTCGATGGAACGTAGGGCGTCGTAGAAGATCGCGCCTTTGTGTTCGTCCATTTTGTAGAAGTTCCACGCCCGATCGTCGTTGATCCGCAGCTCGCCGAATCGACCACCGTAACGATTGCCGTCGATGCTCACCTCGATCCGGTTTACATCGTCGGCCACATCGAATTCGAACTCCTGGTCGCTCTTGTCGGCGGAAACAGGGCCGAACTCGGAACGTGTGATGCGGCCGCGATCGGCAGGCGGCTCGTCGACTAACGTTTGCGAGCGTCGAAGCCACTCGATGGCCCAGACAGTCGCTTCGGTCTCCACGGCCGAGCTGACCAGCGACCGGCGGTACCATTCGCGTTCCATGGTCAACAGATGGCGGTTCTCGGTGATGGCTTGGGCGGCCTCGGCCTCGACGTCCACGCCCTTGAGGCTCTCGATCGCGTCGCCGATCTTGCCGGAGATTGTCTTCTTCCGATCACGATATGCCTTGAGATACCGCTCCAGAAGTGCCAAACGTAGCTCGACGGTCATCGGTCCCCAGATCGACAGTAGCTGCAACTCCTCGGCCGATTCGACTTGCCCGCGAGCGGCCTTGCCGTACAGATCGGCCAGCTTCTGCCGGCACGTGGCGGCCGAGCGGTTCATCAGCGTGAATTCGACGGCTTGCTGCGCGATCTTGTCGGTCGCCTCGATGCTCGTCAAGGTAGACCAACCCAAATCGCGTAGGTCGGTCTTGATTTTCCCATCCATGCGTTTGAGCGTGCCGCGGATGCGAAACTTGCGCAACAGGTTCGTTTCAGCTCGCACGGCCTCGGCCAAGTCGTGCCGCTGCTGGATCCGCTGGCCGATGTCGACCAGCGAGCTAATGGTCGAAGCGCTCTCGCGAATCCCCAGCACCTCGTCCAGCACACTCGTCTTCTGCTTCTTGAGCATCTGGCGCACCCCGTCCTCAGTCAGTTTGGGCTCGTTGCCGTGCAGCCGCATCAGGTCGGCAAACAGGCTGAGAGTGCTCCGTGCGGTGATCGCCGTGCCTAGGGCACTGCCCGGTGACATATATGCCGAAAACACTTGGCTGGCCACCTGAACGGCCGTAGCCTGGCCGGCGAGTTCCTTATAGGTACTCGCCTCTTCCGCGTAGCGAGCGGTTTTCTTCTCGGCTTCCCGGGCCGCTTTGGTGAGCTCGTCGGGCGTGGTCGCCGGTAGGAATAGCAGTGCTGTGAAGAGTTCCTCGATCCGTTGTCGGTCCGTGACGACCTGCCCCGCATCGTCGACCCAAAGATGGTACAAGGTGTGGCCCGAGGGATCGGCACAACGAACCGGCTGGTACAAAGACCCACGCCAATGCAGGCGTACCTTGCTGAGGTCCCAGTTGCGGATGTCATCCTGAAAACGACCGATCTCGACCTCGCCGTCCTTCCGGGCCGCATCAAGAAGCGACGGAGCCTCGCCGGCCAGAGCGTGTCCGATCCAGCATATCGAGGCTGCCGCAACCACAAGGGCTGTGACCATTCGTCGGGTGACATGAACTCCTGTTTGGCACGTCACAAGCGGTCGCATGAGCATGGTCACCTCCCGGCGTCAAAGGTGGGTCATGGATCGGGGTAAACACGAACATCGACAGAAAGGCCAAAGCGTGAGGCGCGTAGTTTCCGTAGGCGTGTGCCTTTGGGTTAGTTCTTGCGTTTGAGGCGTCCGAGTTTGCCCAACGTCTCCAGCGGATCATCCCATTCCTTTTCGTTCAGCAGGTAGGCCGCTTGCTCGAGCGCGCGCAAAGCCAACTGGTCAAAAGGTAGCGTGACGGTCTTGCGCTTGCGGAATTTCCGAATGGTGATTCCGTCTTTCGTGATCGAGACCACGAAGTCTCCCTTTCCTCGGATGTGCACTTTCCTTGAAACGGGTTTATTGAGCTCGGTTACCATTGTGCCCCTCCAGGCATCGGTGTGGTGAACTGGTGGCCGAATCCGCCGCCGTCGTCCCTCGGCAGAGGCGGCATCGCGATCCGCGCGGCGGTCTTCATCATGGTGCTAAAATTGGTCGTTTGTCGAAAGGCCTCTTTACGAGTCTCACTGGGCAACGGCACTGGCGACCGACACGTTGCGGCGCGACACGGTCGGGCTCCACGGCTTGCCTTCCCAGAAAGCACGGGCTTTCAGCACGCAGTTGCCGGGGGACCGAGGCGTGGCCAGCTCCAGTTCGCAGGTCGTTCGCCCCGCGGCGGGGATGGCGTAAATCAACTCCGTTCGCCCCAGCGGTTTGCCCGCCGATTCCCAAGACAATTCCAAACGCCCCTGGGCCGCTTCCTGCGTATCGTTAACCATGATCACATCGTAGCGGCGTGATTGGCCCGCCGGCAGGCTCGGCTGCCAGAAACGAAGGTACACGCCCAGCGGCTTGGACGCTTCTCGCATGTGATCGGCAAAATGCGGTTCCAGGGTGGCTTGCTGGACATCGCAGAAAAAGTCGCACGTGAATGCCCGTGGATCGTCCAGGGCAAGATACGTGTAGAACAACACTCCCGCGTATTGGCGATAGGCTCGCCAATACTCGGTGAGCCCTCCCATCAAGTATGCGGCCAGGGCTCGGCGTTCGTCGGCCGTCGCCTGGGGACCAAGCAGGTGCTTGTACACGTTTCTGGAAAGTAGCGTCGGCGTGCCATCGCGGTGGAGCCAGAGCCAGTCGTACTCGTTGATAATCGCTGCATGCTCTGGTTTGTTCACGCCGCCACGTTGTTTGCCACCGCTTCCGCTCATCTTCTCCAACGTCCGCATCTGGAAAAACGGGGGCTTGCCCGAAAAATGGTTGCTGAACAGATACGGATGGTCTTCGTAAGGGTCGTCGGGCCCTTGGGTCAGGTTGTAGCTGTTCTCCCACGGACGGTTCGACAAATCCAACTGCCGCACGGCCGGGATCAGACTATCGCCCAGGAAGTCCCACCGCGTCTCGTTAGACGCGTCCCAGATGACCACGCTGGGATGATTCCAATTGTCGCGTAAGAACTCGCGGAATTGAGCGGTCAACTCATCCTGGTTCCACCGCGCGTGACGAATCGGCGGGCTGCGACTTGTCCAGATGGGAAATTCGTACTGCAACAGCAGGCCGGCTTCGTCTGCGATGTCGAGCCACTGTTGCGGTAGGGCCCCGAGCGTTGCGCGAAAACAGTTCCAGTGCATATCGCGGGGAATGTCGACCAGGACCTTGCGCACCCACGCCTCGTCCCAGGGGAGGTTGCCGCATTTCGGGTCACCAAAGAAACGGTGTAGTTCGAAGCTCGCACCACGAAGGAAACAAGGCTTGCCGTTCAACATTGCGCGGCGCGTTGGCGTGTCGAACCGAAACTCGCGCATCCCGAAGCGAGTGCTGCAGGAATCGTCGCCGGTCTTCGTCTCCAGTGTGTATAGGAAGGGCTCCTCGGGGCTCCAGAGTATCGCCTCGGGGACCGGCAGCGTCTGCTCGATGACCCGCTGCTCGTCCGCGGCCAGTGCGAATCGGCGAATCACCGGTTGACCGACAGAGTGGCTGCCTTTCCAGGTCGCCACTCGTTGGACCAATTCGCACTCGCGAGCCGAACCGTAGTTACTGATGCGAGTTTGTACGAGGATTTCGCCGGCAGCTATTTGCGGGGCCACCTGGACCGTTTCGATGATAGGAGGATCGGCCAGTCGCAGCAAAACGCGATCATAGATTCCGGGGGCCCAATGGACACGCCCGCAGTCGGCGCCAGCCGGCGCCCAGTCGGGCACGGCGCCCGGGTGAGCACCGATGCGGATTGTCAAACGGTTCTCGCCGTCCCAGTCGATCGCCTCGGTCACGTCAAACAGCCCCGCCGTCGCACAGCCCAAGTGTTCGCCCACCTTCTTGCCATTCAGCCATACCGCCGTGCCAAACTGGGCCTTGTTCACAACCAGCATCGCCTGCTGTCGGCGTGCCGGGAGCGTGAACGTTCGGTGATACCAGAAGTAATTGCGCTTCTGTCGGGTACGGCCGAGCAGCCCCTCCATGGCGGCTTCACCAGGCGGGATCACAGCCGTGCTGGGTCGAGACCAACGCGCGACGATTTCGGCCGTTTCGTAGCGATCCACGTCCGGGAATGGCGGTTTGGCTTGGTTGACCAGTCCGGGTACAGCCACCTGGTGAGGAAACTGCTGGGGCATCTCGTCCGCCCCGACGCTTTCAGCAACCGCCCACGTGCCATCCAACGGGATTGTCAGACGTTCTGCACGGGCCTGAGCTAATCCGACAAGTAGCAGGGCGATACTCGCCGTGCGCACAGCCAATCGCCAGCGTAGTGAATGAACTATTGCCATCTCGTGTCCTGCTACCGTTTCTTCAACGTCATACTGATTCCGTAACTCTCCATCATGATGAACGACGTATCTAGATCCGGGTTCTTGGTGATGGCTTCGATGTAGCGGGGGTCGGGCATCGGGCGATGCATGTCGTGGCCGAGGATCAGGCCGCCGGGGCGAACCAACGGCAGGAGCTTTTCCAGGTAGTCAACGTATCCCTTCTTCTCGGCATCAAGAAACACAACGTCGATCGGTTCCTTGTGCTGCTTGATCGTTTCGTGGGCGTTCCCTTCGATAATGGTGATCACATCGTCGACACCGGCCTTCTTGAAATTCTCGCCGGCCATCTTGACCTTCTCAGGATCGATCTCGTGCGTAAAAACCTTTCCACCGGCGGCTCGAGCGCCTAACGCAAGCCAGATCGTCGAATAGCCGCTTGACGTGCCGATTTCGACGACACGCTTCGCTCCCAACGACTCGGTCAGTTGTCGCAATACCCGTCCTTCTCGTGTGGTCACGTTCAGATACCATTTGCCCTTGGTCATCTCTTCGAGAGCCTCGAGAGCCTGCTTCTCCCCGTCGTCCTTGGCCAACGGCGGCTTGTCGATTTCCGGCGATCCTCCAAACTCGAAGCCAGTACGGCCAGAGCGCCTTTCGGGAGGCTGCCCCGACACTGTGTCGACAAGCAAGCTCACAACTGCCAACGATGCGATGATAGAGACGATGTCTTTCATTGCGCTTCTCCACTTAATTGCTGGTGAACGGCTTCAGTTTCCCTGGGCGTAACGGGCTCCATTCTAACTGTTTGGGCACGGCAATCCAGCGGTTCAGGGTCGGATCGCTGTAGGACCGTACCGGCGTACGTCGAGGACCTTGGCAGTGTCCTCGGGGCCTACCGCATCGCCGTTTCTGGCGGCTGTCATCCATCTCGGAAGAAGTCTGTACGAGCTCTCATCCTCGAACACGTCTGCCGCGCTTGCCACAACATGAGAGTTCTCTTCAAAACCTTCTGACTGTATCTGGCCGAGGGTAAGACGTTGTCGATTGGAAGTGTATTCTCCGAAGTCGTAGGTCGGCCGAGCGTCGTACACGTTGTAGTCCATGTAGGCAAGCGCCGAGCTTAGCTCTTGCTTCTTGTTCTGGCAGGCCGCGACGGAACGCGCTTTCGAGATGACGATGTTGTTCCAGATCTTCGTGTCCGTCACACCGCCGGCCCACGCACCAGCCAACGAGTTGGAGCGGAAGAGATTATCGTGGATCTCCGTGGCCGTATTGCCCGCGTGCAGTTCGATTCTCCCATCGAAGACATTGTCGTAGATGTAGTATCGAGCCGGTCCGCCCTGGTTGTTTCCGTAGAATTGTGTCCTGTTGCCGGTGAAGTAATTACGGCGGTAGGTGTTCTGGACGCCGAAGTCCTTGTCAAAGGCCCCCGCGGTGTTGTCGTAGATATAATTGTCCTCGACGATAACGTTCTTGACGCCTTTGCTGTACACCTTGATCCCAGCGCTGTTTGGGCCATTGCCTTTGACGCCGTGAATCACGTTGTGATGTATTCGGCAGTCTGGCGCCCTCTCGATGCGGATGCCGTCATGATTATCCCCCGTGGGGAGGTGGTTGCCTATCACTTCGCAGTACCTGACAACACACCCCTTCGCTCCATAGATGATAATTCCTTTCAGCCTGTCCGTCATGTCAACGATAAAACCATCCCAGACGGCATAGTCCCGACCGCTGCCAATCGCGGCTTGGCCGCCGGAGGTCGTGATCGTTACTTTCTGGCCCGGGCAAGCTTTGAAGGTGATAGGCTCTTCCGCTGTGCCGGCATGTGAAGGGCCGACGGCCGGATCCGCCCAACCGGTCGACGCCCCCACGTCGTACGTTCCCTCTTTGATCAAAACCGTGTCCCCAGCCCGCAGGACCGTTGCGGCGTGGTTTATCGTCTTCCACGGCAATGCTTCCGTGCCCGCATTGTTATCGCTCGAATGAGGGTTGCTCTGGTCCACATAGTAAGTCTCCGCCGGTAGGGGACGAGACAGCACAAACGCCAATGCCGTCAAGCTCAAGCCATGCATAATGGTTCTGCTGAGCATTTGTCGTTAACTCCTTCTAGCTGGAATTCGCGAAGGTAACGCAACGGGGGATCGACAGTCGTGGCAAATAGGCAATATCTTCGCGGTTAACTTTCGGCGAAGCACACCGGTTTACTATTATGGCTGATTGACACATTCCGCATCGGCGATCAGACTACTCGCTTTTGCTTGTCTCTTCAAATCATTTTCGAATCGAGTTCCTTTGTCCCGAGCAGTCCCGATGGACTGAGCCTCGACGCGATTGCCCTCTAATACCTAGGAGCGTAGGCCATGTTTCGTTCGTGGTTGATTCTTCTCCCCGCGTGCTTCTTTGCCACGGTCCATCTCGCGTTTGCACAAACGATCCCGCCGCAGCTTCAGTCGCAACTTGGCGCCTTGCCAGATGCTGATCACCGAGCGCGCACGCTGTTGGAGAGCAAGGAGTCGGCGTTGCGGATCAAGGAGGCGGGGGAACTGTTTCGCGCGGGTGCCTTTTCGCAAGCTGTAGAAAAACTGCGTGGTGAAGACTACAGCGTGCGATTCGGCGGCGAGGCCAATCCTCAAGAGACCGCCGTCGCACATGCGTTGCTGGCACTGGCCGACGGAGACTTGCGCGGTGCGTTTGACAAAGCCGATGCAGTGCATCGAGCGGGGAAAAAAGAATGGTCGAACGTTGATGCGGGCTTGGTCAAGTCGCTGGTATACGTGCGGGCAAAGGTGGCTCCCTCGTCACTGTATTATGCGGATTGGGTACGCGAGGTCCATAGCGACAACAACGGAGCGGCGGGAATCAAGCAACAGTTGACCGCGGTAGACCTTGGAGCATTCACGATGGTGACTAACGACGAACACCCTTGGCAACCCGACTATCGTGTGGTCGTGTGGCGAGGCAGTGAGACGTCGCCGCAACCGTTGGCTGCTACGTTCATGCGAGGGAGTCGTTTCATTGGCGCGCTAACCGTGGAGGAAGTCGCCACCGATGATGGGGAGCCGCCTGAATTCGTCATCGTCTTTCGCGATCTGGACGGTCCGCCGATCACACTTGAATCCCTGGGCCGTGGAAAACCGAGCGAAGATGCGCTGAAGGAGTACGCCGGGCAGTTTTGTCCGGCCTGGGAAAGCGGGCGTTTCAGTGTTCTGCGTGCTGAGGCCGAGTCGTTACGTTGGAGACAGTGGGGAGTGGCACCGTTCGCGGCTCAGTGGGCTGCTTATGCGCTCGATGGCGGAAGTCGAGGTGCCAAGCCGATCCAGATGGATATGCAGAAGGCGCGAGTCTGGGACTGGAAACTCGAAGAAACAGACAAGCAGGAGAATTGGACCGCACTTGCCTTTTCGAATCAAGACGCTTCTTCGTCCGACGAATTGCCAAGCGACGGATCGTCCTTGGAGTACGCATGTGTGGTGGTCTTGTCGTCAGACAATCATCGGTTCTTGGACTGTTGTGTTGTTCGCAGCGAACAGCTTCTCTCGGGCGATCGAGTATTCTGCCTCGAGCGGCGTGGACCGGGCCGACGCGAGGTACTCGACCTGTACGACGATCTGCCGGACCTGGTTTCTGTAACAGAGACCGTAGTTGACCGGCTTCAGTGATGGCAGAGCGAAGAGAGGCTCGAAGCATATGTGATAAGTCTTGTACGCTCTAACACTTGGGAGACGGTACGATGAAAACGCTGATTTCCATCGGTGTGGCAATATTGATGTCCGGCTTCTGGATCTCGGCCTCGGCGCGTTCCGATGACGTTGGTGGATGGAACCTTGCCGAAGACAAGGAGAAGATCGAGAAAGCTTACAATGAACAGAAGGAGTTTCAGGAAAAGGAACGGCAACGCATCGAAGAGATCTTTCGACAGGGACAAGCGTTGTCGGCGGAAAAGCAGAAAGAGACCGAGCGACTGACACATGCACAGGCTGTGAATGAAGATGCCAGCTTGGACGCCGCGAATCGGGCAGCCATGGCCAATGCCGCGCGCCGGCGGGCTCAGATTCAAGCCGAAAAGGCCAAGACTCCTGAAGACAAAGAGGTCGCCGAGCGAATCCGGGAGCAGGCCGAGAAACTCGTCCGAGACAACGTGGAACAGAAGAACTCGTATCAGATAGAAGGCCGGCCGGTTGCCGAGGAAGTTGTGCAGCGTGCGCTTGAGGCCCAAGGTCAAGACGCGCTGCCACCTCTGCCGGATGAGAACAAACTGTTGAAGAAGGTGATCGGACCGGACGTCCTTGATGCGCTCAAACCGCAATTGGATTTGGCCGACGCGATCCTGAAAGCACACAAGGATAAGCTGAAAGGAGAGGGCATCGAGCGCAACACTTCGCCGCCCAAGCACCCCATTCCTCCGGACCTTTTTATTACGACACTTCAACACGACACGGGTATATCTCGGGCGTTGATCGAGCATTATTACGACGGCCGTAAGGCGACCGGTCAGACACGCATGGGCGAGGGGAGCACGTATGCCAAACTTCTGAAAGAGATTTCATCGGATTCCGGCTCTTTTGGCGTTTCCAGGAACGCCGTGGAGAAGGTCGTTGCGGACCAGTCGCGGCGGAGGCAGCGAATCGAGCAAGAGCGATTGGCCGAAGAACGTCGCCGGCAGGAAGAGCTGCGTCTCGCCGAGGAACGTCGGCAGCGGGAGCAGGATCGTCTGGCGATGATCGAGCGTCAACGTCAAGAACGTGAACGTCAGGAGGCCGAACAGAGGCGTCGAGAGGAAGAGAAACGACGAAAAGAAGAGGAGGAGCGGAATCGATGGAAGAACCCGACTCGTAAGAATGTCACAAAAGACTCGGATGGCAGTTGGGAGTACACGGTACATGAATTCGATCGTGGAAACGGATTGTGGGACGTCGTCGTGTGGGGCAGAAATACATGGCCCATCAACGCTCATGAAGTCAGCTTCTGGCTCGAGATTCCCGACGGGGCCTGGGCGTCCATTTCGACGGACAAATGGATTCAGGCCTACGGCACGATCAGCCCTGGGAAATATGCCAAACAGCAGTTCCGCTTCCGCAACCCAGCTAACGGGAGGTTCAAGGTCTGGTGGAAAGGTTCGTACTGGGAATCCGAGATGAAGCGAGCCAAGGTTCAGTACGGCTCGGATTGGACGGTTCGGGGTTACCGTTGGATCGATCCGTAGGACGTCACAGGAGAAACAGAGGGACGTGATCATGCGCTACAGAAACAGACACTTCGCGCGTTGGTTGGTAGGCATAGCGTCTGTTGTGACCTTCGTCGCGATCGGTAGTTACACTCGCGCAGGGGAATCGAAGGCCAACGCCGAGGTCATCGCCGAGATATTGGGGCTGAACTCCCTTGATGAAGTGGATACGAAAGAAGGACTAATCAAGGCGGCGCTGAAGAAAAATGCCGAGAAGAAGGTGGCGCACAATCAAAAGCTACCATCTGAAGCAGATAAAGAAAAGTATGACGCCGCAGCCCGCGCGGGGTATCAAGAATATCTTGATCTGCAAGCCCAGTTGATAGCCATCCAGAGGCGCCGAGATCAACTGAAGAAGACGCTTCCGAGCGGTCTCGAATGGTTCAAGAAGAACCAAGCGAAGTATCCCAATAGCACTGCACTGAGCGATCTTGAGCCAAGCTTCGGCAAGAAAGCCAAAGGGTTTCTTGAAGCGTTGAAGGACGCTGGTGCAACCGTCAAAATCTCGACTACAAGACGCGACGAGAAACGGGCTCATGTGATGCACTACGCATGGAAACTCGGCAAAGGCCAGATCAAGGCATCGCAAATCCCGAATAAGGCCGGCGTCGATATCAAGTGGGACCACGGCGACGAAACGAAGTCGCGGCAAGCTGCCAAGGAAATGATCGGGCCCAAGGGATTCAAGGTGGTCCATATGCCGTCGTTAACGTCGAACCATATCAGAGGGCAAGCAATCGACATGACGATCTCTTGGACGGGCGTGCTCAAGCTCAAGAACGACAAGGCCGAAACCATCCAGATCAGGTCTTTGCCGCGCAACGGCAACAACAAGGAGCTTCACAAAGTCGGAGGCGGTTACGGCATGAAGAAACTCGTCTCTGATCCACCGCACTGGTCCCATGACGGGCACTAAGTCAAACCGACCTGTGGGTAAGACCAAGTTCGAACCGCCATCCACTTTCCATTTCCTCAAGCTGCCGCACGACCCGGAACGCCTTCGATGCCCGACGACAGAAACCCGATTTCCTGGCGATTAACGCCGGTACGGTGATCGACAAGCTCGGAGGGGCATCGTGCCCGTGTCTTGTGCAACGGCGGAAGCGACTCAGTCGGTCACCGGCGCACTCCGCTGAGTATGTCGCTGTTTGCGGCCTCCTCCGGTTCGTTGACGATGATCTGAGGGGTAAGGACAACGAGCAGTCGTTCGCCGGAGTTGTCGTTGTGTTGCGAAGCGTCAAGATGACCTGTGACGTCCACAACCAGCGACTCACCGATTGGCACAACGTTGGTCGTGCCTTCGCGAGCTTCGCCCGTTATTTCACTGTGCTCTTGAGCAATTGTCAACCTTACGGATTGGTGGTCGTCCGATGCAACGGGCTGGATATGAAAGGTGCCGGCGCCGTTCATCATCTCGGATTCCGAACGGGGGAAACGAAGCGTGGCCTTCTGCCCATTGAAAAGCGTCACCTTGAGGGCGCCAAGCTTGCTGTCCCGGTGACCTTCCGAGACGACGGAGCGGAGAGCATCTGCCGCCACAGCCCGTATCGTCGATTCGCCCATCAACTCCGCCCACTCTGAGTCACGGGCGTACTTCTCCCCGGAGACCCGAACGGTTTTGAGACTGAGGGTAACCTGTCCGTCTTGTAGTCGACGCAGTTGTTCGAGCAAGTCAGTGATCTGTTCATGAATGTCTTCTGTCTGCGATATGACCAAGCTGAGATTCGTCGGAAACGCCTCGATGGCCCCCGGACCACCGACATCTTCCCAAGAGTGCGGCGCGATGGTACTGGTCACCAGTTCGATGATCGTATCGAAATCCGGCGCAACGTCTTGGCGTGGAGGTGGGGTGACCCAATTACCTTTGGGCGACAGGGTAATGTCCGGGTCGGGGAAAGGCACTACCAGGTTCGCCACGTTGTACACCCTGGGAAACGCTCTTGCTGCGATTCTGCTCTCACCGGTGACCTTGAGTACTTCGCCGACAATCACGTAGTCGAGATGCAATGGCTCCAGTATCAGGTTCAGTGCGCTCTTGACGCTGATCGCGGACGCCAGTTGGATAGTGACGGGCTCGTCCACGGTAACGCCCTCTTCCTGGACACCCGCTTTGTCGATCGCTATGTTCAGTCTTGCCTTTTTGCCAATTTCCTCCAAGACTTCTGACAGCGGTGTGTTCTCGAAGCTCACCTCGACTTTTTGCTTGAGTCGTTCGTGAATTTTGGGCGTCGTCGCTTTCTTCTGTGTGTTATCCAACATGTGAAGGTGGCTGGTTTCGATGTACACAACCTCGACGGCTTCCTTCTCCGACTTGTGCGGAATCGGCCACCCGACGCGTATACTCTCCGTGAAGTGGACGCTGCATTTGTAGTGAGTGCGATGCAGTTGAGTTGGTCCAATCAAGGGGTAGTTCCGCGGAGGATCAATGTAGTCGGCGATTCTCTCCTTCACGATGCGGACGCTCTCGCTGTTGTTCTCGAACACCTGCACCCAGGCGCCGTTCACCTTCCTCTTCTCGGCCAACGCGCGGATCACTTCGTCGTCGCTTGGGGGCTCGATCCCTTTGCACGCATGGGCTGCGACGATGGGTCTTCGAAGCGATGATGGGCTTGACGGTCTTTCTACCGCTATCGCGTTGAATTGCATGGGTGCAAATTCTTCCGCGTCGACCGTGATCGTGCCGGTCACACCCGCGTCGCTGTTGACGCCTACGCCAAACATCTTGCGGCCATGTGCTGCGTCATTGCCATCTAGCGCCAACGCCGTCGGGCGGAGCATAACGAGCATCGCCTGCTCCTTTCCGCTCTTGTCGGTCGTCTTGAGGCCACCAATGACGACTGTCTTGCCGGACAGGGCTTCGACGCTCATGTTCAACTGGGTTTTGGCCACGACAGGAACCTGTAGTGTTGTCGCAGCTTGGCCCTTCCCGCCCGGAATGGTGGTGGTTTCCACGTCGCGGATGTTGGACAGCGTCAGAATGCAGTCGAGCCAGATAGGGGCGTCAGCCCGCCGTATCGGGCGCAACTGCATCGTGAAACCTTCGTCGACGATGCGGATCTGAGGTTCCCCGCCTTTGATTCCGACGACGAAAGGCCTTTGAGAACAGCTTGATATCACCGCAGACTGGCCGTTGAACGTCGTCACCTTGGGGGCAGCAAGCATGTTGACCCTGGCATCGCCTTGCAGGTTTTGAATCACCTCCGACGCGCGCCCGTCGTCCATCACCTCGAACATGACAGGCAGACGTTTCTCAATCACGGTTTGACCTCGGGCACGCTGCTTCGTTGCCTTGTCCGGCAAAGGGAGGTCCGGCAACTCGTGCAGACCGATGGGCTGTCGAACAGCCCGTGTTGGGTCATCTGGATCCTGATGCGTCGGTTGCTCGTCCGGTGCCACTTCGGCAGCCATCACCGTCCAATTAGAACCGACGGCGTTAATGACCTTTTCGGGGCCTGTCACGAGACGCGCCTCGATGACGACCTGCCCAAATCCGTGTTTCCTGAGCGCCGTCAATGTCCTGGAGATTCGATCGTGCCGGGCAGCCGTGTCATGGACAATCAACCCGCCGTCGAACCATGCCGCACGTGGACCTTTCTTTCTTGACCGTGAATCTGGCCCTTCCGGCTCGGCAACCGGCGCAGCTCCTCCCAAGACTCCGGGGTGGTACTTCACCGCCGACTTCGCTGCCTCGGCGTCGAGGCCAAGCTCCAATCGGGCTTTGTCAACCAGGTCTGCGACCTCGTAGACGCAAGTCACAAGCGGTTCCTCGGGAACGTTCTTCGGCAGCGGTGGAATCGAGGCAACGTGTTTGCCTTGAGGCAACGTGAGGTCTCTCACAGGCCACTCCTCTTCGCCAGCCAGGAACGCGGCGCCGGGCAGCATTCCGGCGCCGGCCATTACTAAAACGATCCAACACCACCACGGAGTACGTCGGCGACATCCTTGTCCGAGTTTCATGATTCTCTCCAATCGGTTCGAAGTAACTTCCACGGGACGAACGCCCGGGAATGCAGGGACGGGTTTCAATGTCTTCTTCAGTTCCAGAACGCCGAGCAGGCTACGTGCATAGCGGGCCGGACTGCATCCCAGTTCGGCGATGACTTCCTCGTCACAGCAGCGTTCGGCCTCGCGCGATGTCCGACGTCCCGCCCACCAGACCAGCGGATGACACCACCACAGGGCCTGCGTGATTACCTGTAGCATGCCGATCCACAAGTCGCCACGCCGCACGTGAATCAGTTCATGAGCCAGTAGCGGCTTCAACTCCTCGTCCGACCGCCCTTCCACCAGGGCTGATGGCAACAAGACTGTTGGTCGTAACACGCCGATCACAGCCGGTCCCACGCGACCCGTCGACACCAGCAGACGAACGCTTCGTCTCACTTTCAAACGGCGTGAAAGATCACGGATGAGGTCCGTCAGTCGCGATTCTAAAACGCAACCGTGACGATTCAGACGCCACCAGAAGCTCAGATACCGGAAGACTGCGACAAGCACAATCAATGCAGCGCCGGACAGCCACGTGACCAATACCGCAACGACGATTTGTTCGATTGAGCTGATGTGACTCACGGGTGAAGGATGGCCAGCACTGTCGGTAGCCACTAGCGATTTCCCTTCCCGATCGCGCGGATGCGGCGTCAGGTTTCGCCATTCCCGGACGGGCATTGGTGACCGATCGAAGCGGGCCATGACTGTTGCCGGTCCAAAACCGTGTTCCTCACCGTTTTCCACATTGTCAGGCTGCAGTTGGGCCGTAGCCGTCGCAGCGGTTCGCGATGGCTGCAGCCAACTGAACACGCCGCTCGGGCTGCTCCACACGGGAGGCGTCACACACTTGACTAGTACGAGCAACCAAAGCACGAACGCCAGGTGAGGCCGGTTGCGGGCAAACAGACGAATGACGACCGCGGTAAGCACGATCAGCGCCGTCACTTGCCACGCGTGCGTTACGGCCAGTCGCATCCATTCATTGGCGAGCTGTCCCATCGCTCTCCTCCTCGAGCTGGTCGATCAATTCGCGTAGTTGGGCGAGTTCGTCGTGGCTGATCCCACGATCCTCGATCAGGTGACGCACCAACGGCAGCGTCTCGCCTGCAAACAGCCGGTCGATCAAATCGTCCAGTGTCTCCCGGATAACCGTCCGCGGTTTTACCTTGGGGGCGTAGACACGAGTGCGGCCATCGAGCGTCGCTCGCGCGTAACCCTTGGACTCCAAACGCCTTAGATACGTCTGCACGGTCGTGAAGTCGATCTCGCGGCCTTCGGGAAACGCCTCATGCACCTCGCGCACGGTCGCCTTGCCCAGCTCCCACAGCACGCGTGCAACTTCCATTTCACCCTTGGATAACGCCGGTCGCCCGCCCATCGTCAGCTATCCTCCTCAATGACAAATGTACTTGGAGAATTCTACGCGTACATTCGTAATTGAGTCAAGTGCGGTTTTTCTTCGGGCAAGATCATTGTTGGGCAAAATGATGGGAGTGAATCCGCGCCTCAGCGGTCAATTCAGCGCGACAGGCGCCCTTGGCTCATGTCTCATCGGGTAAAAAATTGACATTTTGTCTTGACAGGCCAACTTGATAGGTTAAAAATTTAACCAGAACGTCCACGTGAGACATGCTTCCGGACTCAAGAGACTGTAAGTGGGGCCATGGGAAATCAGGAAACACTCAGCCGCCGAGAACGGCAGATCATGGATGTCGTATACGCTTTGGGCGGAGCGACAGTGACTGAAGTTTGGCAGGCATTGTCGGATCCTCCTTCGCGCACGAGCGTCCGCACGCTGCTGCGGATTCTGGAGGAGAAAGGGCACCTGCGCCACCGGAAACAAGTGCGCGAGTTTGTCTATCGGCCGGTCCGAGCTCGCGCGAAAGTTGGCCGGTCGGCGCTGCGACGCGTGCTGGAGACCTTCTTCGACGGCTCGCTGGAAAAGGCAGTGGCCGCTCACTTGTCTGATCCATCCAGCCAACTTTCTGACGAAGAGGCCGAGCGTCTGGCTGAGATGATTCGTCTAAGTCATTCGGAGGAAGGGCAATGACCGGAATCAACGGAATCGCGACAGAATCCTTGGCCCAAGCGTCTTCGGCATGTTTGATGGTGTTGTTGGATGCGGCCCTGAAAGGCTTGGTCGTGCTGCTGGTCGCGGCGATTGCAGCTAGATGGATGCGACGAGCCTCGGCGGCCACGCGGCATTTGGTCTGGCTGTTTGCTGCGGCGAGCCTACTCGCGTTGCCTGTACTTTCGGTGGCGTTGCCGGAGTGGAACGTGCTGCCAAGCTGGATGGGCTGGCCTTCAAGTGACGCTCGTGTCTCAGTGGCGCAAGCCGATCCATCACCCGATCCGCCGGATGATTCGGAGTTGCCCATGTCCTGGGATAGACCGCCGAAGTTGGAATCACGTCCTGATGCGGACAAGTCGGCTGTTTTCGCCCCGATTATGGAGCAACCGGAATTTCTCCCATCTCAAGAACGTGAGACAACGGACTCGCGCGACCGCTCCACTGGATCGGTCGCCGAGTCGTTGCCGGAGGTACCTGTAACAGTGGCGCAATCCACGCAAGCCAGTGCATTTCCGTGGCAAGCGCGGGTCCTGATGGCGTGGGTGGCCGGTTCGTTCGTTGCGATCTTGCCCGTCATACTTGGTGGACTGAGTCTGTGGCGGCTGAAGCGATCGGCCATTACGGCACCCGAAACGCATCTGACGACGGTATTTCGGCAAGTGGTGACCGAATTGGGATTTCGGCGCGAGGTGACATTGCTCCTGAGCGGCCGGCGGTTCGTCCCCATGCAGTGGGGCACTTGGCGGCCGATTCTGTTGCTGCCGGACAGCGCCCACGAATGGTCATCGGATCGACTGCGGGCTGTGTTCTTGCACGAACTGGCCCATGTAAGGCGAAACGATTGCTTGGTCAGGATGCTTGTTCACTTCTTGTGCGCAATCTACTGGTTCAATCCGTTGATGTGGGTCACTCGGCGACGCTTGCAGATCGAGAGCGAGGCGGCCTGCGACGACTTGGTGATCCGAGCCGGCTACGAACCCAAGGACTACGCCCAGCACTTGCTGGAAGTTGTCACTGGGCTTCGCAAGGCGCGTTTGGCTGGAGCGGCGGCCATGGCCATGGCGTCGCGATCGAAGCTCGAAACGCGGATGTTGGCGATCCTTGACCAGTCTCGCAACCGGCGGAGCGTGACGCGATTGGTTGCGATGGCGGTCCTGGTTTGCTTACTGGGTCTGACGGTTCCTTTGGCCATGCTGCACGAAGCCTCCGTCGGCGCGCCTGCAAAGGCATCCGTGGAAGCGGATTCGAAAACCCGCAAAGAGAAAGCCGAGAAGTTCATTCACTTGTTCCAGGAAAGGGAATTTCGCGAGGCCGTCGGCTTGTTCGATCCAACGTTGTTTCCGGCGCTGCCCTATGTGGAACTGGTACGCATTTGGGCTGAATTCGAGAAAAGATGTGGCTCGTTTCGCGGAGCCATTTCCTACGCCGAACGAGATTTTCCAAATGGGCGACTGCTTGAAGTCCGCGGTCGGTGGGACAAAGCCGTCATGCTCATACGGTTGGCGTTCGACGGGGAAAACCGCATCTCCGGCTTTTGGCTCGCTCGCGATCGTGCGGGGCCTACGCCCGAGCATTTTCGCCGCGGAGGCTACATGTTCGGAACTGCGACCGAGAGAATTGCCGGGCTGGATCATACCCTGATTGTTCGTGTTCTGGGTACCGATGGCGAACCGCTGAAGGAGGCCACTGCTACCCTGTGGAAACAGGTGGTCGGCAGGCCGGACAAGAAACAGTCGACCTGGGACGATCCGGAGACTGGAGCAAGTTGGTATCGATATACGGACGGGTATGGATTCCGGGACGATCGGGACAAGACACGCAGCGGCTGGAGACGCCTGCCGTCAGGCATCTACCGCGTGACGGCCACGCATGCCAATCAGCCAAATGATCCGAGTAGAGGAACGGGCCAACCAGTACGCCTCGAAGAAACGCAGAAGACGGCCGAGACGGAGGTGCGATTGCGGGACGGCCCTTCGCTTGTCGTCCGGGTGATCGACGCCGAATCGGGCGAGTGGATTGACGGTGCTGCCGTGGCCGTGCAGAGCAGGGAACGACGGTCTCCTCGATCGGGATGGATAAGTCTTCGGGCCGTCGACGGCGCATACCGGCGAGATAACTTGCCACCTGGGCCCTACGGCCTGCACGTTTCCAAGCCTTCGTACTTTCCGCACGAGCCGAAGTACGTGACTGACGAGGAAGAGATCGGCATGGAGATCGTCGCTGGGAAGGACCACGAAATCACGGTAAAGGTGAAGCCGGTTCCTTTGACCCAAGAGGAAATCGACAAACGCTGGCCATGGATCGTTGAAGGTACGGTAACCGACACGGACGGCAGTCCCTTGGAGGGCGTCGGCATTTGGGCGTACGTGGGAATGGGCGGAACCATCCGAGGGCGAGGCCCGGCAACGACGGATGCAAACGGGCGCTACACGTTGCGTTTTGCTTCAGGAGGTCGGGTTCCTTCGAAGCCGCCCGGCGATCCGCCGCTGCTGATGCAGCCGGGAAGCCTCGCCGCTTGGAAGGATGGTTACGTCGAAAGGAATCTCGACCGGCACACTGGAATGATCGTTGCCGACCGCAAGCCGAAGGAGGAGGATTGGCAGAACTACGAGTACATTCGGCGAGATGACGAGCGAGTGGTGCTGCCGGGAAAGCCGCGGCGAATCGACTTTGTGATGGTACGCGAACTGGCGATCTCCGGACGCCTGGTGGACGAGCGCAGTGAGCCGATTCGCGACTTGCGGTTGCGAGTGACCGACGAGACGATTTTGGCTCAGAATAGCCTGAGGCGTTTCACCACGGACGACGAAGGGCGTTTTTCGCTGAACAGGATTCCGCCGGGGCACACCTGGTGGTTCACGCTCATCCCGCCGGAAGCCGATTGGACGATCCGGTCGCTCCCGTTACGGTTTGCGCGGTCCGGCAAGTACGAGATGTTGCTCCGTTTGGTTCACGATGAGGCAACAGGCATCCGGCATCTTCAGCTTGCCAGCTTGACCGACGCTGAGGGTAATGAACGGCGCGAGGAAGTCCTCGGCGATGCGCCCTTGGGGCGGCCACCGGTTGAACCGGTGTTGCAGGCCAAAGGACGGGAAGTTCTGGCCAAGATCGCCGAGGCGAACCGCTACTGGCTGGGCTTGCCGCCGAAAGAAGTACGCAGCTATCGGTATACATTCGCTGCGATGGGAGATGGACCGGGGCGAGGTACCAAGGAGTACGAGGTGCGCGACGATTCAGGTGAATCGTTTCCTGCGAGGGAAATGGAAGCCGTCCACGCCAAGCGACATGGCATTACCTATTTCTCGGCGCTGCACTACTTGACGGCGCATCCCGAGGACGTGTCCTTCCGGCAGGTCGAGTTTGACGAAGACGAGATCCGGCTGGCCTACTTTTTCAGGAATCGCGTCTGGCTTGCCGCCAGCTACTGCCTGTTCGGTTCGCGCAATGGTTTTCACCTTAGCTTCTCGGATATTCGCGAGGGCACCGTGGTGCTGGACCG
>JADHUC010000142.1 GCA_016784735.1 Pirellulaceae bacterium | reverse complement strand
CCTGGCGAACGCGCACGCCTCCGGCTTGCGGTTAAACGATCCTAGATCTCTGTATTTGTCTCCTCCACCAATCGACGCACGATCTCCTTTGCGCTGATCCCTTCGGCCTGAGCCGCGAACGTGGTGATCACGCGGTGAGTCAGCACGGGTGCCGCGACTTCCTGAATGTCTTCCAACCGAACCATGTAGCTGCCCAACAACGCTGCGCGGGCTTTTGCGCCCAAGACTAGGTTTTGCACGGCCCGAGGTCCGGCTCCCCAAGCCACCAACGGTTTCAGCCACGATGGGGCGGTTGAGTCATTGGGCCGAGTCTGCCGCACCAGCCTCGCAGCATACGTATAGATGTGATCCGGGACGGGGACCCGCCGAACAAGACTCTGATGTTGTAGGATCTCGCCGGCCGTCAAAAGATGATCGAGTTCCGGAAGTTCTTCGCCTGTGGTCGTGCGAGCGATCTGGACCTCCTCGGCTTCCGACGGGTAGTCGAGCTCGATCAGGAACATAAATCGGTCCAGTTGTGCTTCGGGCAGCGGGTACGTCCCTTCCTGCTCAATAGGGTTCTGCGTCGCAAGTACCAGGAACGGCGGTTCCAGGACCAACGTCTTGCCGACCGCCGTGACCTTGTACTCCTGCATGGCTTCCAGCATCGCAGCCTGGGTCTTCGGCGGCGCTCGGTTGATCTCGTCCGCCAACACGATATTGGCGAACACCGGCCCGTGGACAAATTCGAAGTCGCGGCGTCCATCGGCCCCGTCCTGCAGGATATCCGTACCCGTGATATCCATCGGCATCAGGTCGGGTGTGAATTGAATACGGCTGAATCTCAGCGACATGGTCTCAGCCACTTTGCTGACCAACAATGTCTTGGCCAGCCCCGGCACGCCCATCAGCAAGGCGTGGCCGCGGGCAAACAGACATATCGATAGCCGTTCGACCGTATCCCGCTGGCCGACGATGACTCGAGCGAGCTCTTGCCGCAGCCGATCATACACGTCGCGCAGTTGGTCGATCGCTTGAACATCGTTGTCGCTAAGCTGCGTTTCAGGTGACGCTACGGAATCCAACATGCTGTGATCCTCAAAGGTGATATTTGACCGCCAGTCGCAGGAGTGTACTTCTCTTGTTTAACCCGAAGCCGGAGGCGATGGCGGGTGCTGCGCGTGGACAATCCATCACACTGCCCTCCATCGCCTCCGGCTTCGGGTTAAACGGCTTGATCCTCCCGTGCTGCCCCTACCTCATTCTACTACGGCCGTTGCACGGCTTCGCCACCGGATTTGGTGAACAACGCGTTGAGCACATCCGCATCGACAGTTTCGGCGATGAACTGAACGCTGCCGTCGGTGAACGCGGCCAGGAAACCACTCGGGCGCAACCCGAACAGTCCGCGCGTCGGAGTTTCCTTGTTGGGCGCGAAATCGCCGGGTTTGGTCCAAGTCACAGCCGATTCGTCGGGGACCTCCACTGCCATGATTGTGTTCGACGTGCCATCCGTGACTTGTGCCATCCGCGTCCCAAGTTTGTCGCCCGCTTTGGGTTTGACAAAGATGCCATCCGCTCCGCCAACGCCTAGATAATTCGTCATTCCTGGTTTATCACCAGAAGAATCAGGCGACCGGTAGATTTCCGGCATCTGTTCGATCAGGCCCTTGTTGTGCGGACTGTCCCACGGTTCGTCCAAATGGAACTGGTCGTACAGATGCGCTTGCTCGATGAATGGCAGAACATGAACGCGCCAACTCAATAACGCCTTGTCGTCGTCATCCGCGTTGTATCCGGCCGGAAACGCCCGGTAGGTATCGTGGTAGTTGTGCATGGCAAGAGCGATCTGCTTCAGGTTGTTGGTGGCTTCCGAGCGCCGGGCCGCTTGCCTTGCCGGCCCGATCGACGGTAAGGCCACCGCGGCGGCAAGCGGTACGGACGCCCCTATGTTCCCGCCCGGCAGTGTCCGTCGGCTGACGAGCGCCACGCCATCCGTTGTGCGGCCCACCGCGAATACGGTTGGCTGCAAGTGACTTACGATCACCTCGGACGGAGGTAGGCCGGAGGTATCCAACGCCGGGATACCGAACATCTGTAGTAGACCAGGCACCATCGGCAAGATGGTCTCGGCGACCACACGCGTGTCCATGTAAAACAGTGCCAGCGTGTTCGCATTTCCGGCGAACAGAGTTGCCACATCCGGGTGCTGTGCCAACGATTGGCCGTCGCCCCCACCTGAGAGAATCGCTTTCAGCGCCTCGGGTGTTGCGGCAATGAACAGCTCTTCATCAGTCAGACACCAAGACGGAGCGACAGGGATTCCCTGTTGGCCGAATTCCAGTGTGTGAACGGTGTGTCCATTGACGGTATCGGTCGAGATTGTTGGAGCTCCCTCTCCTTCCTGTTCCAGGGCAGCTTTTGCCAATGTCACCAAGATCTCCTGGACCCGATCCAGCTTCTGTCGATCGCGGACTTGAATCGCAATCGTCCAACCGCTCACGAGCGGATTCGGTCCCGGCTGGGCAAAGACCCGCCAAGTATCGCCCAGCGATTTCAACAAGTCCTCGCGAATACTTATCTGGAACTGCTGTTCCACCATCGCGAGCCCCTGCCGTGTCTCTTCGGCCGCCCGTGGTTCGATTTGACCGGCCAGGTCCAACCACAGATCGAGGATCGCGGATGCGTCGAGCTTGAACGCGATGGCGGCAGGAGCATCGTGTCCGATCACTTTCAAGTCGTCTGCCGCAAGCGGCTTCGCGTCGATCCACGACAACAGACCTGTACCCGCTCCGTCGACCGCCAGCAACGATCGGCTGACGCATCCCTTATCGTCCATCCCGCCGACGGTCGCGAAGCTCCGGACCTTGTCCAGACCCAGTACCGAGAGGATCCGTTCTGCTTCGGGTTCACCGCTTAGCTCGACCGCCATCTCCACAAGTCGTCTCACGTCCACGTACAGAGTCGACGAGACGCGCGGCACGGGCAGCCTGGTTCGGATGCCCGTCAGCCAATCTGGAGCCTGACCGCCGGCGCGTTGCATTAACCCTTCCAAGGATCCGTCGCCAACTCCGACAAGCAGATAGCTGCCCGCAACTCCCCAAGTGATCGTCGGGGCGTCTTCGTCAAGAAGGATGCGCGAGAACGTGCGGCTGCCAATTTGGACATTGGCAACCTGTCCTTCCGGAACTCGACCCAGGATCCTGTTCAGCACCGTTTGCACTTCGGCCGCATCGTTGTCCACGCGGAGGAGTCCGGCGCCTTTGATGGTAGGCGGACCGTCTCCGTTGAAGCTTAAATCACTGAGGAACACGGCCCCCGGTTTGCCCTGCACAAGTTCCAGTAGCTTGCTCACGTCCTCGATAGCTTGTTGTGCGTCCGGATCATCAGCCGCCGCTTGCCGCATCATGTCGAGCAACCTGCCACGGCCTTCCGTAAGGAACTTCTGTATCTCCGGCTCCGCGAGCATCTGTTCCGTGTGGTTGCCGCTGGTTGCGTCCGGCGTTCCCGTGCCGGCCCAAGATGCATAGAAAAGACACTCCGCCGGTGCGACCTTCGCCGCGAGAGGGTCTTCCTGCGTAGGCGGAACACCCGTTGGCATCCCAAAACCGCCACCGAGCAACATCAGCAGAAGATATTCAAGTGGATTCGGACCAGCACCAATGCCCATCATTGACCTCCTGGCAAGAGAAAGTGGTACCCGCTGCGTGCGCGAGCGCTTGCAAGGCACTCCTGTGAGCCATGTGTGACCCAGCAAAATGCCTGCGTGAACGCGGACGCGCAGACCGGTACTCTACGGTCGCGCGGCGCACGTTGTCCGTATTTCGTGAGCCAAGGCGAAAGATTGTCGGCAAGATCAAGAAAAACTCGCTATTCGTTCTGCAAAGCTGGTGTGAAAAGAGACGCCGACCAACGCCATCATGCGCAACACCGAGACGACGGTCAATGGTTTTCGAGGGCAGATGACTCCTTGAAGCTCGGATTGTGAAGTCCTGCAATTGAAACGGCGGTGTCCGGACATCAGAATAACTCAAGACCGCGGGCTGTTGTTGACTGGAACACTTGAGCAAGCTCGTGTGACTGTCGACGGACACCTACTGATGTAACCCCACCCTACACGAAGGAACCATCGCAATGACGACAGGTCGATCCATGACTCGACGGACGTTTGTTGGGCAGACTGCGGCAGCAGCCGCGATTCCGTTGTTGGCCACCGCGTCAACCCCAGCGGCCGCAGAAGCAGAGTCCAAGGCCGCTGCCGAGGTACCGGTCGGGCGTAAGCTGCGAATCGGAGTCGTAGGGCTAGGCGGCCGAGGAAGCTGGATTGCCAATTTGTTCAAACAGCACCCTGGATACGAGATCGCGGCGGCGGTCGACTATTTCGAGGACACCGCCAATGCCGTTGGCGGCAGGCTTGGTGTCCCGGAGGACAAGCGATTCAGTGGCCTTTCGGGTTACAAGCGAGCGTTGGATAGTGGTGTCGACGCGCTGGTTCTCAAGGGCATCCCGTACTTCTATCCCGAGCAAGCAGCCGCAGCGATCGACGCCGGGTGCCACGTCTACATGGCTAAACCGTTCGCAGTGGACGTGCCGAGCGTTTTTGCCATGCAAGCCCTGGCGAAGAAGGCCACGCAGAAAAAGTTGTGCCTCTTGGTCGACTACCAGTTGCCCACGGACCCTGCGAATCAGGAAGCGAAGCAGCGCATCGGCGCTGATGCTCTGGGCGGCCTGGCGCACATCTACTCCGGCGGCACCTGCGGCCCATTGCCGGACCCGCCGGTCGGCCCGACCATCGAAAACCTCTTCCGCCGCGCGTGGTACTCGCACGTCTCGCTCAGCGGTGATCTGTTGCTTCTGTATGACATCCACATTATCGACGGCGTCACATGGGTAATCGGCAAACGCGCCGTCGCCGCCAGCGGGCACTCGCGCATCGTCCGTCCGGATCCACACGGCGATCGCACGGATTGCGGAGGCTTTGTCTTTGAACTCGCCGATGGAACCTGCTGGACCCATTCGAATCAGCTTCTGCAGAACAATGCAGTCATGTACAACCTGGAAGCCGACCTCATGGGCCTGAAGGCGACGGCACATATCGCCTATTCGGGCAAGGTTTTCATCCGAGGCGGCCCCAAGCACTACTCGGGAGAGACATCAAAGGGTATCTATGCGGACGGTGCCAAGGCCAACATCGCCGAATTCTATCGCTGCGTCACCGAGGGCGATTTCGATAATCCCACGCCACACCGTTCGGTCGACGGCCATCTGACAGCCATTCTCGGTCGCGAGGCTGCGGCGAGGAAGACACGGTTGACGATGGACGAACTGATCAAGGAAAACAAGAAGCTCGAGGTCGACTTGCGCGGGTTGAAGACTTGAGTGCCTTTGGCACTGAAGAGACCGGAACGAAACTGGGGATAGTTCAAATCGATTGTACGACCCAAGATCGACACAAACTGAACACCCCGTGGTCGGGAGTCGTTCCGACAGCTTCCCGCTCGCGTATCTCTCTAGCGACCTACTACTCGTGACAGGCGGCACACGCCGCCATGGCAACGGAAATCGTATGGGGCGGCAAACCGATCGAACTGACCGCCGAGCACCAATTCGATGATCGTCGCATCGCTCTCTTCAATCATGTAGTCACTCACCGCAGAATCGACCCGCTTCTAACCCACCGGACTTACTCGCAAGGCCCCGCATCTCCTGATTCTCGTATGAAAGAACGCGCGGCATCAGTTGATTATAGCGCCCTTGCTGCGGAAAAGTGCAACAATGCTGAGAGACCGCGAAGCCTACCGTCATTCCGGCTTCGCGCCTTGGAGACGTTTCATTGCCGCGCCGAGTTCGCTTGCGTCAACTCGGCCATCGTTGTTCGTGTCCGTCGAGCCGAAGCGCTGTCGATCCTTCTCGGCGTATTCGTCGATCGTCAACACGCCGTCGCCGTTCTTGTCGCCCCGTTTGATAATCTGAGCACCGAAGAGTTTTAGTTTTGAATCTGATTTTTCGTCGCTGGCCGGCCGCGCCGATTCGCCGGGCGCCGGTACCGCACTTGACTCCGAATCCTCTTGTGAAGGAACCGCCATCGTGCTGCCGAGCATGCCTTCCTCCGGCCTAACGATCAGGCCCCAGTTGTGAAGCATTCCAAAACGCTCGCTTCGCGTGCAACGCACGACTAACTGCCAGACTCCTTTGACGCTCTTGCCATTGAAGTGACTCAAGCTGGGCTGTTTCTTGATCAGGGCCTCGGGCAAGAAGGTCCCCTTGAATGGAGGCCTCGCTTTCACGATCGGGTAGCGCCCCTGATCGTCCAGAATGGTCTCGTCAAAGTGGTCGCCTTCGCCGCCCACTTCTGTGAATAACTCGATTCGTTGCCCGTCCGGTCCCGTCAAATAGGCATCCAGATATGAGGTGTGCGTATGGGTGATCGACAACCGGACGTTCAGATCGCCGATCAAATAGTCATCGGTGACTTCGATCTCTGAAATGATGGTCTTGCGTGGTGGCAGCACTTCGGCGTTCTGATTGCTGTAGCTGCCGCCGACCATGGCCTTTGATTGGGAAGCTTCCGACGCTGTCAATAAACCATCGCCGTTCTTATCGAACAAGGTAAACTCCTGAAACTTCTCATCCGTCCAGTCGGTCGTGAATTCGGCCATCGCAACTTGCCCGTCTCGGTTCGCATCCAGTTCATAAAACCAACCGGGCAGCCCTTCCGAAAGATCCCCCGCTTCGTCCTGCATTTCTGTCAAATACGAGTGCAATTCGTCGCGCGACAATTCTCCATCTCGGTCGACGTCGATTTGGCCAAGCGGAATTCCCAGGCTCTGTGCCTCTTGTGATTCCAATCGCCCGTTCTTGTTCGCATCAAAACGCCCCAGAATGGTTGCGGTCAGCCAATATCGGGAACCTCCGCGCCGCCACCACCGCGAATCGTCTCGCTTCTCTTCCTCCTCCGGCCTCGATGGACGAATGCCGCTGCCGGTCCGCCAGGCTTTCTTGCGCAGCTCGCCTGAGGCTCGGGACAGCAGGCGCCTGCGCGCGTATCGTTGACCCAACTCCAAACGGCTGAGGCGATCGTCTTTATCAAGGTCCATCTCAAAGGGATTCCGATGCGTCCAATCGGCCTTTATCGCCTCGGCGCGGTCGATGTATCCATCTTCGTTCCGATCGCTTCGGCGAAGGGTCCGATCGGCTTCGTCCAAGTCAGCTTGTATGTACGGGTACTTCACCTCCGGCAAACCGAAATCGGGAACCAGAGGTTGATCAGGTTCCGGCCCAAAGGGTTTGACGCTGCTTTCACCCTCAGGCGAGACGTCTTTGCCAGCCACACCATTACGCAAGGCGTAATAGACGCGGGCGGCCTCCTGCAGTTTGTCGATCTTGTTGGTTCGGTCGACCGACATCCCCCGCTCCCTCGTGATCCGCTCGAGGTAAGGGCGCGCGAGGGGCGTGATTTCATCCGGGGAAATCTCGCCGTCTTCGTTCTTATCCAGTCTTTCCAAAGCCTCGCGCAGGCCCGCCTGGGCAAGAAGCTGATCGCTAAGGAACGAGTTGCCCAACAGGGCGGCTGCGCAAAGAAACGACCATCTCAAGAATGTGAGACATCGACTCATCGCTTGGATCCCCTCCTGGTACTACCGACCGCTCTTGCTTCGTAACGATTGCGGTGATGGCGATGGTGATTGCGGTGGTGGGGCCCCTGTCCTACCGCCGCCCGGCCTGGTTCCACCAAAGAACCCCTGCTGCAGCATCGACCTGATCGCCGCCGCATTGATTGGTATGATCTCGACAGCTTGTTCGTTTCGGGCGTCAATCGCCTTGGCTAGTTGCTCGACTTCTTTAAACAGTTGGTCCGGGGCTGTCACGATCAACGAGTTACTGGGCTCGTGAACAGCGATCGTCATCTTTGGTTCAAGGCTTCGCGCCCGCCCGCCGGCCGGCTTGTTTGGGGCGGTCCTCTTGGGGCCCGGTTGTTGGTTTCCCTCGGCCGCCTTGGCCGCGATTGCCTCGCGCTGGGCTTGCTGCGGACCGCCCGGTTGCTGTGGCCCGCCGGCGCCGGTCGAGCCGGAGACACGACCGGCATACGCCTCGCGAATGGCCGCTGCGACTTCGCTTGCCTTCGTGTGAAACAACTCAATCACATGCGATGTTCCGTACGTTTCAATCGACGTGATGCTGCTGTCCTTGTCGATGATTGTTATATAACTTTCGATCAACTCGATATCGCTGGCGGTACCTTGCGCGATCAACCGGTTCAGACGCGAGTCCGCCACGACGGTAATCGAACCCGCCATCATCGTCGTCGTTCCTTCGCGCGAAGTCACAATGCTACTGAGAAACGTACCCGACGAGGACAAGTACCCACCGACCAGCGATCCCGCCTCCCCTGCTTTCGCAGACTCGCCGCCGTCCAACAATTCAGCCAACATCCGAATCGCATCGTCGGGTTTCGCATACTTGAGATAGAACACGATTGGTGGCGACGGCATCGAATCAACCGGTCCGGCGATCGTTCGCAAGTGTTCGTAGAATTGATCGAGCGCTTCGGAGTCGTCCGATTGCAGCCACAGGCCGCGCGGCGTCAACTGGCAGCGAATCGCCGGCGCTTGGCTGTCGATGTTGTCGGTCAAAAAACGCGCCGTGGACGGAGGATCGGCCGGCGAGACGGCAGCGGGTTCTGTGCCGGTCGACGGGTCGTTGACGACTCGCTCGGTGTCTTCCGGTTCGGTCGCTACCGTTGACGGATACAAGATGATCGGATTTGCCGCTCGCCAAAACTTGGCCGCAGTCTCCAACACCAGTTCGGCTTGTTTGCCTTTGAGGGGAAACAGTCGAATCTCGTCGTTGCTGTCGCCAACGCTGCCGCCGGTGTCCAACTCGGCGACCATCTCCTTGATCCGTTCCATCTGAGGCTTCTTGGCGAGAACGAACAGCCGCATGTTCTCAGGATCAGCATCGATCTTGGGCACGTCCACGTCCTTCACCACCCCGGCGAGGTCGAGGCCGCGTGAGTTGCCGTGACGTGTGAACGCATCCATGCCAGCGGTCGCCCGGCGTTTGAGTTCAGCCAGATCGAGCATCTCTTCCAATAAGCTGACCGCGAAATAGGGATCGACGGTCTTCAGTTGGATTACTGCAAATTCCGCTTCCGATGCCTGCAACTGCGCCACGGTTTCTGCGATCTCCGCCTGGACCTCGGGCGTTGCCAAAGCGACGACACTGCCGGCAGCCTCGTCCATCGACAAACGCACCGACTTGCCCGAGAGCAACGTTTGCAGCACGTTGTAGACCGTCGCGACATTGCCTCCTTCGACCATGTGTGAACGAAGCTCGGTCTCCCCGCCGGTTACTGACAGAGTTTCTTCCGGTTTGTCGAGGGCCGTTACCAGCCCTTCGATCAGGGCGACCTTGTCTTCGACTCCGGTGACATAGATGTTCTTACCCTGCAGGTCGGCAGACAGACTGACGTCGATCCCAATCATCTCGCCTGTTGCCAAACCCAGATGGGGTCTTGCCACGATCAAGATGTCTTCGGCATCCACGTGTTGAAGCGCGAAGTTCTTCATGATCGTTCCGTCGTCCATCGTCGATGGCTCGAAAGCGTCCAGAATCGCCTTGACGCTTTTCAGCTTCGCGACGGTGTCAGTGATCAGCAGTCGATTCGTCTTCGTGAACACTGCCGGCGTCGTCATGAGTTTGAGGGCGGACAGTTCTTCGACCGCATCTTCGGCCTCGAACTCCCCGAGCGGAAAGAAACACTTCACCACGTCGTGGTTGTTCAACTGATCGAGTTCTTCAACAGTGACCAGCGTCGCGAGGGCGTCCAACTGTTGCATGCTGCGCGGGTCGCCGAGATTGATCACCGAAAGGAGCTTGCCGCTCCGAACAAGCGTGAATCCCTGCGACAGCAAGAATAGATTGACTCGATCAATCGCTTCTTGAGACGTGAACGAATTCGGATCGGAATAGGTAAAGCTACCAGTCGGAAGGTCTCCGACATGCAATGCCAAGTCGGACTCATCCGCAAGCCACTTGATGACGTCCCGCCACGGCGTGCCTTCGAACGAGAATTGCAGTTTGTCTTCCCCGTCAGTCGTTGCCGGCAGTGCGGCTTCCTGCTCGGTTGCCACCGGTGGCGTGGGTTCCTCGGTTGTTGCCGCAGGCATGGGTTCCTCGGCTGTTGCCGCAGGAGTGGGTTCCTCGGTCGTTGCCACTGGGGCGGGTTCCTCGGTTGTTGCCGCAGGCGTGGGTTCCTTGGTCGGTGCCGCAGGCGTGGGTTCCTCGGTTGTTGCCGCGGGAGCGGATTCCTCGATTGGATTCTCTTGTGCTTCAACCGGCGACGCGTATGCGACCGCACCGACGAGCACCATTGGGAGCCAAACCCGACGGCATCGACCAGACAAAGAGATTGACATACTGGCGTGCTGGGCGAATTCGAAGATACGTGCAGCCATATCGTTTTCTGAAAATGGGGCAAGGGATCATCGCGTTGGACCGGATTTCAACCGGACCGGGCAGGATGACATCCCGTCCTGTGTCACAACGCCTACTCCTACCCAATCTTAGAGTGTCTGAAATACCCAAGAAAATCAACGTTGTTTCTGTATCAAATTGTACGACCGAACCGGGCGCGGTCCATTTCGACTGATTATACCGCTACCGGCGGGGATTGGCACATCTGCTCGTTCAACCGCAAGCCGGAGGCGTGCGCGGCGATCCCAGAACCGGTTTACCGGGCGCGTAAGTGCCATTCACCTCGTGCAGCGATTGCGTCTAATCCGCAACGCGAACTGCATACATGGTACCGGCGTATGATCTGCCCTTCCATTTGAGGTACTCATTTCCAGGTAGCTGTCCGAGAAAGCCGATGATGTGCACCGTTTCACCGGTCTCCGCATCGAACGCCGGTGTTATAGTCTATCATTGTGATCTCTGCATGGATCATCCTGCTCAGAAGCCTCATGGAAGAATTGGTTGTCCGAGGCCCAAGCCAGCGTGGAGAAGTACCACTGCTCCCGCTGGCATTCAACGTTCCATGCGCGAATGACGCCTAGCTGGTCGTAGGAGTAAAGGAGGCCATCAGGCGCGAAGGCAAGTCGCGGGCAGAGAGCATCATGGCCTGCCAATTCGCACATTCGTTGTCCGCTAGTCGCGTCGTAGAGATTGACCCTCCCGCCGCCGCCGGCGGCGGGGCAATCAGTCGCCAGAAAGCGGCCATCGGGAGAAAACGCGACCGATCGCCCCCACGTGGACTGGCACCACAACTCTTCGCCGCTCACGAGGCTGTATACCCGTAGTCTTCCAATAGAGTCAGCAAAGGCTGCAAGCCGTGCATCAGGAGACACGGCCGCGTCGACCACGTAGCCATCGCCGTGCGAGATTACTCTGATTGTCTGGCCGGTGTGAGCTTCCCAAAGGCACGCTTCTCCTATCGCCCCCGGCGAGAGAATACGCCGAGATTCGCCAGAAAACGACAGGAACCCCTGCAAGTCGCCATCGTGCGACCGCTTCTGCAGCAGTTCGCCGCTTGGCCATCGCCAGACATGGGTAAAGCGCATTCCGCTCGCCGCCAGAAGGCGGCCGTCCGGTGAGAACGCAAGACAGGCGGGATGATCGGGAACACGGTCGTGTAGCCGCAATCGTACGTCGCTCGCGGAGAGCCCTGCCTCGCGGTCGAACGGACCGCTCCAAGTACGGATTGAACCATCCCAACAGCCGATCGCCACAACATCCGAGGTGGGCGACACGGCGACGCATCGGGGGCGGTAACGGCTAACGTGCAACGGGACTGCGCTTTGTCCGCGCAGGTTGTGTACGATGACGTCGTGAACTACTCCGCCTCGTCGTGACTTGCGGGTGAACGAGACTCGCGATACTCCCCATTCTCCGTTGGCAGAGATGGAGAAATCGCCGATGCTGATTTTGTTCAGCAAGGCCTTGCTCGCGAAATCGTTCCCTCCAAGCCAAAGCACCAGGGCCTCGGCGAAGGCCATCAAGACGATGACAAGCGAAAAGACGCACGTCAAAAACGCGAAGCGCACGGCGCGACGCAAGAGTGTTCGGCGGGCCAAACCTCTATTTCGCTTCGTCATCAAGCGGTCCCAAAGGTAAGGTACCAGAGAAGGACTAGCTGACAAGAAGCTACTCCCCCGCCGACGGCCAGGGCCAGTCGAGCGCGCAGTTCATACAGAGTGACAAGCACAGTGCACACAATGGCCGTACCGACGAGCTTCATCGCCATGAACAGCCAGATCTCGCCACCTTGGAGGTCGATGAGCCACCTGCCGATCGGATTACGCTCAACTTCACCGATGATGTCAGCATTAAGGAATACGAGCATCGCATCATGAACGGAAACCGCCACTACCACCAGGCAGCACACGGCGAACACGATTGCGCTTCGACGCTGTTTGGCAAGGCGAAAAACACGGGACAAACAAGCCCCCTTCGCCTCACTGCCTACCGACGATTCCGGGTCCGTCATGCGCTGCCACAACAGAAGGTCTGCAAGCATGCTGCGCTGACCGATAGCACTGCATTCGGAGCGGCTTTCCCGGCGGTGCACATCGAATCCCGACACATTCGTGAATTCAATCCTCTGCGCCATTGTTGCCTCTGATCGTGTACCCGGAAGACGGTCCAGCAGTCGCGTCCTGTCCCAGCGCGGAAGCAACCGCTCTGCAGGAAAGACGGCGCAAACACCCCGGTAGTTTCGCGTTTCCGCCCCTGTCCTGCGTCTTCTTCGTTCACCTCGCCGGTTTCTTGTAGAAAAGGCGTAGTTCGGCCAGCGCCGTTACATTCTCGTTACCGATTTGCATGCACACGCACCGTACAGATTGTGCGGCTGCGTGGTATCGTTCGAATACCTCGTGGGAGAAAGTCGAATGAAACACGTAGCATTCGTAGCGTTGAGCTTGGCCCTGCGAAGCAAGTTGGATTTCGCCGAAGGGGATCTGGAAACTGGCCAAGTTCGCATCCAACGCGTGTACGAGCGTGGCCAACGGGCGCATTCAAACACTCTTTCGTTCATCGAAGTATCGCAATCCGTCAATGCGAATGAAACCAATTCGATGAGTTTCTGGATAGCCTCGTTGTCGGCGCGGAAATAGAGGTCGATCTCAGCTCCGAATCGCCCAAATCCACGACGCTTGCGCAGCGACACGACTCAAGGCGTTGACAGCCGCCCGAGAAGAAGGCACAGGCAATGGCGGAGGTGGTCGGTGCGAAGCAGGGAAAAGCGCTAACGATCAACTAGCATCCAGAAAACCGGAACTCCAGTCACGTACTCTCGCGGAGCGAGGCGGCAAGCTACTCCGCGACGCCGCCGGGGAACTTGGCCTGGTACTTGTCAAACACGGTGACCACCAGCGAGCCGGTCTGGCCCTCGATGTCCTTGATTTCCACCGCCAACGGCTTCGCACCGGGGCCCTCGCCGCCGCTGAACTTGGCGTCGATCAACGGCTTGGCCGCCTTGCCGAATCCATACAGGCGATAGTCCTCGTCGGAGATCTTCCGCACGGTAAGTAACATGCAGTTGACTTCGTGCTCGTTGCCTTGGCCGTCGGTCACGGTCACGCCGTGCAGTTTGCCGCGGTCGACAAACTTGCCGTCGATCATCGGCACGATGCTGGGCGTGGAGAAGTACAACGCCAGAGGCACGCCGTTGGCGATGGTCATGTCGGGCGTGTTCTCCTCGCCCAAGCCTCTCTGCGGCACCAAGATGATTCCACCTTCGTCCGGCACGGACACGCCCACCGCTTTAGCCGGATCGCACTCGATCTTCACCTGCAGTTTGTCGATTTTCGCAGCCGCCTTGACCAACGCCTCACCGAACGCCTGCGCCACATCCTTCGGCACCGGCTCGACATCCTGAGCCACCGACGACGACGCGGTCACGGCCAACGCAACAACGACACATACACCCAAGCAAGACTTCATCATCGAATCACTCCTTCCTCAGTCTACGAAACACTACAAGAACCGAACCCGGCAACTGTGCCGGGTTCCCAATGCTGATGGTAGCGGCCCCATGATGGAACTTCCACCAGCACCGAATTGTGATCCCGTCACTCCTTCGCCTTGTGACCCTTTATCCTCGCTGGCTTCCATTCCGATCACCGTTCGAGATGGAGCGTCACCAGCGGTTTGAATGGATCGAACGACTCGTTCATGGTCCAAGCCATGGCCCGCAGCAGAATGATCCGGAAGTAGGGATCGTTGAACGTGAAATAGTTATGGCCGGCACCCGAGACGAAAACTCTGCCCCGACCTACCTCCGTTGTCCACATGACTGGCCACTCCTTGCCGTCCAGATCTTCGATCTTGGGAGGACCGTCAAGTGGCTTGTTTGCTATCGCCGGGCCGGCGGGCGAGGTCACCAGGGTCGTGATACCTGTCGGGTCCCCCTTCAGATCCCAATAGAACTCGTCTGCCAGATCGAACTTCTTCGGGAAGCCCTCGAAGATGGGTGATTTCGAGGCCGCGTCAGTCAGAGTTACCGGCGTGGGCAGCACGCCCCATTTGGTGCCGCCCCTCCTGAGGTCCCATGCCATCCCAATGCGCTTCGACAGCTCTTCACCGGAACCTTGCATCAGGGCCATGTGAATGAAAATCAATCCACCGCCGCGTTTCTGATAGGCGTCGACGATATCGTAATCCCACGTCTCACGCGACCAGAAATAGAAAACGACCAAGTCGGCCTTTTCCCACAATTCCTTCTTAGGGAAATACATGGAGGGAACGACCGTGACGCGCGGGACCTGAGGCAGCAGCACGTTCATGTAGCGGTCCATGACCCAGGCGTATTCGTGGGTCTCTTTCTCGTGGAGTTTGTCGATGCCCCAGACCCAGACAATGTTCAGATCCCGGGACGGCTCTCGCTGCCCAATCGGGCCGACAATGCGTTGGATCTCCGCCGGATCGCGCTTCACCGGCTTCTGCCAGGGAAACTGTGCGTAGGATGTCGAACAGATGGACAGCAAGATCACAACGACACCCGCTGGTCGATATCTCATGACAGGGCTCCTTAAGCAAGCAGGCTGGCGTCCCCCCGCCTTGAGTTTCATCGCTTGCAGCTCGCCTTGCAAGGTAATGGCAGAGGAAAACGAGAAACGATACAAACGGATACAGTGCCGGGCAGAGGATGGGGATCGTCGGCGACGGTGAATTTGCCACACTGTCGCCGTCGGCTTACCGCTAGACGAACACGCACATGACCTTCGTTGCGATCAGCATCAAGTGGCCTTCGGAAAAAGATGCGGTATACTGAGGGAAAGTATGGGATCGGTCGGAGAAAGTGCATCGAAAACAGGTTGTCTCATGAAGCCCATCCTGCTACTCACCCTCTGTGTCTCTCCGGTTCAAACCAAGGCCGCCGACCAGCCGCGTGTCGTCGATCGTGACGGAAAACGGCCCATTCCCGTCATCACCGCGCACGATCATTGCGCGTGGCCAAACTTGAAGCTGCTGAAGGACGGCCGGACGCTGACGGCGTTCATCTTCAACAATGCCAGTCACGGACACCGGCCCGGCGACATTGAATGCTGGCTCAGTCACGATGGCGGAGCAACATGGAAACTGGCAAGCGCCGTCACGCAGCATGAGCCGGACACGATCCGGATGAATTGCGCGGCCGGCTTGGCGGCAAATGGCGACATCATCGTTCTGACATCCGGTTGGTCGAACCGCTGGCCTGCTGGTGTGCCGAGAGCGCGGGGAAGCTTCCGTTTCGCGGTGATTGGCCCATGGCTGAGCCGTTCACCGGATGGCGGCCTTTCTTGGTGGGTGGAAAAGGATGCGTTTCCGCAGAACACACCCGCCGGTCGGCCTGCCGTGCCGTTTGGCGATGTCGAGAGAGCGGCGAACGGGGATCTCTGCGTGAGCGTTTACTCGACGCAGGAGCCCTGGGAGAAATACGAGGAGCGCAAGTTCCGCTCCTATCTCTATCGCAGCAAAGACGACGGAAAAACATGGGGCGAGCCGGTCGTGATCGGTCCGGACTCGAACGAAACAGATATCCTCCACCTCGTCGACGGCCGGTGGCTGGCCTGTACGCGAGCGGGCACTGGGGTGGAGGGCAAGGATTTCATGGAACTGTTCGTTTCCGATGACGATGGACGAACGTGGATAAAGAAACGGTCCTTGACTGGGTACCAACGCGTGAACGGTCATCTCCTGAAGCTCAAGGATGGGCGTGTGCTTTTCAGCTACGGCGACCGGGCGTCGGATCCCGGTAGGAAGGGGCTCGAAGCGACGATCAGCGCCGACAGCGGCGAGACCTGGAGCGAGCCCGTGCGGCTGATCGACTGGAACGGCCTCGACGGCGGTTACCCATCGTCCGTCGAGCGTGCCGATGGCCAGATCGTAACGGCTTACTATTGCTCCGCACTTCCGGATCAACCGGCCAATTCCCTGAAAGGCTACCACATGGCGGTCATCGTGTGGGATGCAGAGAGGAGCTTTCGAGGCCCGTAGGCGCGACCACGACTGCGGGAAGCCGAATGGGCGAGAATACGACGCGCCTCTACAGCTCTGAAACGACGGAAGGAATCTGTCACTCGCTAAGCCGTGCAGTTTCTGAAAATGGAATCACATTGTTCGAGAGCATCACATGCCCAAACCAACGATCTGCCTCACGCTCCTTCTCATCCACACGGCCCAAGCCCTGGCCACCGACTACTGGGTTGCGACTGATGGCAGCGATACCGATCCCGGCAGCCGGGAGAAACCCGTTCGCACTCTCCAGAGAGCCGCCGACGCCATACGCCCAGGCGACACGTGCACCGTGCGCGGGGGTACGTATCGGGAGGCGGTCACCATCCGGCACTCGGGCACCGCAGGCAAGCCAATCCGCTTCGTGGCGGCCGAAGGCGAGAGCGTAATCTTGGACGGAACTGATTTGGTCACCGGCAAGTGGACACGCTACAAGGACGCGATCTATTGCGCGACGGTCGACGGCCCGGTCGAACAGGTCTTCGTGGATGGCGTTATGCAGATCGAGGCTCGTTGGCCCAACATGCGCTTCGAGGAGATTTGGGACCGAACCAAGTGGGCCAGGTCGGATCATGGTTCGCGCAAGGATCTGATGATCTGCGACGCGATTGCCGAGACGGGGATCGATTGGACCGGCGCGCTCGCAACGCTCAACGTAGGGCACCAGTACAAGACCTGGACGCGCGACGTGACTGAACATTCGAAAGGCAGCAGCGAGTTCACGTACGAACTGAACGAACGTTTGGGCGATGGCCGCGACGATGGACCGTCCTGGGCCGACGACTGCTTCTACCTGTCCGGCAAGCTCGAAGCCCTGGATGCGCCAACCGAGTGGCACCACGACGCGCGCACGGGTACGCTCTATCTCTGGTGCGACGACGGCCGCAGTCCCGCCGCGCACCAGGTCGCGGTCAAGCGTCGAACGTACGCCATCGATGCCTTCCGGCGCGACTGTATCCAGATCATCGGCTTTCATTTCTTCGCCGCAACGTTGCGGCTCAACCAGTGCAACCATTGCTTGGTGGACCGATGCCGGCTGCGATTCCCTGTCTATTCGCGACGTTTCGACGAGCGCACGCCTGAAGGCAAGCGCGAGCCCGAGCCCTCTACGCTCGTCGCCGGAGATCACAACACGATCCGCGACACGAGCATTGGGTTCAGCAACTTGGGAGGGCTGCTCGTACGAGGCAGCCACTGCCGCATCGAGAACTGCATCGTCCACGACGTCAACTGGGGCGGCAACATTTCGCACCCGGGGCTCTCGCTGCAGGGCCGCACCGACGAGGACAACCACAACGTCGTGAGCCGCTCGACGGTGTACGGCGTCGGCAACATCGGTATCCTCTATGGCGGCCGCGCGAACACCATCGAGTACAACAACGTGTTCGACACCGGCCGCGCTTGCCGCGACATCGCCGCGGTTCACACGGGCGGCGTTCGCGCCATGGGCAGTGTGGCTCACCACAATTGGGTGCACGACAGCACGGAACTCGGCCTGCGCGGCGACGACCAAACGCGGGGCCTCACGTTCCACCACAACGTGGTCTGGAACTGTCGCCGGGGCATGATCATGAAGGGCAATCTGAACAAGGTCTATCACAACACGGTGCTGGTCGACCCGCGGGACGCTCACGCCACCGCCTCGATCGTGATCCCGAAACGCGCCGAGCCGAAGAAGTGGTGGACGCGGCAGCCCACGCTGCCCGTGCAGAACGAGGACACACTCGTGTTCAACAATGCCGCGTATCTGATCGCCGACCGCGGCGGCACGCCGACGCCGGCCAGCGATCGCGTGTCCCACAACGTGATCCTGCCTCGCGACCTCCTCGGCGTGTTCGCGGGCGCAAGCGACGAGGCACTTGCCAGCGGCACGTTCGACCTCCGTCCCGCGCCAGGCTCACCCCTGATCGATGCAGGACGTCTCGCACCGAGCGTTGGGCGGGAGCCAGACAGCAGATCAGCCGTGGGGCAAGCTTCCAGCTTGCCTTCAGCGGTGAATTCGCAAGCTGGAAGCTTACGCCACGGCGCGGGATACCACGGCAAAGCGCCGGACGTGGGAGCCTACGAGGCAGGAGGCGAACGCTGGGTCGCGGGAGCCGACTGGCAGGACGAGCCGATCGGCGTCCAAATGGTGGTTCGGCTCGAACCACCGCGCACGCACCACAGCATACCGCTGCCCACGCCGCTCTACAAAAGCGGCATCAGCGCAAAGGGCCTGCGCAAACTCCAGAAACTGTACGACGAACTCTGGACGGAAGACGACCGCGTCTCGGCCCGCCAGAAGGCCATCGCCCTCCGCGAGCGCTACCCCGAGAACTCACCCGAACGCAACAAGCACCACGCGATCGTCGCCAAGCTCCACCGCGAGGTATGGCTCCTCCTGCGCGACCGCGGGAGCGAGGTACTAACCGACGAGGACCGCGCGGCGTTCGAGAAGACGATGGGCGTCAAGTAGTCTCTGCTGCACCTTCTTCTGGAGCGGGCTCGGCTCGCCTCCTTCACCGCGTTCCGGTCTGGTCTCCCGACCAGACCACTGCTGCCGGTCCGCATCGTCACGAAAATCCAATTGCGCTCGTTGCTTAGCGCCGTGACATGATATACGGCGTTGGCATACTCCACTCGAACTTGTCGCGCCATAATACCGGCAAACGTACTGTGGAAGGGCCAAGCGTCAAGAGTCGTCCCCAACGTCAAAGGACGGTGGATGGAATCGTCGGCAGTAGCGAACTGGATTCACTGTCGATCAGAGAGTGTAGCCAGATTGAACGGCGTTGAAGCTCGTCGGCGATGCCCCCTGTCTCGGAGAAACTCGAAGTCCCAGGTATAATTGCATTCTGTCGTCGACGGCGCCTGAACCAACGGGTGGAAAATGGTGTCCAAGTGGCGAGGGACACGCACCATGTATAGTAGAAGGGAGTGAAAAAGTGGCGGATATTCACTGGGCTCGGCAGTTTGCTAATGCTCGCGACACATTTGACGCGTTGATCGCGGAGCCGATGTCAATGTGTCGCATTTACGACAAGTACGCCGGCCCCAAGGGCGAGCATCAGAACTGCCTCGGCGACAATTTCAACGACGTTACCCGTCAGATTTCTTGGTTTCTCAATCTTGTCGCTGATTCTGAGGAGCCTGCCCCAGTCAACCACTCATTCTCTCTTTACGCCCTGCTATTGAATGCATGCTGGGAGCGGATCAGCGACATCCTGGAGATCCTGTCGGTGCCTGACGACTACCGACATCGGCATTTTAGCTGTTTCATACTCGTGCGACGGTGGGCAAACTTCTTTAAGCACACGAAAGCTTTCGCATGGCTAGTGGATTCCCCACGATACGTTAGTGCTGATTCTGATGAGCTAAAGACACTGCAAGCTGACGGGACAGATTACAGGTATGTTGACGATGATTTTCTGAAGCGATACTACTCGTCGGACTGCACAAAGAATCGCCACAAGCTGAAGGGTGAGTTTCTAGGGCACGAGCGAAGCACAGTGGTGATACTGCCGAACATCGGAGACTTAACGAAGGACATTTGCACATCGCTAGATGACTTTGTTCGCCTCGTGACAGACAACCCTGTTTACGTTGAAGTTTTGACCAATACGGCAAGCATTCTGGACTATTACGAGCGGGAGTGTGAGGTAACTACGACGACCACGACGACTACAACGACCACTGCGCCACCCGCGGTGTAAAGGATGAATACCTCATGCAGCCCTCGAACCCTTCTCGGAGAACGAAAGTGTCAAGCGAGACGGGCTCTCTCTACTCTTAACACTTTGGCGGCGAGGGTCTTCAAAGGCCGTGCTAGTGCTTGATCGGCGTCGGCCTTTTCCTGAAGTCGCTGGATCACCCGACGAATGCCGCTGCCGTCGCGACGGCCGTCATCCGCTCACCACTCCGACGGACTCGCAGCCAAATGGCTACGCTCAACACGTCAAGTGTCACGGGTTGATCCCCGTCTCCGTAGATCAATACCGATCTTCCTTCGGAGCAGCAGGTATCTGGGGCAATTCGTAGCCTTCTCGGCGCGGGCGGGATCGGAGCTTGTTTGCTTCCTCGTCGCCGGGGAACTCCTCCTTGACGGGGTCCCACTGCAGTTTGCGGCCCAATTCCCGGCAAATGTTGATCAAATGGCAGATCGTTGTGCTGCGGTGCCCGATCGTAGCTGGAGCAACCGTTTTCTCGCGCGTTCGCATGCACTGCACCCAATTGCGGATGTGTTCGTGCGACACGCTGGCGTACTCCGACTTGTCCGCTGGCGGCGGCGCGCCCTGAACTAGCTCCGGCGGATTGCTGGCTAGCCGATTGCGGTTGATCTCGATCTTGCCATTTTCGCCAACGAAGATTCCTCCCATGCGAGGACCTTTGTTTTCGGGCATATCCAATTTCAGAATCGTTCCGCAGCCATAACGCATCGAGACTCGACCATCCGGCCGCGATTCCTCCGGCCAGATTTCCACGGGACCCGTGTCATCCGTGCCCAGGGCTCGTTGCACCTGATCGAAGGCGTGGACCCAACCGGTCACGAGCCACCCACAATACTCCCGATAGCGAGCCCATCGGCCAAGACCTGGGTGCAGCTCGTTGCTGAACTCAGTCAGCTCGGCCTGGTTACACCACAAGTCCCAGTTCATCTCGCGAGGCGTCGGCTGGGTGGTCAACACCGGCCGCGGGCGCGGTCCTGGAAAGTTCGGGCATTTCACAACCAGTACCTTTCCGATCGCCCCGTTCTTGATCAAATCGCTTCCGAAGTTGTTAATAGCGACCGATCGCTGCTGCGTTCCCACCTGGAAAACCGTCTGATACTTCTGCTCTGCGCGGACAAGATGCTGTCCTTCCTCGATCGTCAACGTAAGCGGCTTCTCCGCGTAAACGTCGAGCCCGGCCTGCATGGCATGGACACAGGCGAGAATCCTGGCGTGGGTTGGGGTCGCCACGAAGACGCCGTCGAGCTTTTCCTTGGAGAGCATCTGCCGGTAGTCCTGATACTTGGAACAGTTCTCACTGACGATCGTCCCCTTGAACTGTCGTAACTCTGCCAAATAGTCAGCGATCATCCGCGGATCGCAGTCCGCCACGGCCACAAGCTTCAGATCCGCGGGGCTCTCTTTGGTCAAATCCAGGGAACGGTGGCCCGTACCAATCAAGCCAACGTGAATACGATCGTTGGCTCCGGGTCTGCCCGGCGCCCCCGGCACCGTAGCCGGGATCAGATAGGGAGCAGCCAGAGTGGTCACTGTCGTCTTCAGAAAGCAACGTCGGTTCGTTTGCTTGTTCTGCATCCGCGTTTCCCTTTCAGGATTGTTGTTCTGGCGAACGTAGCTAGGACAGTGTGCCACGCAATCCCAGGGGCGTGAAGAATCCGGGTTAGCGTCCGTCGGACAAGTGAGCCTCGCTGATGGCCAGGGCGGTCGTGTATCGCTGATACCGGCTCCCGGCCGAGTAGTACATCCACAAGCCCTCGGCGTGGGGCACCACGCAGCAGGCAAAGCACGCATATTCATCGATACTGCCCGCGGCTCCGTTAGTGAGCGTTGGCGTTGAGTCCTTCTTCCACTCGTCACCGTTTGAGCTGACCGCGTGGGTAATGCAATTGTGATTCGGCCCCGACTTGCGTTGGTTCGGAGCCCAGGCACTGTACCACATGTGAAACTGGCCATCGTTCAGCATCACAAACACGTTATAGACGTACCCTTCGTGGAAGTCGCCAACGATGCTCGGCTCGAGTACCGGTTTGCCTTGATTCTGCCGCTCCCACTGAATGCCGTCTCGGCTGGTCGCGTGACCGACCCGAAACGATTTCTGCGGACCGACTCCGTTGTACCACATGTGCAATAGCCCGGAGTCATCCCGGACAACTGCCGGGTGCAGCACAACCTGATCATCGAACTGGCCTGGTTCTCCCGGGCCGAGAACTGGGCTGGCATTGTTCTCGCGCGTCCAGTGCATTCCGTCCGGGCTGGTAGCGTACCCGATCTTATACCGGCTGCCCGCATCGCCCGCCGTGTACCACATGTGAAACTTGTCGTCGAAGAAGAGTACAGCCGGGTGATCGACCTTGGTCGAATCGAACGTGCCAGGCTGGCCGTGTTCGAACACAGGGTCGCCGTTGTTCTTCTTCGTCCACGCCAGCCCGTCCTTGCTCGTGGCCAGCCCCACCGACCCGGTAAACGCATCGTCAGTGCGGCCGTTGTACCACATCCACCACTCGTCGCCGACCTTCAACACACATGGGTACTTGGCGTGGGTCGAGTCAAACTTGCCCGCTGCACCATTGTCGAGGACCAGGCGATTTGTTTTCTGGAAACGAAACCGAGGGGGCACGGACCCGGCACCCTCCGACGGCCCGCTTGGTCCACCGCCGAGCATGTCGAAATCTTCGTCGGTCAACGACCCGCCGCGGGGGTAGTCGGGAATCGTCAGCTCATTGATTCGACGGATCCTTCTGGCACGGTCCTCGCCGGAGATAAACGGGTCGAAGGCCGCCTCGCCAAGCAAAGCGAGTGAAAACGGGCCCTGACGCCCAGAGAACTTCCCACGCATCTCGGCGTCTTGGTGGACCGTGTGGCTTCCATACTTTCCACCGTAGAAGCGATAGCAAAACCCGTAGCCCAAGACACCCCGTTCGGCCGCCAGACGGAAATCAGAGAACACGCCGTCGATTTCCTCCGACGCCGATTCCTTGCTCCGCAAGCGCGATCGGAACGGGCGGAGGTAGGTGCCGTACTTCGGTCCCAAGTCGTGCCAGTGGACGCGGTCGGCACGCGAGCGATAGCTGTTGCAGTACAGATCGGTGGGGCCGTCCAGCGCAATCAGACGATCGGCAACCGCCTTGGCCGCCTGCGGCGACGGCGTTGGTTCCTTGACCGAGAAGCGGATCGGTATGTCGGGCCGATGCTTGCGGATTTCCACCACCAACTCGTTCAGCATCTTGATTCCCGGATAGGGTTTCTTCTTGCACTCGTGACAACTGCAACGGATTCCGTCGTGTTCCGGCGTTTCCAGGGCGATGCCGTCGACTTGAGGCTCGCGCGTGATCAAATGGACGATGCGGCGAAAGTACCACTCGCGGTTCCGGGGATCTCGGGGGCACTCGGCGCCGCCTTCACCAGCGGTCGCCACTGATTCGCCAGGCGGCTTTTCATGGCCCGGCCGGAAGGGACAGAAGAAGGCCACCACCCGAACTCCCCGCGAATGCGCATAGCGGACGCAGTCGGCGTACGCCTTGTCGTAGGCTGGATAGTTGCACCACAGAAGGGCGATGGTGTTGATCTTCCATTCGCTGAGCCAATCGATGTAGTGATGCTTGTCGAACATCGCGCTGCGCGTGTCACGATTGTAGTGGACCGTGAACATGGAAGACTCGTGTGGATTCTCGGCCGAAAACAGGTTGCAGCCCGACTCGGAAAGCTGGCGCACCTTGATCACCGGGGCGTACGAAACGTCGGTCGGACGCAGCACGGCGCGGTCGCCCTCGCGGTAGAAGTAGTAGTGCGCAAAGTCGCGGACCGCGCATAGCGACCCGTGGGTATCGGCCCCGCAGAGCACAGCCAGCCAGGTGCCCGTAGCAGGCTCATCGGGACGCTTCCCAATGCGGATGGCAAAGCCCTGCTCGTCGTCGTTGGGGCGGAACTCACGCTGATCGGCCAGGGTGCGCAAGATCGGGTTGTTTCCCAGCCGCCCGAAGACGATGACATTTGTCCCCTCGGGGAGTTCTCCCTTCGCGGCGGCCAGCACGTCGGGCTTGCGACCGGTTACTTGCTCCACATGCTCGGTGAGCTCTCCAAGCGCGTACTGCTCCAAAGCATCGGCCGCATCCGGGGCGACCACGACGATCGGCGTCCCCTCGGAGAACGCGTACAGATCCGGCCCGCCGTCCGACTCAGCCGCCGAGGCCGCTGCGACCATCGAAGCAAGAAGGACGCAGAGGGCAGACGGACGTGCAATCGGGCACATGGCGATATCCTCTGGGGACTGTTGAAACGGCGTTGGGCTTCCGATTCTGAACCTGGCATCAACTCAGCGGTGTGTCACACGTGCCTCCATGCGGCACAACGCAGTATAATGGATTCGCTGCGGTAATGAATGACGCCCACTCGCTGCCGAGCTTGAACTTCAGTCGGCTGTCGAAGCGGCCGGCCGGATCCGGGACGAAATACTTCCCTTCGTGGCGGACAGTTCGCCATTCACGTTCCTCGTTTTGTGCCTGCGCCGGACACGGAGAAGGGGCGCGGTGTTACAATAGTAGCCGTTGTGCCCCTGGATCGGTTCCGGGCCCAACCTGCACGGGAAAGTGTCGGAGGAAAGGACGAGGGATGGGCCGGGAACGCCGCGATTGTTTTTTGCTCTGTTGCTTGGTGCCTCTGTGCCTTTGTACGTCTGTGTCCACCTTGGGCGCCGATGTCGCTGAGCGGTTAGCCTTCAAGACGGACTTCGATGGCGGGCAATCGCTCGATGCATCGGGCTGGCAGGTCCAGGCAGACGACACGCAGAGTCAATGGCAAGTGCGCGATGGGTATCTGGAAGTGGTCTGCCATCGCAGTCCGTACAAGGGCGGCCAGATTGTCAGACGCATCCCTTTGCTGAGGCAGGGCACGCTTGAATTCGATGTGAAGTTCGCCATAAGTGGTGGGTCCAACTACGACCACCTGTGCCTCGGGTTTCGGTTGTACGGGCAGCAGACGTCGTTCAAGAAGATCCGCGGCCACACGTGGATGGGATACGACCCTAAGCGCAAGCAGCATTGGGACATCACCAACGATGTGCCGCGCGGCCAATGGGTGCACCTGCGAGCGGCGTTCGATGTGGACCGCAAACGCATGGCGTTCTACATGGGCGACGCGCCCGATCCCCTTTTCGTGTACGACCGATTCGACCCGGACCTGTCGGTAGAGAAACGGCAACTCGAGTTCTTCAACTACGGCCTTTGCAGTGGAACGGTCACGCATCTGGTCGACAACATCGAATTGCGTCCGGGCGTCCCGTGGAGTGACGGGCGGGCCACCAAGCGTGACAGGCTCGTGTTGTTCCAGGGTCCGTCCGCCGACCGATACCAGATCGCCAATTGCCTCCAGTCCGTATTCGCGATGGACCGTATCAGCACCTACTCGGTGCTGTCGCGCGGGGCGGCCATATTCCCTCGCAATCAGTTCGCATTGGACCGCGTTCCCGGCCCGGAACGGCTACGTCAGGCTGCGTGCATTGTGCTTGTGGATATGCCTGTCGGGCCGGGCGACTGGTTTCCACAACGCGTGCTCGAAGAACTGCGTGAGGCGGTGCAGGAAGGCGCCGTGTTGACCGTTTTCGGCGGTATGTTTGCGCTGGGCAAGGGGGCCTATCAAGGCACGCCGCTGGAGGACCTCTTGCCGGTCCGCATAGAAGGAAAATGGCGTGTGAAACGCTTCGCTCAGCCCGAGCCGATCGTACCCGTGTCGGTCGACTGGAGTACTGGCTCGGGTAAGGGCGAGCCTGCCGTGCTCTGGTACCATGACGTAGATCTCAAACACGCCGCCGCCGAAGTCGTACTGCACGCCGGCGGCAAGCCGCTGTTTGTGACGCGTCGCTACGGCAGGGGACAGGTGAATGCATTCCTGGGGGCAACGATGGGCGATTTTTCGGAACGTGGGGCACGTTTCCAACGTGCCCCACGCGGCGATTCGGAGTCGAATGCCACGCCTTTCTGGCTCTGGGACGGCTGGCCGGTTTGGGTCCGCCGTTTGGTTCAGGTGACCGCCTCGACGAACGAGGAGAAATGAGTATGCGTGACTGGGCAATGGGCGTGATGCTGGCCGCAAGTCTGTGGATTGCGTGGTCTGACGGCGCTGTCGGCGCGATCACAGTCAATCAGGACGCGGCCGGCGTCACGGTCACAACCGACCGGTACGAGGTGCACTTGGCGGCCGATCAAGGCTATACCGTGACGAGCGTCACAGACCGGCTCAGCCATCGAACGCTCAAGGTGCGACGGGCCGGGCTTGAGATTGTCGAGGAACGAGAACGCCCCAAGTGGACCGGAGTCGGCTTCGGCTCGCCGACCATCCATCGCGAATCCGATGCCCAGGCCACGTGCGAGTTGACTCGCACGGAAGAAACCGTCGTATGCACGGTGCGCTGGGCCAGTCCGGCCCCCCAGGTCGAGAAGACCATGGTCTTCCGGGCCGACACAGCGGCCATCGACGTCCAGTACGACCTTCGCGTAAACCGCGCGTTGGAGCAGATCGTCTATGCGCTGTATGTGCTGGACGTACCTCTGCGACTGAAGGCCTGGTTCTACCCGGGCCGGAAGCGTCACGAATCACGTGAGCCGGTCGAGGCGTACTACACACCGGCACCGGGCTACGCCTATGCCCACGACGGAAAGACCGGCATGGGTTTGATCGGGTATGGCGACGGATCGCTGGCCAGGTCGGTGTTTCCGGGCGCCAATACGACCTACCTCGGCTGCACGACGGAGCCTTTGCGATGGAAGCCCCTCCCGTATGAGCTGAGCTTCCGCACGAGCATCGTCGTGGGCCTTGGGCCCGACGCCGTAGCCGCCTTGTACCGCCAAGACGCAGAGCACCTGAAGCCGGTCGAGGTGGCAGAACTGGAGTCGGAGAAGCTGATCTACCGCTCCGGCGAAAAGGGCCGAGCGCGCGTCGTGTTGCGCAACAACACATCGCAGATCCAAGCTGTGACACTTAGAACCCAGATCGAGGACGGCATCCAGGACGTACGCAGCCTGCCTGCACAAACGGTGGAGTTGAAGGCTGTGTCAGACACGAAGGTCGAAATCGACTGGCCCCAGCGCGGCGAGTACGGCTTCACGCTGATCGTCGACGCTCGCGACGGCCAGGGCCAACTGCTGGATACGGCCCGCGATTACTTTGCCGTGGCCGATTTCTTCATGCGGGTCGGACAGACGACCGTTTGGAACGCCGGCTGGATGCGCTACCCGTATCTGATTCCCGGCAGGGTCGAGCAAGCCAAGCGAGCCTATCAGGGCGTCATCGAGTACTACTGCTGGGCTCCGGACCAGGTTTTTGACCTGACGCCCGATACGGAGACGTTCGAGCCGCACACCGAGTCGCAGGGCGCCTACCGTACTGAGTTGACGCGTACGTTCGTAAAAGACCTGGTGAGTACGGCCCATCAACACGGCCTGCGTGTGCTAGCCATGGACACGGGCTTCTGCAGTTTACACGGCGCGCTCACACACCCGGATCGAGTGAAGTACACCGAAGACGGCCAGATCTACTTCTACAACGGAAGAATCCACGACGGCCGGCGCTTCAACGCCGTGGGCGCACACCTCTTTACACCCGAAGCCACCACGGCATGGGCCAACGAGATGTGCGCGTCGGTCGACATGTTCGGCTGGGACGGTGTACGCTTCGACTGGAACTTCATCCCCGTCGCCCCGCAGGACCCGCTCTACGCGGCGGCGGCTGGCCGAAAAGAGAAGGGCATC